>CAZLMY010000099.1:0-21195 GCA_964560845.1 uncultured Occallatibacter sp. | reverse complement strand
CGGCCTATCTCTACAAGCTGCACGAGGCCAACCAGGACTTTCGCCAGTACGCGCGGCCGCTCTTGATGGAGAACAAATTTCGCGCGGTGCGCTACGGGCTGGATGGCAAGCTGATCGACTTTGGCAAGCAGCAGGAAGTGCCGCTGCGCGACCTGATGGAAGAGTATTTGGCTTTGGTCGATCCGGTGGTGGACGCGTTAGGCAGCCGCAAGCAGATCAACGGCATTCGCAAGATCATGGAGACCGGCACCGGCGCGGATCGGCAACTTAGAGTCTTCGAGGAAACCGGCGGGGATTTGAAAGCCGTGGTGGATTACATGGCGCGGGAGACGGCGGCGGGACTGTAGAGAAATCCGGAACTTAGATGTTGAACCATTTGGTCTCGGGACCGTGACCTTCTCGCAAGTCAAGGTCGGGGAGCGCGTTGAACCAACGGTAAAACGCGGCGTCGAAGTTATAAGACTTCTCGAATTTCAATGTGGGCAGGCCGTCTTCGTTAGGTTCCAATTTGAGGTAGCGGGTTGGGCCGGAATCCGCACCGCCGCGGACCACGTACTCGCGCCGCCCGCGAATCGCCGTGAAGAGAAGCCTCTTATTCCTGAAGACCGTTTGCACTTCGATGGCGTCCTCGAAGAGGGTCACCGTGGAGATGAACACTTCGAGCACAAAGTAGGCGCCTAACAAGGGGCCGAGAGTGACACTCGTCCTCTCCCACTTGGCCGGCTTTCTTTCACCTACCAGGATCTCAGTCCAGATTGTGACCGACCCGGCAAGGACAAATGCCAGGAAGACCAAAGCAAGGATGCGTTTCCACCATTTGACGCGGTAAAGCCGTGCGTTCCCGCCCTTTGATTCCATCGCTTGCCTGATTCTCCGGAAGAACCGTTTTATCACACGAGGCCGGATCGCAGGATCAATATCCCAATCCCCGCACCACCGCCCGAATCCGGTCGGCGCTTTCGTGCAGGCCGGCGCCTTCGTCCACGGTCATGGGGATGGGCAACGGACCCTCGATGCCCTTGCGGCCCACGATGCGCGGCAGGCTGAGGCAGACTTCTTCCAGGCCTCGGAACCCCTGCACCCGCCCGCTCAAAGGCAGAACCCTCTGCTCGTCGTTCAGAATGGCTTGCAGGATGTTGGTCACCGCCAGGCCGATTGCATAGTTAGTTGCGCCCTTGCCCTGGATCACCTGGTAGGCGGCATCCTTGACGTTGTGGACGATCCCTTCCTTGTCGGCCCGGGTCAGGCGGCCGTGGCCCTCCACCGCCCACTGGCTCAGGGGGATGGAGCCGATGGTGGCGCTGGACCAGAGGGGAATCTCCGAGTCGCCGTGCTCGCCGGCGATGTAGGCATGAACGTTCTGCACAGCGACGCTGCAGTGCTTGGCCACGAGATACCGGAAGCGCGAGCTGTCCAGCACCGTGCCCGAACCGATCACCCGCTCCCATGGCAACCCGGTGAGCTTGATGGCCACTTCCGTGACCACATCGACCGGGTTGGTCACCAGAAGCAAAAGAGCGTCGGGCGCCACGCGCATCACTTCCGGCAGCAGTTTGGCGCAGATGCCGGTGTTGGCCGCCGCCAGATCCATGCGCGTTTGCCCCGGGCCCTGCTTGGCCCCGGCCGTCATTACCACCACATCGCAGCCGCGCAGCACTTCAATATCGTCCGAGCCCTCGACCGTTGCCTGGGGAACAAACAACATGCCGTGATTCAGATCGAGCACCTCGGCGTGAACCTTGGCTTTGGCGATGTCGAACATGGCGATCTGCGGCGCCACCCCGCGAATCATGGCTACATAGGCAATGGTTGCTCCTACGCTACCTGCTCCGATAATGCCGACCTTGGCCGACCGTTCTGCTCCCATGGGTTCGTGACCTCTCAAGGCAAGTCTACCGGATGGCCTTCAGCCGATTTGTGAGCGGGCTAAACCCCAGCAGGCTCCTCGATTGCGAGCCGGTCCAGAGCGCGCCGATGCTACTTTTGGCCGGTGAAGCGGATGATGTGGCGACGGTCGCGCTTGCTGGGCCGATGCTCGGGCAAAGGCGCGAACTCCTGCATGGCCTTGCGCTCGGCGGCCAGCTTGGCTCGCGCGGCCTTGCTTTCATCCGTCTCGCGATAGAGCGTCTGCGCCACCGCAGCCCCGCCGCGCATCTCGCTCAGCAGCAGCACTTCGATTTGAAACTCGCCGCCCTCGTTCTTGATCTGCATCCGGTCGCCCACGCGGACATCGCGCGCGGGCTTGGCCTGAACGCCGTTGGAGAGGATGCGGCCCAGATCGCAGGCCTTGGAAGCCATGGCTCGCGTCTTGAAGAAGCGCGCCGCCCAGAGCCATTTGTCGATGCGTACCGAAGTCATATCTCCATTTTCCTATACGCCGCAGCCCCATGGCCGCATCGATGGACGCCGGAATGGATGCCGGAATCTCTCTTCGGCCGCCGGTGACCGTTCGCTTCGCCCTTTGTCTGCAAGCGGATGGAGAGGCGGACGCGTCCATTGGGTGAAGCAATCGGTCAAATCCGCTCCCAGGTAGAACCAGCCATGAACTCTCGTGTCTCCCGCCTTGTGCTTGCCGGTATGCTGCTCGGCGCGATCCCGCTCCTTGCCCAAAGCCACCATGCGCGTCACTCCCGCTTTCCCGATGCCCCCTCCAACGATCCGCAGTTGCAGATACCCACCGACCAGGCGCAGTCCTGCTTTACTCCGGAGAGCAGCCGCGTCGGCTACGACCAGTTTCAGCAGTTCGACACCTTTCCGCAGCCGGCCAGCAAGGGATATCTGTGCATCGCCATTCCGCCCGGCCACACCTTTGTCATCGACCGCCTGTTTGCCGAGGCCGATTACGACCAGGTGCTGCCGGCGGGGGCGGAGTGGTACCTGAATTCAACCATCGGCGTGTATGAGCAGATGACGGGTTTTGCCGCCCACCAGACAGGCTCGACCACAGCCTTTCCCCATTACGTGCTCTCGGAATCCGTACATCTGGCAGTGGCCGGCGGGACCCGGGTCACGCTGATCATGCACAGCTACTACGTGAACACCAGCAGCTCCATTGGAGAGGTCCCCGGAACCGCGAGCCTGTCGCTGCAGGGCCATTGGGAGTAGCGGCCCAAAGGGCGCCCGCCGCAGCGGGCGAGTCGCCGTGCGCGCAGCACCCTTGACTTGGAGTGCGCTCGAAGATGTACGGTGAAGTCATGAGAGACGCCGGGTACACCATTCAGAGCATGGCGGAACGGTCGGGCATGACCGCGCACACGCTGCGTTACTACGAGCGGGTGGGGTTGATTCAGCCGGTGGGGCGGGCGCGCAACGGGCATCGCCGCTACTCGGAGGCCGATGAGGCCTGGATCGGCTTTCTGCATTGCATGAGGGCCACCAACATGCCCATCCGGGCGATGCAGCGGTATGCCGAATTGCGCGAGCTGGGCGACTCGACCTCGCTGGAGCGGCGCAAGATTCTGGAAGACCACCAGGCGGAGATAGCGTCCCAGATCGAGGCGCTGCAGCGGGCTCACGCTTTACTGACCCACAAAATCGCCAACTACCGCAAGATCGAGCAGCGCATCCGCATCGGCGGGCCGATTCGCAGCGAAAGCGAACTGGAACGCGAGCTGGTTTCGGCGGACTGACGGACCCTAAGTTCGAAAGAAGGAAAAGCATTGAAGACGCGCGTGTTGGGCAAGAACGGCCCCACAGTCTCGGCCATTGGCCTGGGCTGCATGGGGATGAGCGACTTTTACGGCGTTCGCGATGAGCAGGAATCGCTGGCAACCATCGATCGGGCACTGGAACTGGGCATCGACTTTCTGGATACCTCGGACGCCTACGGACCGCATACCAACGAGCAGTTGGTGGGCCGGGCGCTGAAGGGGCGCCGGGACCGGGCGTTTGTGGCCACCAAGTTCGGCATCGTGCGCGACCCTGCCGACCCTTCCAAGCGCGGCATCGACGGCAGCCCGGCCTACGTGCGCCGCTCGGCGGAGGGCAGTTTGCGGCGGCTGGGCATGGAAACGATCGACCTCTACTATCAGCATCGCGTCGACCCCAAAGTGCCGATTGAAGAGACGGTGGGGGCCATGAGCCGGCTGGTGGAGGAAGGCAAGGTACGCTTTCTGGGCCTCTCTGAAGCCGCACCGGCAACGCTGGAGCGCGCGGTGAAGGTGCACCCCATCACGGCGCTGCAGACCGAGTATTCGTTGTGGACGCGCGACCCGGAGCCGGAGGTGCTGCCCACCTGCCGCAAGTTGGGAATCGCCTTTGTGGCCTATAGCCCGCTGGGCCGGGGCTTCCTGACCGGGGCTATCAAGAGCCCGGAAGACTTTGCGCCGGACGATGTGCGCCGCTCCGCTCCCCGCTTCCAGGGAGAGAACTTCAAGCGCAATCTGGAACTGGTGGAAAAGGTGCAGCAACTGGCCTCTGAGGCAGCGGTCACCGCCAGCCAGCTTGCCTTGGCATGGGTGCTGGCTCAGGGCGAGGACATTGTGCCGATTCCCGGCACCAAGCGCCGCAAGTATCTGGACGAAAATGCCGCGGCGTTAGAGATCGCCCTGGCGCCCGAAGTGGTCTCGCGGCTGGCGGAGATCTTTCCCCCTGAAGCAGCCGCGGGTGAGCGCTACAACGAGGCAATGAAGGCGCTGGTGGATCGGGGGTAACAGAGCGAGTCAGCTATCCAGCGAGTCAGCTAGCCAACTCGCTGAACTGCTGACTCGCTGACTTGCTCGTCTGCCATATGCGCCGCCAGCACCTCAAGAAATCGCGCCAGCCAGGCTGGGTGCGCGGTCCAGGCGGGGCCTGTCACCAGGTTCCGGTCCACCACTGCGCCGAAAAAGTCCACGGGGACGAAAATGCCGCCGGCCAGCTCGACCTCGGGAGCGCAGGCGGGATAGGCGTTGAGCTTGCGGCCTTTGAGCACGCCCGCAGCGGCCAGCAGTTGCGGACCATGGCAGAGCGCAGCGATGGGTTTGCCGGCGGTGTCAAAGTGGCGAACGATATCGAGCACCCTCTTGTCCAGCCGTAGATACTCCGGCGCGCGGCCGCCGGGAACCACCAGCGCGTCGTAATTGGCAGGGTCGACCTCTTCGAACGTGGCATTGAGCTGGAAGTTGTGGCCGCGTTTCTCCGTATAGGTCTGGTCGCCTTCAAAGTCGTGGATGGCGGTGCGGACCGTGTCGCCCTTCTTCTTGCCGGGGCAGACCGCATCGACGCTGTGGCCCACCATCTGCAGGGCCTGAAACGGAACCATGATTTCGTAATCCTCAACAAAATCGCCGGCCAACAGCAACAGCTTTGCTGCCTTCATAGGTTTTCTCCTTATCTCCTTATAAGAACGGATTCGGACTTTCGCCGCATTCCGCGAGCGACCCCGAGCCGCTTTTCTGCTCGCTTGGAAGTATGCCCCAACTGGGTGCCCGATCTCGTAAAATTTCGCCATGCCCATCGGCCCTTCCCCGCTCGAATTTCTGAACGCCCGCATTGTTGCCTGCGACCGCTGCCCGCGCCTGCGCACCTACTGCGCCGAGATAGCACGGGCCAAACGGCGCGCCTATGCCCAGTGCGACTACTGGGGCAAGCCGGTGCCGTCGTTCGGTTGTTTGGATGCGGAGGAGTCGGCCAGGATTCTTGTGCTGGGACTGGCTCCGGGGGCGCACGGCTCCAACCGCACCGGGCGCATGTTTACCGGGGACGGCTCGGGCGATTTTCTATTTCCAACGCTCTTTGACGCCGGGCTGGCCTCGCAGGCAAAGGCTTTTGGCATTGAGGACGGGATGCGGCTCAACGGGCTGTGGATCAGCGCCGTGGTGCGCTGTGCTCCTCCTGGCAACAAGCCCGAGCCCGAGGAGCAGCGCAACTGCGCGCCGTGGCTGGTGGAGGAGATGGCCCTGCTCCGAAACCTGCGCGTGGTGGTTTGCCTGGGGAAGATCGCCTTCGACGGATTCTTTTCGTATGCGGTGCGCGCCGGGCGAGTTCCCGCTCGGTCGGGATTCGTCTTCGGCCATGGTGCGGAATTGAAGCTGGCCGATGGCTTGACGGTGTTGGCAAGTTATCATCCCTCGCTGCAGAACACCAATACCGGGAAGCTGACGCGGGCCATGTTTCTGGCTATCTTCAACCGCGCGCGGGAGCTGAGCGAATTGCCGTGAAACCTGGCCGCCGATGCCTTATCAGCTTCGCGGCCAGCGATAGTGCCCCATGGCCCGATGGTAGGCGAATGCCGGGAGCAGGTTTTCCTCGACGCCTCGGCCGATGTTGTGCACCACCTGGGCGTTTTCTCCGGGGCTTACCACGATGGCTACGTGCGGGAGCCGTGCATCCAGCAGCCAGGTCAGGATGTCGCCCACTGCAATAGGCTGAGGGAATTTGTCGCCTGCAGTGGGTTTCTCGGCCGCCCAAAGACGCGCCCCGACCCGGGTCCAGAATGCCTCAAGGTTGAGCACCCGGCGGTGGTCGATGTTCGCATCCGGCTTCGTCGATCCCCACACTTTGCGCGCCGGATAGGCATCGAAATTCTTCACCATATCTTCGTGAACCAGTTTCTGCAGGTCCAGCGCCAACCCGTCGCGGGCGGCGCGGACCACCACATCGGCGCACACTCCGGTGGAGCGCGGAACGTCGCCGCCGGGGTATTTCAGGCTGACCCATGCCGGGTCATAGCTCGTGGTCACGCCCAGTTGCGCCCTTGCGGCATCTGCCAGCCGCTGTCCGCCGGAAGTGGTTGCCCACCCCAGCCGGTCAGCCGCGACAATCATGCCCGCCAGCCCTCCGAGAACCGTTCTTCGCCGCACAGGCTCCCCTCTCACTCGCGCCCAGGATGGAGCTCCAGGACCGTGCTGCCGTGAGGTGGTAGAGTCACGCTCACTTCCTTCGAGGCCTTCGTTGGTGTGTCGCTGAACAGGTCCTGGGCTGTGTGCTTGGCGGCATCCAGGCCAAGCTGCTTCCAGGTGGTGTGCAGCGTCACCGGCTTGCTGTCCAGGTTGAAGAAGCCGTAGAACTCGGCGTAATTGCGAGCCCCGGGGTCGTTGATCGTCGCCCGCCACACCCTGGCATTTTCGAATCCCGGCCCAAGCGTCGCGACGTCCAGCGGATGGCTGTAGGTCACGCTCTGGTTCATGAAGATCATCTCCTGATTGCCGATCAGGGAGCGCGTAAAGGCGTCGAGCCTGGTGAGGTTGGCTCCCAGAATCAGCGGCGACCGTGTAATGGCCCAAAGGGTGAACTCGGTCCGCTGCTCGTCCTGGGTTTCGCGGGACTGGCGCGGCTCGCCCCAGCCCGGATGCGGCCCTAGCCAGCCCCAGGGCAGCATATCCGCGTCAGGGTAGTTGCCGGCCCGCGCATAGGTGAACCATTTGGGCAGCCGGTCGAAGGCATCGCGCACGCCGAAGGGAAACTCGCTGCCTGCTTCGTGAGGGAATGTCCAGCCGTCCCAGTGGTCGTCGGAGATGCGCCACATCTGCGCATACTCGGCCACTTCGGCCGCATGTTCCAGCGCGGTCGGCCCGGGCGAAAGGCTCAGCACGATAGGCCTGCCTGTCTTCTTGATGGCCTGCGCAATCTGCTGGATCTCGGTGGGCCGGTAGGGGTGGTCGCTGATGCAATCCACCTTGATGTAGTCCAGGCCCCATCCGGCATAGAGCTTCAGCATGGAGTCGTAATAGGCCTGACCGGCGGCATTGTCGGCAATGCCCCAGTTGCCCTGATCCCAGGGGCAGGGCGAATCCTTGTCGGCAGCATCGGCGGCATGGAACCGGGTCCCGGCGATGGGCAGATTCTGGTCAACCACCTGGCGCGGAATCCCGCGCACGATGTGGATGCCGAACTTGAGTCCCTGTTTGTGGACCCAATCGGCCAGCGGCTTGAATCCCGCACCGTTCGCAGACGTCGGGAAGCGGCTGGCGACAGGAATCAGGATTCCGTTTGCATCCCAAAGGTACTTCTTCTGCTCCACGGTGCCGCCAAAGGGGTCATCCATGTACCAGCCTTCGTCGATTACCGCATATTGCCAGCCGAACTGCTCTACCCCGGCCAGCACCTTGGCGTTGGCCTTGAAGTCGGCTTCGTTGATGGTCAGCCCGTAAGCGTCCCAGCTATTCCAGCCCAGCGGGGGCGTGGGAGCGGGGTTCTGGGCGTGGCCGAAGGTTGCGGCAGACAAGACGATGGCAAACAGAGCGGCAAACAAAAACGTGCTGCGAATCATGTGAAAACGTATACCACAACCGTGCACCAAGGCTCCACTCGCGCCTTTTCAAAACATGGACTTGTGCAGGGACCGCCGACTTTCCGCTACCGCCCGGCGCAAAAGCGACGCCCTCATTGCCGCCCGATTTCGTCGATTTTCTTTTGAATGGCAAGTTGCTCCAGCGTTGCCAACGGCAGGGCGAGTAACAGGCCGATGCGGCGGTCGAGGATGGAGAACGCGTCCCGGAAAGCCCGCTCGATCTCTTGCGGAGTCCCTTTTGCCGCAGCCGGGTCGGGAATCCCCCAATGAGCCGTCATCGGCTGGCCCGGCCAGAACGGACAAACCTCGTTCGCCGCGTTGTCGCAGACCGTGAAGACGAAATCCATCTTCGGAGCCCCGGGCGCGGCAAACTCGTCCCAGGACTTGCTTCGCAGGCCGGCTGTTTCGATTCCCGCCAGCTCAATTTGGTTCAGCGCCTCCGGCCGCACCGTCCCAGAGGGATGGCTGCCCGCGCTATATGCGGTAAAGGCGCCCTTGCCCTTGTGGTTCAGAAGCGCTTCGGCCAAGATCGACCGGGCGGAATTGCCGGTGCACAGGAACAACACGTTATAGTGATTTGCCATCGCCATCAGCCTTTCGCCGGAATCTTGACAGGCTGGCAGCAGTCCGGCCCGCAGCACGCGGCTTTCGGCTTGGTTCCCCGAATGAACGCGCTGTGGAACTTGTCTTTCACCTGCGCAGCGATTCCATCCACATTGATTCCGGACTCATCCAGAAACTGGCGGGCATCCTCAACGTTGTAGGTGCGGGTGGTTTCGAAGCCGATCCCGGTAAATCCGGCCCTTTCCAGTTTGTTGCGATAGTCGTTTTCTTCAAGAGCGCCTGCAATGCACCCCACCCAAAGCATCATGCTCTTGCGAACGGCTTCAGGCACGGAGCCGCTCACCACCACATCCGACACCGCAAACCGGCCGCCGGGCTTCAGCACCCGGAATGCCTCGCGCAGAACGCGATCCTTGTCCGCGGAGAGGTTGATGACACAGTTGGAAATCACCACATCCACGGAGTGATCCGGCAAGGGAATCTCCTCGATCTCACCCTTCAGGAACTCCACATTTTCGACGCCCGCCTGACGCTGATTTTCGCGGGCCAGGGCCAGCATGTCGTCGGTCATGTCCAAGCCGTATGCCTTGCCCATGGGCCCAACGCGCCTGGCAGACAGCAGCACATCGATGCCGCCGCCCGAACCCAGGTCGAGCACCACTTCGCCAGCCTTGAGCTCGATTAACGCCGTCGGGTTTCCGCATCCCAGCGACGCCAGCACGGCCTTCTCAGGAATCTGGCCCTTCTCCTCGGCACTGTAGAGATTGGTCGTGATCGGGTCGCAGCAGCGAAGTCCGGGGTCGCAACAGGCCGATTTGCTGCCGGCCGCCGCCACGGAACGAGCGGCGCTGCCGTACTTCTGTTGCACTTCTTCTTTCACTTGAGCGGGCGTGGCCATTTGGATCTCCTTATATGCGTTAAGGCGAATATATTCGCTTTCCGATATATTCGTCAAGGCGTATATTAGGATTTGTGAACAGAGATCCCCAAGCCGATGCCCTGCTTCGGCTATTCGCCGCCTTGTCCGACGCCACCCGCCTGCGCTTGCTCAACCTGATGGATGGGCGGGAAGTCTGCGTGTGCTATTTCGTCGAGATCCTCGAGCAGTCCCAGCCCAAGATCTCCCGGCATCTGGCTTATCTGCGCAATGCCGGCATTGTGACGGCACGCCGCGAAGGCAAGTGGATGCATTACCGCATGGAGCGGCCGGTCTCATCCGAGATTGCCGCAATCCTGGATGCGACGCTGCGTTCGTTCAAGGTGAATCGCGCCATGCAGCAGGATCTTGCCCGGCTCGACATGGCATGTTGCGAACCCCTGGGCCTGGTAGCGCTGCAAGGGGCGCCGCCTCCCACTGGATTTGCACAAATGTCCGGGAACGGCCAATAGCCTATGAGAGACTCGAGCGACATGGCTCCTGCGCTCCTTTTCAGGCGGGAGTGCATTCGTGCGAGAATGCGAATCGGTTGCGCCCTGCCTGCTTGGCCTGAAACAGCGCCGCATCGGCCAATTCAACCAGCGAGGTCAGATCCTTCTGGTCTCCCTGGTCGCTCATGATCCCGATGCTGACCGAAACCTCGATCGAATCTGCCTCAAACCGAACGCTGAATGTTTCAAACGTCTCCAGCACCCTTGTCGCCACAGCCTCGGCCTGCTCGCGGTTGGCGCGCGGCAGCAGCGCGCAGAATTCATCCCCGCCCCAGCGGCACAGAAAGTCCTCGTCGCGCAGGCAATAGCGCAACGTATCGGCCACTGCCCTCAATACCTGGTCGCCGGCCATGTGCCCGCGCTTGTCGTTCACTGCCTTGAAATGGTCGATGTCGAACACCAGGATGGAAACTGAATTCCGTGTTCGCGCGGCCCCTGCGAGTTCCCGGAAGGCGATCTCCTGGAAGGCCCTGCGATTGTAAAGCCCGGTCAACGCATCGAGCATCGCCTGAATCACAAGCGTCCGGTTCAGCCTCTCCGAAACCAACAGCAGGAACAACGAGAAGACAAGCCCCTCGCTCACGATGCCGGAGATGGAGTTGACATAGGATCGCGTGCACTCAAAGTCGTATTCCCGGCTGAACAGGCCTTCTCGAAAGTAGTCCACAATCACAAAGAAGGTGAGCATGGCCGCCGCCAAATAGACCGCCATCGCCATCAGGTCGATCCGTGGCCGCTGCCCCTCTTCAGGCAGCGCCAGGGTGCGGGCGATGAGAATCATCATGGCCATGTCGATCCCATTGAAAAGCAGCAGTTCCACAGTGATATTCCGCTGCACCACGGTGAACCACGTGCAGGCCGCAAGCATAAGCAATGGCGCAATCAGGAAGCGGCTCTTGGTGAGCGTCTTGCGCTTGAGTTCTCTAACTGCTTTCAACTCCAGGCTGAGACACAGCGCCACCAGCGTGTGGCTCACTGCATTGAAGGCATAGTCCCCTACCCAGGTTCGTTCGCTCCATAGCGCATAAGAAGCCCCAAGACACAAATAGGAGGCTCCCCAAAACAGGAGCACCCGCCCCAGATAGTTAGGGTAGGTCTTTCTGACAAGAAGCACCAGGAGACCGAAACCGGCCCCGCAAAGTGCTCCGATCAGCCAGAGCAATCGAATATCGAAAGTCATTGCCAAGTGTCCCTTGTGGGATGGCAGGTAGGGGAGATTTACTGCAATCGCTCGTTCAAGATTTTGGGTGCAGGCCCTTTAGAGAATGAATCGTGACAGTTATTGTCTCTCTAAAGAAAGAATAAGTCTAGCCACTTTTGAACACTGTGCAAAAGTGACCTGTTTTCGCACAGTTTCAACGTGCCCGGCGATGGAAATCTATGCCCCGGGAAGCGGTATCGCGTAAGTCCCGGCGAGCCGCGGCGCCGGTAGTTTCATCCTGTCGCCGGTCAAGTCGTTGCTTACTCGGGATTACCGTCCATGGCGAATGCGAACCGGTTCCGGCCCGCCAGTTTTGCCTGGTACAGCGCGTTGTCGGCTAACTGGACCAGAAGCGCCAGGTCTTTGGCGTGGCCCTCTTCGCTCATGATCCCAATGCTCAGCGCGATCTCGATTTGGTTCCCTTCGAACGCGAAGTGGAAGGTTTCGAAGGCTTTCAGCACGCGTTCTGCCACGTTTTGAGCCTGGTCGCGCTTGGCCCGCGGCAGCAGTGCGCAGAATTCATCGCCTCCCCAGCGGCAAAGAAAGTCCTCGGTGCGCAAGCCGTCCCGCAGTGTATCGGCTACAGCCTTCAAGACCCCGTCGCCGGCCGTGTGCCCGTACTTATCGTTGACTTGCTTGAAACGATCGATGTCCAGCACGAGCACCGACACCGGGTTTCCGGTTCGGGAGGCGCCGGCAATCTCGCGGTAGGCAATCTCCTCGAACGCCCTGCGGTTGTAAAGGCCGGTCAACGGGTCGCGCATTGCCTGGATCGTCAGTGCCCGATTCAGCCGTTCCGACACCATCAGCGGATACATGGAAAACGCTATCGCGAAGACCACAATCGCCAAGATGTTGTTCCATGCCGAATAGCGATTGTTGAACTCGTAGGTCGCGCTCAGGCGGCTCGTCCAAAGCAGATTCACGGCCACGGCGATCGTCGAAGCAATAAAGACCGCGTAAACGGAGGCGATGACCACGTCGATGAAAAGCCTGTGTCCGTCCTCCTTTTGCAAGAGGGATTGAACCAGCAAGATCATCATCGCCACTTGAATCACGCAGAACAGCATTACCAGGACCGTCAGGTTGCGTGTGCCATACCCGAACCAGGCGCACACCGCAAACATCAAGACCGGCGGGCCAAGAACCCAAAAAACCGAAGACTGCTGCCGTTTGATCTCCGCTACCGCCCGGTATTGCAGGCACAGGCTCAGCGTCAACAGGGTCCGGCTGACGACCAGAAACGAAAACTCCCCGGCTGCCTCACGTTCAAAAAGAATGGCCCAACCCGCCGCCAGGCTCAAACCCGCGCTTCCGCAAAACCGCAGCATTCGGCTCAGGTTCCCGGGATAGGCCCTGCTGACCAGCAACAGCAGAGAGCCCAAGCCGCAGGAACAGAGTGCTCCAATCAACCAGAAAGACCGAATATCGAGTGTCATCTCCTCGTGCCCCTTCCTGGGACTTCGAAAGCAGGAGTGGATCAATTAGGTGGGAATGTGGCCAAATCCTTGCCCAAAGACGTCCAGGATGCAAGGCTGAGTCGCTTCTCTATAGCTAAGTCCCTTGTATCACGGCTGCGTTGTCGATTTGCTCCGAATCAGGTTGGAATTCTCTTATCCGCATGGATTTGCTGAAAAGAACGTCGATGACTGGCCCTTTTCATCGAACTTTCAAATACAGGCTGGGCGCCCCATCCATTGCGCGCCTTTTGCGGAATCGGTGGAAAACCCCGGCACTGTTCAATCGCAGCATGAATACCGTGTCGCCCACCCCAACCCCATAGACTAATCTGATCCAGAGGTTTGCCGATGCGTTTTCGCGTGCTCGCCCGCTTTGCCCTGTTCCTTTCCCTGGTTACGTCCGGGCTCGCCCTGGCCGCGCAAACCCCTCCGTCGACCGGACAAAACCCTCCTGCTCTACCCGTCCTCCATGTCGACCACGGTCCCAACTCCGCCTGGGCGCAAGGCCAGCACTACGTGGTGCTCGTCTCGCTCGACGGTTTCCGCTGGGACTACGCGAAGCGGGACAACGCCACCCATCTGCTGGCGCTGGGAAAGCAAGGCGTCTGGGCTCCGCAGGGCATGATGCCCAGCTATCCTTCCCTCACCTTCCCCAACCATTACACCCTGGTCACCGGCCTCTATCCCGAGCACCATGGACTGGTGGCCAACAGCTTTTACGATCCGGCCCGCAAACAGCGCTATGCCTATACCGATCCCCAGGCCGCGACCGACGGCACCTGGTATGGCGGTGTGCCCCTGTGGAGTCTGGCCGAAAGCCAGGGCATGAGGACGGCCTGCCTTTTCTGGCCCGGATCGGAGGCCACCATCGCCGGCTTTCAGCCCACCTATTACCTCCATTTCGACAACAAGATCGACGAAAACGCACGCATTCGGCAGGTGCTGGCGTGGCTGCGCCTGCCGCCGCCCGACCGCCCCCATTTCATTACTCTCTATTACGCGGAGCCGGACCACCAGGGGCACAGCTTCGGCCCCGACGCACAGGAAACCCGCGCTGCCGCGCTGCGCATGGACGGGCTCGTTGGGGTCTTGAAAGCAGCGCTCGACGCCACCGGCCTGCCCATCGACCTGGTCGTGGTGAGCGACCACGGCATGGTTCAATCCGCCGCCGGATGGGTGACTCTGGATCAATTCGCCGATTTGAAGGGGTTCGATACCGTCGGATCTTTGCTCTACGGCAACACTGAAGAAGACCGCCAACGAGTCTATAACCAGTTGAAGAAGGCCTCTCCGCAGTTCGTTGCCTTCCGTCGCAAGGATGTGCCGGCGGGTCTGAACTATAACCAGAATCCGAGAGAAGGCGACCCCGTGGTAGTTGCCACCGGTCCCTTCGCCATCCGCGCGCACGGACCCGCCGCGGGCCAGGAAGATCGCCCGCCGACACTCGGCCTGCACGGCTTCGACGCCCGCAACATGCCCCAGATGAAGGCAAGCTTTTTCGCTGCCGGGCCTGATATCGTTGAAGGAAACACTGTTGCGCCGTTTGAAAATGTCAATCTGTACCCTTGGCTCGCCCACCTGCTTGGACTCTCTCCTCCCAAGACCGACGGCAGCCTGAACGTATTGGCGGGAACGCTGCGCGACGGCGGCGTTGAAGCCGGGAAATGATGGAGCGAACATGAGTGTGGTCTTGGGGATCGATGGCGGCGGAACGCGTACCCGCGCATCGATTGTGATCGACGGCCGTAGCTTGGCCTATGCGGAAAATGGTTCCATCAAGAGACTTCGGGTTGGTGCGGAAGCCGCCGAAGCCAATCTGCGCGCCTTGCTGAAAGACGTGTATCCCCAGGCCGGGATCACCGCCGTGCGCGCCGCCTCGGTGGGCGTGGCCAGCGCCAGCCTGCCCGGCATCGAGGAGTGGATCACCGCCGTCCTGAAGGACTTCAACGCCGAGCGCACCGAGGTGGTGGGCGATGAAGTCATTGCTCTGGATGCGGCCTTCCAGGGTGGGCCCGGAATCCTGCAGATTGCCGGAACCGGCTCCAACACCATTGGACGCGCACCCGACGGCAGCCGCGAATGCGCCGGCGGCTACAGCTCGCGCCTCGGCGACGAGGGCTCCGGCTACTGGATCGGGGTCAATAGCGTGCGCCGGGCACTGCACGCTTACGATCGCGACCAGCCTTCGCAGGTTCTGAAGAGAGTGGGCGAGATTTGGGGCACTGCCACCCTCGAAGACCTGGTGAGCATGGGTGACAGCACACCGGGGCCGGACTTTGCCGCCCTTGCGCCGCTCATCAACGAACTGGCCGAAGCCGGCGACCCCGTCGCCGTTGCAGTCTTGAAGCAGGCCGCGGCCGATCTGGTGGAGTTCGTTCTTCTGGTCCGCTGCAAGCTGCGCAGCAAACACAATATCGCCGGAGAGGTTCCAGTGGCTTGGACCGGCGGCGTCATCGAGAAGATGAAGCTGGTGCGCGAACCGTTCTTTGCCGGCCTGCGCGCCGCTGCGCCCGAAATGCCCGTTGCAGCCGAGTCGGTCGTGTCCCTGGAAGGGGCCGTGTGGCGGGCCAACCGGCTGGCCGCGTCCGCCGGCTAGTCTCCCGCCCGTACGCGCCGACCCGCGTGCTCGTGGCGCCATCGGGTGCCCCCGGGCACGCGTTTTTCTGACGCATGGGCAGGGAATGCGGAAAGGAAAGTATGCGCAAGACCCTGGAAGCAATCGCCCTGGCAGCGTTGGCGCTGTCGTTCTGGATAACCTGGCAGGCGCTGACCGGCCCAACTCACCTGCCCGACAAGATCCCCACCCACTATGACGCTGCCGGCAACCCCAATGGGTGGGATTCTTCGTCGTCCCTGCTGGCTTTGCCGCTTGTGGCGCTGGTCGTCTATCTGATCATGACGGCGGTCTCGCGGTTTCCCGCCGCGTTCAGCTACCCGGTGCGCGTCACAGAAGACAACCGCGCCCGGCTGCAAAGTCTCACCCTGCAGATGGTCGCCTGTCTCAAGGCCGAGTTGCTTTGTCTATTTGGCTGGATACAGTGGATCATCGTCGAGAGCGCACGGAACGGCCGGACCAGTCTGTCTCCGTTGGCGATGCCGATCGTGCTGGTGGCGATTTTCGGGACTGTCGGGTGGCACATCTTCGCCATCTTCCGAACCGCGCGGAACTCATAAATACAACATGAAGATGCGGTTGAGCCGAGCCGGTTGCTTAGAACAGCCAGAGACTGCCCAGCAGGAGCAGCATCGCGGCCACGGTCACGGCCTGATAGGTCAAGTTTTCTACCCGTCGTTCCGCGGGCAGCTGGGTGGATGCCATGGGGGAATTTTGCATCGTCGGCCTGCCTTTCAATGCCTCTCGGCAAGGGTTACGCGTTTGCTACAGTCACCGTTCCCGGTTCTTTGTTCCTGGTTCTCTGATCTGGTTCTCTGTTCCTGGTTCTCTGTTCCTGGTTCTCTGTTCCTGGTTCTCTGTTCCTGGTTCTCTGATCCTGGTTCTCTGATCCTGGTTCTCTGATCTAGTTCTCTGATTCATTAGACGCCGGCGGCGCTTCGAAGATGCCCCAAGAGAGAGAGTTGGGGGCCGATTTCTGCAACGCCCCGTTCTGATTCGGCACCGGGGCAAAAGTGGATGCGCCTACCTACCAAAACGAGGTCTGCGACGGTATTCCTTCGGCAACGGGTGTAAAATTCGCAGGTGAGTACTGGATCGAATCTCGGCATTTCTTCCCCAGCGGCGGTTCCTCCCGGCGGATCGCGGGAGCGCAACTGGCTGCCCCTGGCGCTAGCTGCCGCCATTGTTCTCATCGGCGCGGCTGTTGT
This sequence comes from uncultured Occallatibacter sp., assembly GCA_964560845.1. Lineage (GTDB taxonomy): Bacteria > Acidobacteriota > Terriglobia > Terriglobales > Acidobacteriaceae > Telmatobacter. Next base: position 4,508 of record CAZLMY010000099.1, on the reverse strand, counting down.
CATCCTGATGCTCGAACACGGCAAGTCTTCCACCAAAGTCATACCGATCACCACGGCACTGGACGCCTACGCCGCCAATCTACCCATCACGGGCCTGGCCATGAGCGAATCGGCCAACCTGGCCGGCGGCAAGGTCACCTATCTGGATGGGCACATTGCCAACACCGGCGGACGCACCGTCACCGGGGTGACCGTACAGGTGTTGTTCCGCAGCTTTGCCCACGAAGTGGCTCAAAACGAGACCCAGCCTCTCAAGCTGATCCGTGTGCGCGATCCCTACGTCGATGTCGAGCCGGTCTCCGCGGCCCCGCTCGCGCCGGGCGACTCCCACGACTTCCGCCTGATCTTCGACGCCGTCTCCCCTGACTGGGACGGAGCCTACCCCGAAGTTCGCGTCATTCACGTCGAAACCAGGTAGCTGCATTCTCTCTCCATCCAACCCTCTGGGCACCCGCACGCGGCGAAATGCTCCTCGGGAAGCCTCCGTGCGTCAGGGCACGGCTTCAGTCGCGCCGCAAATGCCTGAAACGAAAGGATGGCTTTACAGGCTGCGGAAAAACGGTTGTTCGGGGTTCAAAAAGCCAGGGAGCATCCATCGGGGGCTAAAGCCACTCATTCTATTGGCCTTATCGGCACGCGACCCCGACCCTGAGGGTCCCCCGGTTCCCCGGTCGTGCCCTGACGCACCGAGCCTTCCCGAAGAGTTTTTCCGCAGCCTGTTTAGCCCCCCCCGAGGGAACTCTTTCGGCATTTTGAATTCTTGCCACCGGCTCTCAGGATCGGCCCAATCCTGCTTTACCCGGTAGAAAATACCCTTGTCGGCAAGAATTACACGGAAACCGGCCTCCCCGAGCCGCCGAACCCTGTTCCATTTCTTCAGCAAAAGAACGGCCATCTGTAACGATCCAAACGACAAAACCCCCTCTGCGCCGAGGAGCCCCGACTTTGGCAGCCCCATTGCACTAAGAAGGGCGAGCAGAAGATACGCTCTACCCGCTGAGTTTTTGCGGTGAACGCCCTTCTAAACGAGGACCAACACTCGATGACAAACGTTGCTACATCTCGGACCACGATCCATCGCCAGTTCGCCATGCTCGTTCTGGCCTCCGCAGTCGCCTTTCCGGCTTTTGCCCAAACGGCGCAAACCCCGGCGACGCCGGATTCGAGCGCACCTGCCGCCAGTGCGCAGCAGCAGCCCGCTCCTCAGGCGTCCACAGCCGCCGCCCCGGCCAAGGAAGGCTTTTGGGGCCGCGTGAATCCCTGGGCCAGAAAGAAGTGGGTCAAGAAGCAGACCGATCCCATCAATGACCGTCTTGGCGAACTCGACCAGGTCAACGCCAAGAACGCCAAGGACATTCAAGACGTAGACGCAAGGGCGCAAGCCGGTATCGGCAGAGCACAGTCTGCGGCTGACGCGGCCAATCAGGCAGCCATGGCAGCCAACAACCAGGCGCAGAATGCCAATGGCATTGCCCAAGGCGCGGCAGGCCATGTCAACCAGTTGAACTCCACCGTTGCGGGACTCGATCAGTACCGTCAGGTGACCGAAGCGGACATCCGGTTCCGTGCCGGTTCACCGGTTCTGTCGACCGCGGCTCGCAAGCAGCTCGACGACTTTGCAGGCAGCCTCGCCAACGAGAAGGGATACATTCTGGAAGTCGAGGCCCATGCACCCGGAGCGGGCAGCGTCGGCATCCAAACTTCTCAGCGCATGGCAGAAGCGGTCAAGCGCTATCTCGCGACTCAACATGACATACCCGTCTACCGTATGCACGCTGTGGCCTTGGGCAATGCCCGCGGCCAGTCGGACGAAGATAACAAGCCCGTCCGCGTCAGCACCGTACACATCCGGCTGATGGAAAACAGTTTGGCGGCCCAGGCAGCCGCGCCACCCCCAGGCGCCTCTGCCTCGACCGGTGCGGAACGGCCCTAATGCATCTTCAGATTGGGCGCTGAGAAGATCCTCTGCTATCAGGCCGGCCCGGCCCCCCAAAGGAGGGCAGGCCAAGCGGGGAATTCGAATCGTCAGAATCTTTCTGGAAATGCAAGACCGCATAGCCCTTCCCCCAGGCTCCGTCCGCGCCAACGGCCACCCAGCCGTTTGGCCGCCAACCAAGCTCTCGTGAAACGAGAGAACCAAGGCAACTTGGCCCCCGTCTGAATTCTGGCGGGGGCCGTTTTTTTTGGCCTTCTGTCTCGCCGACTCGCTGACTTGCCGACTTGCCAACTCGTTGACCCGCTGACCCGCCTCTGTTCCTGCCCGCCCCCAAGGTAGTAGCATTTCATCTTTGTAGGAGGGCCGATGGCCACCGGCATTTCAAGCTCTGCACGCATACGGGCATTTCATTCGTCCACGGCACGTATCGGGATTCTCCTATTGCTCGCCGTCGGCATTCCTTCGGCCCAGCAAGCCCGGCAAGCCAAATCAAAAGCCAAAGACGCTCCCCTCACCGCCGAACAACTGGCGGTCTACCAAGTGGTGCTTCACGATTGGATCGACGACGGCAAAGCCCCTGTCAATCTGGCGATGCAGACCGTCCCGTTCGCCTCGACCGGCGCATTCGACGCCACTGCTTGCGGCAAAGGGCTCGATCTGGAGCCGCTTGCGCCGGGTGTTTCTCACCGCTTCCGCACGCTGGATCTGCCCCATTTGGGCACTGCGACGATCGCCCTCGCCGATCCCCTGCGCCAGGCAAAAGATGTCGACGCCAACGACCCTGAAAAGTCCATCGTCAAGGGCATGCAGATCGAGGACGCGGTGGAAAATGGCTACGCCCATGGAATGGTCACGCTCAGCGAAATCCGTTTCGACAAGGCCCATAGACACGCCGTGGTTTCCTACGGCTTTCGTTGCGGCGCCCTGTGCGGGAATGGCGGAGCCGCGCAGTTGGAAAAGGTCGATGGCGTCTGGAAGCGCAAGAGCCTCTGCAGCGACTGGGTTTCCTAAGGGACATTTGCAAATGCCGGACTTGTAGCAGCCGGATCCATCGATCCCCGGCACGGGCAGTTGAGCCTGGAGATACGCCTCGCCTCTTCTATCAATAATTATTTTCGGAAGGCCGGCTTTTCTTGCATAGAATGGCTTGACGCATAACCGTGGAAATTCAGCGAGTTACGCTTGTCGCCAGCCTGAGGGACCGGCAACATCCTCGCGCCGAGCCATCTCGGCAACTGGCAGGAATCCGCGAATGAAACACTGACCCCAGACCCCTGATCTCCGTTGTTGAAAGGTGGAGCTCAATGGTCGACAGGGATGAAACGTCAATCAGCAATCTCTCTCCGGGAGCCGTGGCCGTTTTCCTGGTGGTGCTTTTGGTGGCGGTGTTGGGTTTCGCCATGTATGTGGCGAAACGGGAATCGATCCAAAGAGGGGTCACGGCCTCGCCGGAGACCGTCACCCGTGAGGAACAGCTCGCCGTCTATCGTGCCGCCCTGCGCGATTGGATTCTCGACGGACGGGCAACCATCAGCCTGCAGATACAAACGGTGCCCTTGGAAATCGGCCGAATCGAGAACAAGAATTGTGGGGAGGGGTTCGATCTGGAGCCCGATTCGCCTGCTGCAATCGACCGTTTCCAAAAGGCCGACCTCGGGGAAATGGGCTCGGATCGCATGGTTCTCGCCGACCCGCAATACGCAAGCCAGGTGCTTGCCAAAAGAGGTCTGCGCATGAGGAAACTCATGGGACAAGGAGCAGGCCGCGGCATCCTCGGGGGAACGCTTCTCACCCTGAGCAGAATTCGCTTTGACCGGGAAAACCGGCACGCAATCTTGTCGTATTCCTATGCGTGCGGAGGCGACTGCGGAAAGAGCGAGACTGTGGTTGTGGAGAAGGTCAATGGCCAATGGAGCCGCACGCGAGCCTGCGTGGGATGGGTCATGTAGTTCATCCGTTCTCAATCGCTGAAATGCCAAAGCTCCTATGCGCCCGTTAAAATCGTTGCATATGGAACCCGTTATCCCTTCCCCTGCCGCTGCTGCCTTGCCCGATACCATTCTGGAGGGCACCCGCTTTGTACGCGCCTGCCTGCGCCGCCCCGTTGACCGCACCCCCGTTTGGTTCCTGCGCCAGGCCGGCCGCTACATGCAGGAATACCGCGACGTCCGCAAGCACCACACCCTGGTCGAGATCTGCAAACAGCCCGACATCGCCGCCGAAGTCACCATCACCGCCGCCGAGAAACTGGGCGTGGACGCGGCCATCATCTTTGCCGACCTGCTGCTGCCGCTCGAGCCCATGGGACTGCCCTTCGAGTTCCAGGCGGGCGAAGGCCCTGTGGTCCACCATCCCGTGCGCACTGCGGAAGACGTTCGCGCCCTCCGCACCGATCGCGCCGACGAACTGGGCTATGTGGCCAAGGCCATCCAGAAGGTCGCCACCCACTTCCACGATCGGCTGGGCATCATCGGCTTTTGCGGCGCGCCCTTCACCTTGGCCAGCTACATGATCGAAGGCGGCGGCTCAAAGAACTACATCCACACCAAGCAGATGATGTACCGCGACACCC
>CAZLMY010000098.1:0-21295 GCA_964560845.1 uncultured Occallatibacter sp. | reverse complement strand
AAGTGCAATCTCCTCAAAATGAAATAGTTGCCGATGGCGACCAAGCAAAAATGCGACTGAACGGTTCTGTTTTTCAGAGCCTTCAACTACTGTCGCTCCCACTGAACCGCGTCAATCTGACCGCCTGGCTCCGGGATAGAACATCCGCCGTTTTGCGATGGCTCGCCTGGCCCAAACCCTTGAATCCCGAATAAGGGAGAATTCCCGGGTACTGGAATTCCATTGCTACTGTAACCGCAGCGCCCCGTCAACCCAAAGCCCGAGCAGCGAATGGCGAAATCAGGGGCTGAACGGGAACCAGCCAACGGCGAACGGTGGGGGCCGCTCGCCGCTGGCTGGGGGATGTTGTTGAAACAGATCAGTTGACGGTGAGCGCGAAGGTGGCCGTGTGCGACAACGCCCCTGAAGTCGCGGTGACGGTGACCGTGGAAGTGACCGGCTGGACCGGTGGCGGAGTCGATGTGCCAGCGCTGCTGCCGCCGCAGCCGCTGAGCAGGCCCAGGCCGACAAAGCAGACGGCCAGCAGCATAAGCCATTGCATGCCGCGGCGCCGCTTCCACCCGAAGCCGCACAAGAGGGCTGCCAATGCCGCCTCGGGAAGGAACGGGCGCGGGCTGTGTCCCAGAGTCGCGGTTGTAGCCGAGGTAGCGACGGTCAGCGTTGTGGAAGCCGCTGTTCCGCCCGACGGCGTCACCGTGGCCGGCAAGAAGCTGCACGTTACCCCCGCCGGCAGCCCCGAGCAAGAAAACGAGATATTCCCCGCGAAACCGCCCACATCCTGCACCGTGATGGTCGCCGTGCCACTCTGTCCAGCCTGCACCGAGAGGGAGGTTGGATCGATGGCGACGGTGAAGTCCGGCGCGGGAAAAACCGCCGAAACAGGTTGGTATTCCCATAGGTCGTTGAGCGATCCATAGTTGCCATTGGCGTCGTAGCCTTCGCCCGCAAAAAGCCAAAAATGGCCGTTGCTGTCAGTCCAACTTGAAGCCCAGGCACGTCCTCCGGGGAGATTTCCAGCAGCGGGCGTTCCCAAAGTTCCGTAAACACCTGGCTGGCCCGGACGACCATTTGAATTCGTTTTCCCGACCGTACTGCTTCCCCCGACCCAGGCCCATTCGTTGGTAGAAGGGTTGAACTCCCAGAGGTCGTTGAGGAGGCCCCCGAAGCCCTGAGCGTCTTCACCTTCACCCCCAAACAGCCAAAAGTGGCCGTTCTGATCGCCCCAAGCCGAAGAACTATCACGACTACCCGGGAGACCGATGGCTGAAGCCAAACCCAGCCTCCCGTAAACTCCCGGGCTGCTTCCGGATGCAGGGTATTCACTGCTGCCTCCCATCCACGCCCACTCGCTGGTGGAAGGATTGAATTGCCAAATGTCATTGAGATCGCCAGAGGCACCGTTGGTGTAATAACCATCGCCAAAAAAGAGCCAGAGGTTGCCGCCACCGTCTGTCCAACTCAGTGCGCCAGTCCGGCTTCCCGGAAGGTTTCCTGGGGATGGCGCTCCCTGTGTGCCGTACACACCAGCGCCACCACAAAGCATGCCGTTTATGCAGATGCTGCCGAGTGTGCTGCTTCCTGCATTCCAAGTCCATTCGTTCGCGGAGGGGTCGAACTCCCAAAGCTCGTCTGGATAGCCCAAGTTACCCTTGGAGTCATAACCGAGGCCCCCAAGGAGCCAGAGACGACCGTTGCTGTCTGTCCAGCCCGTACCTGAATAGAGCCCGCCGGGAACGTCCCCCGGCCCAGCCGTCCCCAGTGTTCCATTAATGCTCGGCTGGTTGATCGTGCTGGTTCCGCCCCTCCACGTCCATGCGTTCGTGGACGGGTTGAATTCCCAAAGGTCGTTGAGAGCGCTGTACATACCATTGCCGTCCATGCCCCAGCCACCAAAGAGCCAGAAATGCCCGCTGCTATCTGTCCAGTTCATTGCCGAATCGCGGGCACCGGGGATGTTCCCTTCAGATGGTGTACCCAATGTGCCATACAGTCCGGATTGGTTGGTTGTGTTGCTTCCGCCCATCCAGGTCCATTCGCTTGAGGCGGGGCTGAATTTCCAAACGTCATTGAGAAAGAAGTCGTTTCCCTTCGAGTCAAAGCCCGCCCCACCGAAGAGCCAGAGATTGCCGCTGCTATCGGTCCAACTTGAAGCATTAGTGCGACTTCCGGGGACATTTCCGTTACCAGGCGTACCCAATGTGCCGTACACCCCTGGCTGGCCGCAGAAGACGCCCTGAGAACAATCGTTGCCTATCGTGCTGCTGCCTCCCATCCAGGTCCATTCGTTGGCGGCGGTGGTCTGGGCAACGGCAGAGTTGGATATTCCGGCGATCACCGATAGACATACACACAAAAAGACAGACAGCAAATCACGCTTGCTCATTCGCAACGGAATTCCTCTCAAGGTGGAGTTGTAGGGATGCTACCGCGAGGTGCCGGGCACCTCCACGGCTTTGCCACCCCAATCGGCCCGTTCCAAGGATTCACCACTGGGACACGCGCCGTGGGCCTGACTCTGGCCTTCGACTGCCCAACCACATTTCTAAGAATTTGAAAGTGGGCACTCGGCGATACTTGTGTAATTTGCACGGCGAGTCGCTTTGAAACACAGTCTCAGAGCATAATCGTTGCAGGGAGGGCGCCAAATGACATTCACTTTGCCCCTGGAGCCGCAAACCGAGGCCAAACTCATCGCCCTAGCGAAGGAAAAAGGCGTCACGGCCGATGATTTGGTGCGCGCGGCCATCCACAAGATCATTGCCGAGGCGACAGAAATGCAGGCCCCCGCATTGCCAGTCTGGCATCTCGGAGGCGCAGGGGCAATCCATCGGCGGGAAATCTACGACTCTGCTCGTTGAGCCTGGGCTGATTGATGCCAATGTTCTGGTCTACGCGATGGACACCGACGCTCCGCAACATGTGGCGTCACGCGCTCTGCTCGAATCCGCCTACGCCACATCCGCCACTGTCTACGTGACCTTGCAAACGCTTTGCGAATTCAATTCCGTAGTGACCAATGCGCGCCGCGTTTCCAAGCCGCGCTCTCCCAGCCACGCCTTGAGCGCGATTTCCGGCCTGCTTGCCTTTGCGCATGTGTTGCCGGTTCCTGCCGTCACTGTGGATGGATTGCTGGAATTGCTGCGCCGTCACCCTGTGACCGGTGGCGACATCTTCGATTTGCATCCGGTAGCGACCATGAAAGCCAACGGCATCCTGAGAATTTACACGTTCAACAGAGAAGACTTCGAGGTCTTTTCCGAGCTTGAAGTTCTGACCCCTTAGCCAATGGACGGGCACATCCGTTTAAGGATCAGGGCTCCCCACCCTACTGCGCCGTCGTCACGTCGTTCCTGGCCACCTGATTGATGATGCGCTGAATGATCACCACCCGGATGTGGATGCGGCGGGCGACGTCGGGCAAGAACTCGATGACGAAGTTCTCAATGGGCGCTGTGGCCAGGCCGGTCGCGTAACGCTCGGCGCTGGCAGACATATCGGTTTGCCGCCCAGGGACATAGAGGTTGCCCACAGCGTCGTCCAACGCGAAGCCCACCAGGTCCGCGTAGTTCAACATCCCCTTGCCGTTGTCGCCCTGCGTCCAGACAACCTGATAGATGGCGTGCTCGATGCGGCGCCGGACGGGCGCGCCGGGCATGCGGTGAAAGTGCGGGTCCTGGTGAACGATGGAGGGAATCAGAAATGTGCCGAAGAACTCCCCGGTCAGATCCTGGCTGTAGCTGACGCCCACGTCTTTGTCAAAGCCTTTCATGCCGGGACCCACCGGCGAGTGGGAGTTGGCGCCCACGGCAATGGCCGAACTGCCCAGGATGGTGATGGCGTTGAACGGGTCGGCCACGTTGCGCACCGCCAGCCAGACCTTTTCTTTGGGCGTGAGAGGCTTGACCTGAGGCCCCGTGATAAACCGCGCATACCAGTTGATAAGCGGCAATTTGGGTTTGGGCGGCTCCGGGGAACAGGCCGGCTGCTGCGGAGGCTCGGTGCTTGAAGGAGGCTGGGTACCACCCGGCACGGGCGGGGCCGCGGGGAGCTTCTCCGCCGGGCAAGGCGGCAGTGCCGGGGCTGTCGTTGCCGGCCACTGTGCTTCGGGCTGCGCTTTTTGCGGGTCAGGTGCCTGAGCCCCGCAAGGGAGATTCGCCAACAGAATCCCCGCACCCAGCGTTCCCACCAATCCTGCCGGGAAAAACCGCCCCCGGGCGGCGCTCTGTCCATTCCTGAAACACAGGCGACGCCCCGGCTTCCGTAAGTCCTTCACGGCGCTGGAACCACAAAGTGGAGGGGTCGAATGGAGGGGTATTACCGAAGAAACCAACTGGCTCATATCAGGGCAAATACCTCTGTTTGTCAAGAAAAAAATGTCGTCCGAATTCCACTTTGGGAATTGGACGGAGCTTTCCTTTTAAAGGTCATACAGCATCTATCCAAAAGACCGATATCAGGAGTATCGTGATGAGAAATTCCCGAAGTGACACAGCTTGCACCGAACCCCTAACGGAGTTCTGCGCTTCCCTCCGGTTGTCTCTCATTCGCGACGCGACCCTCAGATTGTGATGTCCATGGGGGCGCGCTTGGCCGCTAGGAAGATCTAGCCGGAGGTTTCGCAATTATGAGCTCCTATCCCCCCCCGGGGCCTGGTGGTGTTGGACGGCGACTTGAAGAAGCTCTCGAACTCATCGAGATGGAACTTCGCCATGCCGCCGCGTATGTCAACGACGCGGTCATTCCTCAGGTCCGCAGCGAATCGATAACCGCCATGCGCAAGATGTCGGACGCCCTACGCAGCTTCGCCGATCGCCTTGACCAGCAGACCCCCGAAAAGCCCAAGGATCCGAGGCCGTGATGACCCCTTTCATTCAGATGCGGGTTATTGCCTGCCGCGCGTTGGCCGCCGCGAGTTTGGCCGGGGTGCTGTTGTTGGCTTCGGGCTGCGCGAACCATAACACCAACCTGGCGCAGTATTCGGCGCCCCAGATGACGGCGCCCGCGCCTGAGCCGGAGTATGGCGGCTACAGGGAGTATGTCCCTCCGCCGCAGCCACGCATCCAGCCGCAGGCGCGCATTGCTCCAACGCCGGTTCCCTATGGCGGCATCAGCGCAGAAGATGTGGACTTTGTAAACTCCCACCGCCCCATCATGAGCCAGGTCGGCATGGCCACCTGGTATACGGCTCCGTATACCGGCCGCAAGGCAGCCAACGGCGAGGTGTTCGACGACCACGCCTTGACCGCCGCGCACCGAACGCTGCCCTTGGGATCGCTGATCCGCGTCACGAACTTGAGCACCGGCCAGTCCAGCGCCATGCGCGTCACCGACCGCGGACCCTTTGTCGATAACCGGGTCATCGATCTGACCATCGCTTCAGCCAAGGCAACCGGCATTTATCGCTCGGGGATGGCGCAGGTTCGGGTCGATGTTTATCAAACCCCCAAATCGCTGGAACGTGGCGGCCGCTGGTGTGTCCAGATCGGCGCATTCCGCGATGAAGTCGCTGCCGAAAGACTGAAACTGCAGCTCATGCGGAAATATCCCACGTCCAAAGTGATCGAGTTCCCGGGAGAGGCCAGCTATTGGATTCGCATCCGTCCCGCGAACGACAACCTGGAGCAGGCCCAATTCATCGCCAGCCATCTGCAGACGACCCAGGCCGAGGCTTTCCTGACGCGGTTGGATTAGGCTCCTTTCCCTACTGAATTATCCGATGCCCCAAGTCTCGACACAGAGGCTTGGGGCATTTTCTCTGGGCCGGTCAGTCGCCAGGCTCGTCGAGGACGACCTGCATCGCATTGATTCCTCACCGCCCCCGCGCCTGGGGGCGTGTTGCAAAGGCGGCCGCAGCGTCTGCTGGAATTCGAGGGACCGGATGGGTCGGCGAGCCCGATTTTTCCCGGTCCTGGCCTCTGTTGGGTCGGTTTGGCGCGCCCGGTCTTTCCTTTCTCCAGACAAATTTCTCGAACTAGCGGGCGCCCTCAAGGCCCCGCGCCTTTCCTCCTCGGTGCTTCCTGTTGGCATCCGTTTGTCTCTTTAGTTATCCTGATCGAGCGGAGCAGCGACCCACGTACCGCTCTGAGTTTCAGATAGGTCAGCCCTTAAGTCTTCGATATTCGCAAACGATAGGTCTTCCTCCATTTCGGCGCTCGCCTCGTTTACGCGATGAGTTTACTACGCCCGGTGGATGGGCCCCATTCGATGGGAGAGCAGGAAAGCGCGGCGGAGGATTCGCTCTTCACCGACAAAGGGACTATGAGCACAGCAGCCACCTTGATCACCGGGCTAACCGAGATGACCGAGCGCATTCGCACGCACCACTGGGCGGCGACGCCTCTCGGTCCCATCGAAACCTGGTCTGAGACCTTGATTGCAGCCGTGAACCTCATGTTGCATTCACCCTTCCCCACCATCCTGTCGTGGGGACCGCAGATGGTCTTCCTCTACAACGACGCGGCAATCCCAACCTTGATGGGAAAGCATCCCAGCGCACTTGGCGACCTGTATCGCAATGTATTTCGCGAGGCATGGGATCTGGTCAGCGCCGATCTTGAAGGCTGTTTCTACAGGGGCGAGACAGCCGTGCGTGACAACATGTTCATCCCAATACTCTTGAACGGAGTTATCGAGGAGCACTATTGGAGCTATTCGCTCATCCCTGTCTATGAGAACGGAGAGATCGCAGGCATTTACGATGCGTACCGCAATACAACCCAGGTCGTGACGGGAGCTCAAAAGCTTCGCGACAGCGAGACCAGGCTGAAACTCGCCACCGAAGTTGCTCAACTGGGCATCTTTGTGTGGCACCTCGCAGAAGATTGGGCGAGTTGGGAAAACGACCGCATGTATGAAATCTTCGGGCGGTCCCGCGACAAGGGCCCGGTGAATCGTACTGTCTTCTTGAACGAGATTGTCCATCCTGATTTCCGGGAGTCCTTTCGAAGGGCTTTGGATGCCACACTGCAACAGGGTGAGCGGTTTCATTTCGAAGGATTGATCCGGCTGCCCAACACGGTCGAGCGCTGGATCGAGGTCAATGGACAGCTTCAAGCGGAGCCGAATGGGTCGCCGGGCCAGATTCTCGGTACGATTCAAGACATCACCCCGATCAAGGAAAGCGAAAAAGCGCTGGAAGTCAGTTTGAAGCACGCAGGCGAGTTTGCCGCAATCGTCGAATCGTCCGACGACGTGATCGTGAGCAAAGACCTGAATGGCATCATCACCAGTTGGAACCCGGCTGCGACACGCGTTTTCGGCTATTCGGCGGAAGAGATGATTGGCTCGTCCATCCTCAAGATCATCCCTGAACATCTGCATTCAGACGAAAGAAGAATCATCGAAAGTTTGCGCGCCGGCCGCCGCATAGAGCACTTCGAAACCGTGCGAGTCACAAAGGCAGGCCAACTGCTCGATGTCTCACTTACCATTTCCCCCGTCGTGGACAAACGTGGACAAGTTATCGGAGCGTCCAAGATTCTTCGCGACATCACTGGGCGCAAGAGGCTCGAGAGATCCTTGCTTCAGGCTGAAAAGATCGCTGCAACCGGCCGAATGGCGGCCACCATCGCCCACGAAATCAACAACCCCCTGCAAGCCGTTGAGAACCTGCTCTGCCTCCTGCGACCTGCGATCGGTGACCCCAAAGCGATCGAATACCTCGATTCGATCGAAAGCGAACTCATTCGTGTATCCCATATCGCCAAGCAGACACTCGGGTATTATCGCGAAAACTCCTCTCCGATCGAAATATCGGTTGCCGAACTCGTCCGTCACGCAATTGCGATATACGAGCCCCGATGCAAGGCTCTCGGCATTGAAATCAGGAAGTCGCTTGACTCCTCGCGAACATCCGCCTTGCGCCGCGGAGAGATCGTGCAGGTGATTTCGAACTTGATCTCAAACTCGATTTATGCGATGCAAACAGGCGGGATCCTGTCGGTGTCCGTCAAGGATGCTGAGAACCTATCCGATGAGATCGTCCTTGCTATCCAGGACACTGGCACCGGGATCGCACCAGAAGATCTACCCAGAGTGTTCGATGCCTTTTTCACTACCCGCAATACCGTCGGCACAGGAATCGGTCTGTTCATTTCGAAGCAGTTTGTCGAAGGACACGGTGGTCGCATCGAGATTGAGAGCAAGAATGACATTCGGAATCACGGCACCATCGTTCGCGTCTTTCTGCCCGTATCTCCGGCCTATCGTGTTGTACCGGCCTGACCCAGGCTATCGCTAACTTGCTGTCTCCGCGGAGCGGAGGCTAACTCGCTGCATTGGCGTCGAAAAAGGTCGCATTTGAACGGGGCCGATGTGTCCTCGTGTCGCGCGCCCATCCTTTCTCCAACGCCCCGGTGCATACCCTGCCCACGCAATCCGTATCGCCCGCTCAAGGAAACTTCGCCGATCTTGCGTTATGAGAGAATGACTGCATTCGCATCGAATCGGCAAGCAAATGAGCGTTGACTACAGCGAAAGTTCGGATTCGTTGGCTGAGGCGTCCGCTGAACAGGACGAGCGGCTTGTCCAGGCCATCGGTGAGGGAAGTCGCGATGCCGAGCAGGCCTTCGCCGCCCGCTTCCTGCGCCCGGTTCGAGCCATGCTGCTGGCCCGCTCGCGCAATCCAGACCTCACCGCCGATCTGGCACAGGACGTGATGATCGAAGCCATCTGTTCGCTCCGCCGCGGACAACTGCGGGATGCTGCCAAGCTGCCCGGCTTTGTGATCGCCATCGCACGCAACCGGCTCAATAATTACTACAGATCCAGCCGCCGGACCGAAGCGCTCGACCTCCCGGACGACCTGCCCGACCTGTCTTCGCAAGCCCTTCGATTGGAAGACGAGCAGCGGACGACCCAGGCCATGGCGGCCATAGAAAGCCTCGATCCGCTGGACCGCAGAATCCTGCAAATGACACTTGTGGATGGGCTTAAACCGGGCATTATTGCCGCGCGCCTGCAGTTGAGCTCCGATGTGGTGCGACAGCGCAAACTCCGGGCCACCCGGCGCGTCACAGAATTCCTGCGCACCCAGTCACAAAACGGCTTCGGCGACCACGTTATTGTAGGAAGAGTAACATGACGCCTTGCAACGGAACATCTGCCGATCGGTACCTGGAGCGCTACGTTCAGGGCACCCTGCCCGAGTTTGAAGCGCGCCGGTTCGAGGAGCATTTTTTCGAATGCCCGGTCTGCCTGGCGCAGGTTGAGGCCTTGCAGGCCGTTGCGCTCAAACTCGGCGGTCAGTCGCTCAAAATGCCCAAGGCCGTTGTTTCCTGGCCGGTTCGCGGCGCCGCTCTGGCGGCCATTGCCGCCCTGCTGTTGGTCGGCTTTTTTGCCCTGCGCACAAGCCGTCCGCCGGCACAGCCTATTGCAGCCGTCGCTTCCCCTGCCCTGTCTCAGCCCGCGAACTCAGCCCCCTCGATCGCGAATCCCCCGTTGACGTCTGCTGCTCTCTCACGGCTCGCCGACCTGACTCTGCCCCCCTTCCGGCCGGCCATCCTTCGCGGCGAAAGCAGAGACCCCCATTTCGACGCAGGCATGAAGGCCTTCAGCCGCCGGGATTGCCCGCAGGCCCTCGCCTCCCTGGCACAGGTTCCGGCACAAGATGAAAATGCGCTGGCCGCGCACTTCTACCTGGGAGTCTGCCAAATGCAGCAAGCGAACCTCGCTGCCGCATCCAAGACCCTCTCTGCCGTGGCCGAAGCCGGCGACTCACCTGAGCAGGAAGCGGCACTCTACTATCTAGCGCAGGTGGCAATGCTACGGAACGATGCCACCAATGCACGCCATGATCTGGCCCGCACCATCGCTCTGCACGGAGATTTCGAACCGCGAGCCCGGATTGAGTTGAACAAGATTCGTTGAGTCCGCAACACTGCACACTGTTGCAAGTGCAACCGGATTGAATTCTTGCCGCACGGAACTGTTTGGCGCTGGATGACCATCGCTCTATCACAGTCCGCCGCCGGTTTTTCCGACCCCCGATGGGTGAAACAGATCGATGTCGATAGGTCATTGTGGAGGGAGCAGGGGTCTTTACAGGCTGCGGAAAAACTTCTCGGGAAGACTCGGTGCGTCAGGGCACGACTTCGGTCGTGCCGATAAGGCCAATAGAATGAGCGGGGCTTTAGCCCCCGAGGGGTGCTTTCCTGGCTTTTTGAACCCCGAACAACCGTTTTTCCGCAGCCTGTTCAGGCCCCTCAATCCAGGAGTCGCTGATCCGGGTCTTCAGGCACGGGCCTCTTTCCCGCTTCTTTGTTTTGTTTAATTTGCATACTTGTTTTTGTCAGGGCACAACTTTAGTCGTGACATAGGCGACCTACAATGAGTGGGACTTGAGCCCCCGAGGATTGCTTTTCGGGCCATTTTTGCGATCCAATCCACCACCGCACGAGATTGTGCCGCACTCCCCCTTGGGTGCGCGCGCAAGGAGGATTCAGTTGAATCGAACGACAGGATGCGCCCTGTGCCTTGCCCTCGCCGGCCTGTTCTCTCTTCCGGCGTTGGCCCAGCAGCCTTCCCCAAAGTCCCCAGCCGCCCAACCGGTGCAGGCCGGGCCCGACAGCATCGCAAAAGCCAGGGAAGCGCTGCACAAAGCCGAGACCGATCACCCCGGAAATACACCCGAACTGGCCCTAGCCCTCAGCGATCTGGTCTCCAAGCAGGTCGACGCGGGCACCGTCGATGTCGAGACGCTGTCCCTGGTCAACCGCGAACTCCAGATTCAAGAGGCCCTCGCCGGGCCACGCAGCAAGGCTTATATCGGTCTTCTGGTGATGCAAGCCGATGTGCTTACCGGCATTGACCGCTCCCCTGAAGCGCGTGTCGTTTCCGAACAGGCCCTGGAGATCGCACAAAAGGAGTTTCCCGACACCACCGACGCCGCCAACGCCGCTAGCGCCTTGGGTCGCATCTGCTCCAAGATGGGCGATTTTCCCTGCGCCGTACGCGCCCATGGCATCTCCGTGGACTTGACCCGCAAGCTGGCCGGTCCCAATAGCGCAGAGTTGTTGGCCGCTCTCAACAACCTGGGCGCCATGAAAGGCCGCATGGGCGACTCAGCCGGCGCCGTTGTCGCCCAAGAGGAAGCCCTCGCCATTGCCTACCGGCTCGACCCCACCGACAACCACTTCGGCGTCATCGAAAACAACCTGGGCCTGAACTACCTGAAGCTGCAGAACTTTCCCAAAGCCACCGAACACCTTACCCGCGCCGTCGACATGCTCACCAGGCTTTATGGCCCCGAGAGCCCGCGCTTGATGCAGATCAACCGCAACCTTGCGGCGCTCTACACCCGCACCGGTCAGTTTCCCTTGGCCTGGAAGGCATACGAGTTTTCAGAGAAGAACAAATACGAGCAGACTGACATGCAGGCATCCAACCATGCCCTGTTTGCGCAGTCCCTGGCCCAGGGTGGCGCCCCTCAGCGCGCCATCGACGAGGGGTTGGCAAGCGCGCGCATCAGCCGCGATTTCTTTGTGCTGCAGGCGCGTACCTTGCCTGAGAGGCAGGCGCTGGCCTACGATGCCACACGGCCGCACGGCCTTGACACCGCCATCTCCGTCGTCCTGAAGCACCCCGAGATACCCACCGCGGATATCTATCAGGAGGTTGTGCGATCCCGCGCTCTGGTGGCCGACGAGATGGCGCACCGCCAGAAAAACCTCAACGCAAACGACGACCCCGAGATCGCCCGCCTGCTCAAGGAGTTGAATCATGCCCGTACCGATCTGCTGGCGGCTGAGCACGACTCCTCACACACCGCCAAACACGCCGACATGGTGGACGCGGCCAACCAGAAAATGGAGGCAATCGAGCGCACCCTTGCCGAGCACAGTGCGGCGCTGCGAGCCGACGAGCGAGTCTATCAAGCCACCACCAACGACATCCGCCACTTTCTGCCTCCGCACGCGGTGCTGATCTCCTATGTGCTGATTCGCCGCGGTGCGGTGGACACGGTCGATCCCGCAAACGCGGATACGCCCGCCTACGTGGCCTTCGTCCTCCATCCGGAAGCAGGCCCGATTCGTGTCTTCAATCTGGGCGATGCCGCACCGCTGGATGAACTGGTGCGCAAGGCCCGTGCCGCCGCCGATGCTGAAGCCCACAGCGGCGGTCTCGGTTCCACCCGCAATGAGCGCAACTATCGCGAGGCTGCACTCGCCCTGCGCCAGCGCATCTGGGATCCGCTCAAGCCAGAGATCGGCGACGTCCGCATGGCCCTTGTCGTGGCCGACGGCAACCTCAACCTCATCCCCTTCGCCGGCCTGCCCGATGGTGCCGGCTACATGGTGGAGCACGAACCGGTTGTTCATATGCTCTCCAGCGAGCGCGACCTCGTGCCCGCCGCGCCTGGGACCAAGAAACTCGGCTTGCTGGCCATCGGCAGTCCCAGTTTTGAACTAGCCGAGAACAAATTGCCTCCCTCGCCTCTGCGCGGCGCCGAACCCACCTGCGAGGAGTACAGCAAGCTGCAGTTCAACTCCTTGCCGGGCACAGCGGTCGAGGTCTCCGACATCGCCTCCACCTGGCGAAAATGGAACGGCGCAGAGCCTTCTCATCTGGTCACAGGAGACGATGCGACCCTGGCCCGGTTCCTGGCCGATGCCGGCCAAAACCGCGTGCTCCACGTGGCCACTCACGCCTTCCTTCTCGACAAAAGCTGTGGCAGCGGCAATCCTCTGCTGCACTCCGGACTGGTGTTCGCCGGCGGCAGCCACGGAGGCACACAGTCCGTGCTTACCGCCCAACAGATCGCTTCGCTTGATTTGAGCGGCGCCGATTGGGCCGTGTTGTCCGCTTGCAACACCGGCAACGGCGAGTTGCGCGACGGCGAGGGCGTGCTCGGACTGGAGCGAGCCTTCCGCGTGGCCGGCGCGCGCAGCGTCATCATGACTTTGTGGCCGGTCGACGACAACGTGGCGCGCCAGTTCATGCACGGCCTCTACGCCCAGCGCCTCGGTCGCCACGCTTCCACCGCCGACGCTGTTTGGAACTCGGCACGAGCCTTGCTGCTCGAGCGCCGCGCCGCCGGCAAAAGCACACATCCCTGGTATTGGGCAGGCTTCGTCGGCGCAGGAGGATGGGAATAGACCGGCCGGGACTGTCGGGCGGCTGTCCACCCTGGGCTTCTTCACAGAATCAGTGAGCGGCTCACCCGCATTTCTCACGAGGCGCGTCAGCGAATTTGTAGCGCCGGCCTCCTGGCCGGCTGTAGCGAGGGGCTCCCGGCCCACGCCGGGCACCGTTTGCTCCGCCCCGATACGCAAAACCCGGCAGGGTTGGCCCGCAAACTCACCTCTGCGGATCGTCTGGACTAAGCCCCACCGTCGCGCTTGATACAGATTCGTGAACGCCGCGCTCACCCGCAAAAAGGCTGTCGCGTGAGCGCGGAGACCTGTTTCGCAGCGATTACTTTCGGGGAGGTTAGTCGTCCAGTTCCTGGGTGATTACGATGGGTTTGTGCATCGCGGCAATCAGAAGCGTGATCAGGTATGTCATAGCTTTTGAACGTATCGGGGAAGTTATCGAATGTCAATTGCTTTTCTTTCCACCGGGCGGCCCAAGTCCGGAGTGGGTGAAGTGAATCACCTAAAAGTGGGTGCCCCAGGTCCCTCGCTGTTGGGGACCTGGGAAAGCACAGACTCCGGTAGTTCCTCTCTTCGTTCTCCCTCGAACCCAACTCAATTGGTTGCACTCTTCACGCCAGTGGCCGGGTCTGAATTCCTCCAGAACCCCGGGTGCCCCAGGTCCCTCGCTGTTGGGGACCTGGGAAAGCACAGACTCCGGCGCCCACCTTTTTAGAACGTGATCCGCCCCGATAACTCCAAGCTTCTCGGCCCCGCGCCCTCGGCCGTTTGCAAGGCGGTGATCGAGCCAAAGCCGCTGGAGTCCACCTGCATATTGGGCGGCTCGTAGTTGCGATGGTTCAGCACGTTCGCCGCCTCCACGCCAAGCTGCAATTTCCCCTTCTCGGTAAGCGACAGATTCTTCAACAGTGATAGCGAAGAATTGCTGGTGCCCGGACCGACGACTCCGCCCACCGGGGCATTGCCGAAGCGCCCAATGCCCATTCCGTTCGAACTTTGCAGATTGAGATAAGGAAACGCAGCTGGGTTCAACCACTGTGTCGTAGTGCGCTGCGGCGCATAGAGCGATGCATTGCTAAGTTGATCCGGCCTCGTCTGGCCGATCGTCGTCAGAATGTTGGTATTGGCCGGGTCCACGGTTTGCTCGTACGGGGTCAGGAATGCCCCGCTCTGCAGGATGGTCACCCCTGCCAGTTGCCAGTCGCCGGCCAGGGCGTTGACGAGCGAGCCCGTGCCGAGCCAGCGCTGCCCATGCCCGAAGGGCAGGTTATAGAGATACGTGGCCAGAAAGCGGTGCCTCCGGTCGTAGATCACGTTGCCGTAATCCAGCCCAGGGTTGAAGCGGTCGGTCAGAAAGCTGCCCCCGGCCACGGCAAAAGCGTTCGGCGTGGCCCCGCCCGCGTTCGAAAGATCGCGAGTGTAGTTATAGCTGGCGTCGAAAGTCAAAGACTTTCCGCTATGCCGCGAAACCTCCACCGTCCCACTCGAGTAGTTGCTCTGGGCTGCATTCATCACGCTCTGGATCACCGCCCACGATGGATAAGGACGGCTGGAAGCCACCTGGGCATAACCAAGGGTATTGGCCGGCACTTGGTTCAGGTCTTCCATGGCTTCAAGATTCCGCCCGTGGCTGCCGGTGTAAGAGAGCCGCACCCCGATGCTGTGTCCCAGGTCCTGCTCCACGGTCAGGTTCCACTCCTGCACGGTGGGGTCCTTGTAGTGGATCGGAAACGCGTAATCGAAGTTCGCAGTCCCGGTCGAGCCGCCCGCAGCCGTGTTGAAGGGATTCGCAAACGACAGCAGCGGCGTGGAAGGATTGCTGGCGGTGGGATCGTAGTCCTGGTTGTAAGTAGCCAGATAGCTTGCATGAACCGCCCAGCCCGAGACCAGCGAGAATCCCATCGGAGACTCGATAAACCGTCCCCATCCGCCGCGAACCACGGTCTTGTCCGTGCCGAAAGGCCGCCATGCCAGGCCTAGACGCGGCCCCCAATCGGTCTTGTCGGTATAGCGCAAGGCCGAAGGAATTCCGGCCTGCGCCGCGGTCAGGATCGGCGTGGGCGCGATGGCCGAGACAAATGCGCTGGACTTGTAACTCAATGCCTGCGCGTTCGACACCACCACGGCGCCGTTCACCTGCTGGCCGCCGATGGTTGCCGTGTAGTCGGGATCGAATGCGGCGGTGTTCGAGTTGATCTCCTGGATCGGCGGGTGCAACTCGTAGCGCAGACCCAGGTTCAGGGTCAGGCGCGGCGTAATCTTCCAGTCGTCCTGCGCAAATCCACCGTACGCATAGCCCCGACCGTTCATCGCCGGATTGTTGGTGGAACTGACTTCGGTGTAATCCGGATAGCCCAGCAGAAACGCCGTGTAGGGATCGCCGATGGCCATGCCCACATCCGAAGAGCCGTTGAAGGCATACCAGCCGGAGCGGTAGTTGCCATAGACGTTGTCGTCGTGGTCGGTGATGCGCTTGAAGTCCGCGCCCAGCTTGAAGCTGTGGTTGCCGTGCGCCCAGGTCACGTTATCCAGCGCCTCGATGATCTGGCCGCGCTGCATCCCCGGATTGCCCGCGCCGGTTGACATGAATCCGTTGATCAACACCTGCGGCGCTTCCGACCAACTGGTGTCGGGCTGAGGCACACTGAGCCCGGTCTGCGCCAGCAGCGCGTTGGTGGAGTAACTCTGCGTCTCGGAAGTATGCTGCGCGTTGAACCCGCCGCGAAACTCGTTCATCAGCTTGGGAGAGAAGATGTAGTTGTGCGCGAAGGTCATGCCCTCGTCGATCTCGGGCGTGTTATAAGCCCCTTGCAGCGGGCTGCCGGCCTCGGCGCAATAGGTGTAGGTACATGCTGCCGAGGGGGCCGTCGTTACCTGGCGATTCTTGTACGAGAAGCGCGCAAACACTGTCTGTTTGGCTGAGATGGTCTCATCCAGCCGCACATCGCCCTGGTTGGCGCTGATCGGCGAAGGGAAATTGTTCTGGTAGTTGTTGGCGTACGTGCCCACCGCGCCGTAATTCGGCATCGGCATCAGCGTCTGCAGCAGGCTGGCGGAGATCGCACTCACCGGCACGTTGCCGGGATCGATGGCCGTGACCCCGTCCGGCTGATAGATAGCAGTGACGCCCTGCCCGGCCAGGTAGCTGGTCAGGTTGCCGTTGCGCATCTCCGCCGAAGGAACGCTCAGCAGCATGGGTGTTTGCCGCGGCAGCCGCAGCCCCTCGAAGCTGACAAAAAAGAACGTCTTGTCGAGACCGCGATAAAGCCCGGGAATGCTCAACGGGCCGCCCAGGGTCCCGCCGAAGTCGTTCATCGCGATCTTGGGCTTTTGCAGCGCAAAGGTGTTATTGGAGTTCAGCACCGTGTTTTCGAGGTTCTCGAAAACGCCGCCGTGAAACTGATTGGTTCCCGCCTTCGAGACCGTGGTGATATCCGCCACGCCGCCAAACTCGGCGTTGTTGTTCGACTCGCTCACGCGGATCTCCTCGATCGAGTTGAACGACGGGAACATCTCGTTCACCGGCCCGGAGTACTCCACGCCCACGCTGGAGATGCCGTCGATGGTCACGCTCAACAGCGCCGCCGTCGTGCCCATCACGGCCAGATTGCCGCCGTCGTCGGTCTGCACGCCGGCTTCCGTGGTCAGCGTGGAGATAGGGCTGGTCGATCCGGTCGAGCGCGAGTAAATGGCCACAGGCAACTCCACCAACTCGTCGCCGATCTTGGTCTCGGCCAGGCTCGAGACGTCGGTGGAGATCACCGGCGCCGCCGTGTCCAGCACCAGCACCGTCTGGGTTTCGGCGCCCGGCTTCAACACAGCATCCATGCGCCGGGTTTCGCGCGCCGTCAACGCAATCTGGGGAAGGGAATCCTTTTCAAAGCCGGGATAAGTGAACGTCAGTGAGTACTGACCCACATCGATGTTCTTGAACGCGTAGCTCCCGGCCGCATCGGTGGTCATGGTGCGCTTGGCCATGGTGCCCGTGTTGATCAGCGTCACCTCTGCTCCCGGAACCAGCGCGCCGCTCACGTCGCGCACCGTACCCAGAATCGCGCCAAACGTAGACTGCGCCGGCAAACGCCCGGCCACCAGGGCCACCAGGCAGCAAACCAGGAAAATCCGCCGGCACGCGGAGCGACAGGAGCGGACAGGGGAACAAAGCATATGCATGGATAAACCTTTCAGGAAAAATGACAGGATAAACGCTGCTTTTTCGTCTCTAATATTTGTTTGCTATTCAAATGTATCGCCTGTGGCTGTGCATCGACGGGCCTTTTTCACGATAAATTCGCGGTCCCCGTCCAGCGGCCGCCTAGCCGCAATTTCCGGCCCCACTCCGCATCTCTACTGCCGCCGCATGTGGTGCTCCAAGCTCTCCCCATCCAGCAGCGCAGCCCCCCTTACAACGGATGGATCCCCCCAGGCCGCGCCAACTCCATCCCGTTGAACAAAACATCCATTCGATGGTCTTCATATGCAAGAACAGCCGATTGTCCGCGTCGGGAATCGGAACAAAGCCGTATTTTCAATGAAAGGCAGTGCACACCCTCTCCCAGTTTCGGGGATGGATGGCACTTGACCTGGCTCGAGGGGGCGGAGATGGAGTTTCGGATTCTTCTGGCGTACGCTGTTTGACAGGAGCCGCAACGATGGAGATTGAGCTTACACCCGACCAAAAGGCCTTCGCCCGCCACGCGATGGAAATGGGACGGTTTCAAAACGAGGAAGACGCGGTGCACGAGGCCCTTGCACTGTGGGAAGAGCGTGAGCGCGGGCGTGTGGGGTTTCTTGCAACTCTCAACAAAGCGCGCGCCTCGCTGGCTCAAAGCGAAGGCCGCCCGCTTACGCCGGAATCCATGCAGGAGCTTTCTGCCGAAGTAAGAGAGCGCGGCCGGGCGCGGTTGATTGCGGAGTTGGCGAAGGCAAGTTAATGGCCGCCTTGATTGCGCCTCTGGCCGAAGCCGATCTCGACGACATCTGGCCTTATGTCGCCAAAGAAAGCGGGAGCATGGAGATCGCTACCCGGCTCATTGACTCCATCACCGACCGGTTTCTCTTTCTTTCCAACTTTCCTCATGCAGGTCGGGTCCGCCATCGGGAACTTGGCGCAGGAATGCGGACCTTTCCCGTCGGCGAGTATCTGATTATCTATTCCGAGGAGGCCCAGGATGTGTTCATTCTCCGCGTGGTTCACGGAAGCCGGGACTTTGCCCCAATTTTCGATTTGTGAGCGGTCGGCGGGCGGATCTCAACGAATCCACATGAAGAGGCTGAACCTGATGTTCGGGCCGAAAGGCAACCCGACGGCAACGAATCTGTTCGACATTATCGCGTGCTTACCGGAGCACGAAGGGGTGAAGTTGGAGGTCAAGGCGTAGGCCATTGTCCCAACCCAGGACTAAAGCGATTCCAGAATGACTGTACCCAGGAACCGCAGCGCTCAAGTCGACGCGACCCCAAGGAGCGGCGACCCTGCACGATGCAAGATAGGGCACTCCTATTCTGGAATCGCTCTAAAAATAGAGACTTGAAGCACCCGACCATTTGCGATTCGCCCGCAACGCAGGCCTCGGGGACCGGGTTCAAACGATCAAATGGAGCGCTTGCGGTCCATTGATGACCGCAAGCGTTACCAAATGACGGTCGAAGGTGGCCAACTGTCCGTCGTGTGCCCCGGCCAGAGCCAGCAGATAGCTGTCGGTGATTTGGCATGAATTGAGCGGCCGGGTACCATCGACATGCTGATCAGCGAACAATGAAATGTCGTCAGGCCAAAATTCATGGCCACCGAGCGCGAGCAGGACTAATAAAAGGTCAGCGACTCCTGCCGGGGTTCCCGGCGAATTCGGATAACGGGCATGGCCCACAATGCGAAGAACTCCGTTCTCGGTCAATGGACAGGTAGCCCATGCCTGCCGTCCCTTCGCGTCAAACCAATCGTGCGCCCGATCATGTTGAATATGGGAAGGATCAATGAGGGCGATGAGGACATTGACGTCGAGCAGGAACCGGGTCACTGCAGTTCTTCCTGGAGTTGACGGACGAGTTCGGACGTCACCCTAGGCGCGCCTGGTCGCACAACGAGCAGGGGCACCCCATTTCGCATTGTGCGGGCAGATGCCGTCGGCCTTAGCGCTTGGCGCGCGAGTGCGGAGATCACTTCTCCCACGCTCTTTCTTTCGCTGGCGGCCATCTCCTTTGCTGCAGCTAGCACGTCGTCGTCAATGGCAAGGGTTGTGCGCATAGCGCCTCCATTCCAAAAAGCATCACACATCATACATCACGCTTGGATCGGCTGGGGCGCGCGAGTTCGCGCATGATTGCTCATTATAAATTTCCCAAGAACGACAAATATCGAGGTAGACGTCCATGATCACCAGAGCGCCGCACGGAGCCCATGCGCCAAAATCGAAACACGGGGCGCTGGGCCACTCCGAAACGCGGGGTCCTGGAACCGGGCCTTAGAACATCCGGTCTCCGCGATAGGTTCCGTCCATGATCCGCTCCTCCAAAGCTTCGTCACCCCAAACACACCTCAGCTCCAGTGCCCGCAAACTCTCAGGAAGCTTCCCAATCTTCTTCTCCTTCTTGCCATCCCATACGCGCCAATCGTCGTAGACGCCGGGCTTGGTTCGCATCGACTGGCGGAACCTTGGAAACTCGAAGTTTTCGACGAGTAGATTTCCGATACGCTTCCATCGGCCATGCCGCAACGGTACGAGCAGCCCCAGAAAGATCGGTGGAAACAACAATCCTCTTGCTTTGAACGCTTCCACCGAGAGCACAGGAGTGTCGCTGAGCAGATCGAACACTCTTGCCAAGTCGCCGAAGTCCTCTTTCCTGAGGAGGTATTGGCAGTATGCGTATCGTCCATCCGGCAACGGAATCTCAAAGACATCGCCTATCTTGATTCGAATTCGTACCGCCATCGAACGGTTCCTGATCTCACCTGCCCTGATTTCGCGCGGATTGGGTGCTTCCGTTACTTTTTCAGCGGCTTGCGGGCAAAGTAGAACAGCGAATAAGCCAGCGCCACAAACGCCAGCACCGAAACCCAGTCGTGGTCCAGGAAAGTGTGCGGGAAATTGAGCAGGTCGCGGCCCTGGTAGTAGGTAGCTTCGACAGCCTTGAGGCCTACCCCGATCAGCCCAGCCAGGCCGCCGGCGGCAATCAGCCCGGACGCGAACAGCGAGCCGGAGGAGATGTCGCTGTCGGCTTCCTCGCTGCCCGCACGCTTGGCTGCCTGGTCCACCAGCCAGCGGACCACGCCGCCGGCAAAGATGGGCAGGGTGGTGCCGATGGGCAGATAGGCCCCCACCGCAAAGGTCAGCGAGCGAATGC
This sequence comes from uncultured Occallatibacter sp., assembly GCA_964560845.1. Lineage (GTDB taxonomy): Bacteria > Acidobacteriota > Terriglobia > Terriglobales > Acidobacteriaceae > Telmatobacter. The sequence goes on along the minus strand of CAZLMY010000098.1, from coordinate 860 downwards.
CTAACAATTCCACGGCGATAACCAGGGCGACGCCGATCAGCACCAGTCCCCAAGGCAGCTTGCGGCTCAAGATTCCGTTGATGACCGTAGCCATGAGCTTGGCCTGGGGCGCCGGCGCGCTGGCGCTGCCGATGCCCTGAATCCAATGCACCTCGATCTTGCCCGTGGCCGGCGAGTAGAGGTATTTGCCGTCCTGCAGTTCCGAAGAGCCGATGGCGTTCAGCAGAGTGTACTGAGAGGTCGGGCGCGTCGTTGCGGGTTTGTCGGCGTCCACCACGCGAATCTCCTCGGGCAGGTGCTTTTTGTCCGTCTGGATGGCAACGCCAGGGTGCGGTGCGCCGATGTTCCAAACCTGATCGGTGGCATGGAACTCCTGCAGGCCGGTATTCATCACGTTCAGCGTGACCCCGATGACCACCGTCGAGATAACCACGCCGATCATCAGTGCGATTTGCTGCAGCCGCGGGGTGGCCCCGATCAGGTAGCCGGTCTTGAGATCTTGCGATGTGTCGCCCGAGTTGGAGGCAGCGATGCAGACCACGCCGCCGATGGTGATGGCCAGAGCGCCGAAGGCCGGGGCGGTCCAGCCCTGCATCAGGAAGACGGCCGCCGTGGCCATGAGTGTGGCAATGGTCATGCCGGATACCGGACTGGCGGAAGACCCGACCAGCCCCACGATGCGCGAGCTGACTGTGACAAAAAGAAATCCGAAGATGACCACCAGCAGCGAAGCGGCCAGGTTGGCGGCCCAGCCCACGAACGCTCCGGGAACCGGCTTGAACTCCAGGAAGATGAACATGCAGGCCACGATGACCAGCGAGCCGATAAGCACCACGCCCATCGAGAGATCGTCTTCCGTG
>CAZLMY010000097.1:0-21305 GCA_964560845.1 uncultured Occallatibacter sp. | reverse complement strand
TCATCTGGTCGAGGATCGCGCCGCCGTAGTGGCGCTTCCACTCCCACACGCGCTCGACGAATTTTTCCCGGCCCAGCTCTTCTCGGGATTTGCCCTCCGCAACGAGCTGGCGCTCCACCATCATTTGGGTAGCGATGCCAGCGTGATCGGTGCCCGGCAGCCACAGCGCGCGGCGGCCGCTCATCCGACGCCAGCGGGTAAGAATGTCCATCTCCGTCTGGTTGAGCATGTGGCCCATGTGCAGGCGCCCGGTCACGTTGGGCGGCGGCAGCAGGATCGAGAACTGGGACTGGCCGTCGGACTGGCCGTCCAGGCCTTGGCTCGTTTCGCTCGCGGGAGCGGATTTGGCGGCCGGTTGGGTGAAGAGGTTCTCCTTCACCCAGTAGGCAGCCCATTGATCTTCGAGTTCGGTGGGGTCGTACGCTTTAGGCAGGTCGTGGGGCATGATTTTTTCTTGAACAGCCCCCGGCGGAGTACCCGGAAGACCCTTCAAACAGAAGGCTTCGAGCAAGGGGACCACCACCTCACTTTAACAGAGTAGCGCGCAGCCTCCCACCCTACGGATCGCAACAGAGTCAGCGTAGCGCCGGCCTCCCGGCCGGCTGTAGCGCGGACGTCCTCGTCCGCGCCGGCTGTCCGATTCGTCGCTTGACCGGACTCTGGAGGCACCAAGATCGTACCGAACAATTTGGACCTGAGATCGATCGCTCTGGCAGATTCACGGAACGCCGCAGGATACCCCAAACCCCGGTGCGATATCCTGCACGGGGACAACCGCCCCTGCCCCTTATTCCCAACTGCCAAGGAGAACGAATGAAGCTGGATCGAACGATGGGTGTCTTCACCGCAGTTTCAGGGTCTTCGATCCTGCTTGCCTTTCTTCTTCTGGCGGCGACCGCGTGCCCCGCCCAGGCTAGCCACAAGGCCCCTCCGAAGGCCGTTGAAGGCGCTATCCCAGCACTCTTCCTCAGCGACATCCATTTCGAGCCGTTCGCCGACCCGGGCAAGGTAGCACAACTGGCTGCGGCTCCGGTTAGCCAGTGGAACGGCATTCTCGCCGCGGCCCCGTCAGCCGACCGCGAGCAGCAAGTTGCAACGCTCAACCAGAGTTGCAAGACCCGTGGCTCCGACACCTCCTATGTGCTGCTGCAGTCCAGTCTGCAGGCCATGCGCGTCCATGCCGCCGGGGTAAAGTTCGTCACCGTCAGCGGCGATCTGATAGCCCACTCGTTCAGTTGCAAATACGACGCGCTGTTTCCGCACGCCGCCGCGGGAGACTATCGCGGGTTTGTCGAGAAGACGGTCGAATACGTCAGTGCGGAGCTGGCCGCCACGTTTCCGGGAATCCCGGTCTATCTGGCCCTGGGCAACAACGACTCCGATTGCGGCGACTACCGGCTCGACGCCCACAGCGAGTTTCTTTCCGTGACAGGGAAGGTCTTTGCAAGCGGATTTCCGGCAAAGGACCGTCAGGCCGCGCAGGAGGACTTTGCCGGCGGAGGCTTCTATAGCGTGCAGTTGCCAGCCCCGATGCGCAACGCCCGGCTGCTCGTTCTGGACGACCTGTTCTGGGCCAAGAAATACAAGACCTGCGCGGGGCAGGTCGACTCCACCGCGGCAGACGTGCAGCTTGCCTGGCTGGCCGCGCAACTGGCCGAGGCACGGCGCAACAAGCAGAAGGTCTGGGTGATGAGCCACATTCCGCCGGGCGTGGATGTGCACGGAACCATCACCAAGAATCGCGATGTGTGCGGCGGCAAGAGCCCCGAGATGTTTCTTTCGTCTGAGAAAATGGCGGAAGAACTCGCAGAATTCGGCGATGTGGTCGCCCTGGGAATCTTCGCTCATACCCACATGGACGAGATGCGCCTGCTGCCTGCAACTCAGCCCGAGGCCCCTGCCGCACGCAGTGCCGTGGTGTTGAAGATGGTGCCCTCCATCTCGCCCATCGACGGCAATGCGCCGTCTTTTACGGTGGCAAGCATCGACCCCGCATCGGCTGCGCTCGTCGATTATCGGGTTTATGTCGCCTCCAACCAGACCGGCGTGGACGCGCAATGGAAGCAGGAATACGACTACGCCGAGACGTATCACCAGCCTTCCTACACCGCGGATTCGGTCGGCAAGCTTCTCGCCGGTTTTCAGGCTGATCCGGGAATGCAAAACGAAACCAGCCGCGCCTACATCCGCAATTTCTTCTCCGGCGGCGGCTCGCCCGCGTTGGGCCTGGTTTGGCCGCAATACGGCTGCGGGCTGTCGAATGACTCAGCGGATGGCTACCGAGCCTGCGTGTGCCCCGCAGCACATTGAAGATAGCCCCGGAGCTTAGACGTTTCAGGCTCTGTGTCGCCGTGGTACTCCGGGACATTGACACATGCTACTCGTCGGCGCGAGTCACGCTGTCAATTCCTCGTGAGATGGGTTGTCGTGCGTTGCGGGAGTGAGCCCTGATATGCGGCGCTGGCGTGCCGATAAGGCGAATGACGGTCACACCCCCCGGCCTGAGTTCGCCTCTCGCACCGTTCGCTAAGAAATGCGAAGGATGGCCACCCGCCTTGGTGGCAAAGTCAAAAACGGCCATCCGCCGCTTCTACCCTCAATAACAAAGGGCTGCCCGTGGGCAGCCCTTCGTGCAAAGCGATTCGATTGATTGCGGGACACTAGAAGGGATTGATCTTCGACAGGCCCTTCTTCTTTTTCTTCTTGCTGGAAGATTCGTCGCTCAGATCCGCCTTGGGCTTCTTCTTGTTGGCACCGGCCACTGGCGCGGTCGAGGTCGATCCAGGCTTGATTTCGTTCACTTGCTCCGGTGCTTCGGCGGGCTTTTCGGCAGCCGGCAGCGCTGCGGTGTTGGGTCCCACCGGCTTAACGACGGCATTGGGATCCACGGGCGCTGACGACGGGGCGCTGACGACGGAGACTCCCACACCTGTGCCGCCATCGGCCGGGCTCATTTGGATCGGCACCGTGGACGGCTGATCGGTGCGAGGCGGCTCGTTCGGGGCCGTTGGCTTTACAGAGGCAGCCGCGGCCGGTGTTTTTCCGTTATTCAACGCCGCGCTGAAGGTAGCGATGTTTTCCTTGGTGATGTCGGGAGCCAGGGTTCTCTTGGGGTCGTCCAAGCTGGGCTCGCCCACATGCACGGCCTCCACGACGGTCGGCCCGTGCTTGATTAGCCCCAGGGTCTTGGTCGTAAAGTGCAAGGGCTGGCGGCTGCGCTCTTCCGCGTCGTTCTCGGCAATCGCGTCCTGCGTTGGCTCGGGGACGGGCCGGTTCATGGCGATGAGGCGATCGCGGGCATCCTCAACGTGGGGAGCCATCGGGTAGCGCGTAATGACCTTGGCGTAAGCGGTTGCGGCACGATCCAGATAAACCGCGCGGAGCCGTTCCTTGACTGCGCCATTGAGATTCGGCGCCATCTGGATGGCGCGGGCCTCGCCGGCAAAGGCATCGCCAATGCCCAACAGCGCTTCGTCGCTCTTGGAGTAAAGCGGATAGGTGTCGACCACCGTCTCAAGGCGGGCAATGGCCGCCGGAAAGTTCTCGCGGGTCTCGTAATAGAGCCCGATGGAGGCTTCGCGCTCGCCCAGCACCTCTTGCACATCGCGCAACTTCTGCTTGGCGCGGGGCACCAAGGTCGAGTCCGGGAACATGTTGATCATCTTCCGGTACTCTTTTTCGGCGTTCTGCACATTGATGTAATCGCGGTCGGGCTTTTCCATCTGCGAATAGTAGATGTCGCCGACCTTCATCTGCGCTTCGGCAGCCTCGGGAGCATTGGGAAAGAAGGTGATGAAATCCTCGTACTCGGCTTCGGCCTGGGTCAGGGCTGCCGTGCCGCCTTCCTTGAACCAGCTATCGCCCACGGCCAGCTTGGCGCGCATGCGATACTCCGACTCCGGGTAGGTGTTCAGCATGGTCTGCAGGTCGAGCCGCGCCACGTCGAACCGGCCCTTCTTCAGGGCCACCATGGCCTTGTCGAACAGTTCCTTGTCGGGCTGTTTGGAGTTGACATTGGCCAGCGGGTTGGCAGCCAGGTCCTGGTTCTTCTTTTTCTTGGGTTTGTCCGATGCCCGGGCCGAAACTCCAGCCAGCACCAGAACGACAACAGCCACCGCGGCAATCTTCTTGGACAACCGGTTCATACCACCTCATTGCGGCAACCGCCTGTCGACAGGCCAGCCACCTTCATCCTGACTCTAAAAATCTTACCCGGCTTGCTTCGTTCCGTGGGTGCACGGTTGCGGATTGGGCCAAATCTTGTTCTTGGACTTGAGCGGAGGTTACCCTCGCTCGGCTTCCTGCGCGGCGGCCAGCAAGGCGCGCGCGTCTTGTTCCGCATGGCCGGCGCCGAATACGGCATTCCCGGCAACCAGCAGCTCCGCACCTGCTTGGACGACCTGGGCCACCGTATCGTGAGCCACGCCGCCGTCTACCTCGATTTTAAACGCCAAGCCCAGTTCCTGACGCAATTCGGCCAGGTGACGAATCTTATCCAGCGAAAATGGGATGAATTGCTGGCCGCCGAAGCCGGGATTCACGCTCATGATCAGCACATGGTGCACCATGGGCAGAATATCGATGAGCAAATCCACCCGCGTGGCCGGATTCAACACCACCGCCGGCTGCATCCCGTGGTGCGCAATCAACTCCAGGGAGCGATGCAGGTGGCGGCAGGCTTCGTAATGCACACTGACCCAGTTGGCCCCGGCATCGGCAAAGGCGGGAATAAACTCATCGGGGTTCTCGACCATCAGATGACAGTCCAGAGGCAGGTTGGTTACCTTGCGCAGGCTTTTGACCACCGGGGGCCCCAGCGTAATGTTGGGCACAAAATGGCCGTCCATCACGTCGACATGGATCACCGTGCCGCCGCCTCGCTCGGCAGCGGCGACCTGCTCGGCCAAATGGGCAAAATCGGCTGACAAAATGGAGGGCAACAGTTCAATCATGGGATATTGGGTACCAACTCCTCGCAGCCCAAGTCTATCAGCCACCTGCGGTGCGGCCAATTTCCTGCGCTACCTGCGCTGGGGCCAACTCTCTGGACCACCTGGAAGGGCTCGCCCCACGCCCGATTTGGACAGGATCGAGAAGAGTGTGCGATTTCCGTACAATTCCGGTGATCAAAGAGCGCCCTGTTGCCGAAGAAGGATACAAGGGTGGCAAATCTCCCCCGGGGGCGAGTCATGCAGATCGGCGGATTTACTTCTTATGCGTCTAGCGCACCGGTACTGAATCCGGTGCATCTTGCCAAAGCCGCAAGCAACGCATCGACCTCATCGGCCACGAGTTCTTCCAGCACCGCGGCGGTTAGTGCGGCCCCGGTCTCTGCAACTGCCTCGGCATCTCAAAGCTCCGCAGCCCCGGCCCGATCGTCCCATGCCAAGTCCGCGCAGGGCGGAGGCGGTGGCGGTGGGGCCGCTGCAGCAGAAGAGACCATGGCGGCGGCCTACTCCACCACTGTGGCCGGCAAGCAATACTCCGGCAGTGTGGAAAAGTCCGGCAACGAGTACACGGCGTCGGTCTCCAATCTGGCGGGCGCGGACGCGAGCGGCTCCAGCATCCAATCGGCTGAGAACAACCTCAATATCAAGATCGACATCCTGGTCTGAATCGAAATCCTGGTCTGAGTTCTCTGCACCGTTCCGTGCTTTCCGCATTCTCAGGGCTTCGATTCGCTGAGGGCTTCGATTCGCTCGCCAAGGAGCCTAAGGAAACCGCAAACCAGCGCCGAAACGAGCAGGCTTTCTCCGCAAGCCAGGGAACTCTTACAGCTACGGTGTGGGGCTTGAGCCGGACTGCCCATGCGGAGCCGTCCAGCGGATGGAATCTGCGTACAGTCTCACCTCAGGAGGGTTTGCCGCCGCACTCCTCGTGCCGGCACAAGCAGTTGATCTCAGTCCTGCTTCCGATGCCCTCGCAGTGGGCGCTGCAATACTTCCCCTTTTCCGGAGCGGGGCAGGTACAAGCCGCATTCGCGCATTTCTTCGGTGGATGAGTCATGATTCTCCCTCGTCGCACATTCGGATGCCGTTCATTCTCTGGCACACAGCAGTGCGATGCAAAAACCAATGCAAGAGATAGTAGCGCAATTGCATATGCGGTCGCGAGCAAAATTGGCCAGGCGCCAAAATGGCAAGAAACAGCGGCCGCGCAGCTCTCAAGGAAAAACTGTGCCTTTTCTGAACTGGCGTAAATTTTTACATTTCATCGGCCGATAATTGCGATAGGCCTCTATTTTGATTGACCGTGCATCGTAGACCACGGTATTGGCGGCACAGGAAGCGAATCGCAAGTATGCGGAGCAAGAACTGCACCGTCTTGATATCGAGCCAGGCTTTGTCGGCCTTGAAATCGTGCGTCGCCCTGATTGTTCTGGCTTTTGCCATTCCTTCCTCGACACAGATCCGCAAAGAGCCAACTCGCGTCTTGCGCACCGTCCACGACATCTTCGCCCTCACCAAAGCCCAAGCTGCAAAATCCTTCCCCATCGAGCTTCAGGCCGTGGTGCTCTATTCCGACCCTCAGTGGGGCGCGTTGTTTGTGCAGGATAAGACCGGCCCCACCTACATCGATGTTCATGGCTCGACTGCCCGCTATGCTTCCGGCGCACGCATCCGTTTGGAAGCCGTGACCGTCGCCGGGAATTTTGGGCCTTCTCTGGCTCAAGCCAAGGTCACGGTCCTGGGCAACGGCGTGCTTCCACCTGCCGAATCGAGGCGCGTGGATGAACTCGACGCAGGGGTGGCTGAGAGTTCTCGGGTGGTCACCGAGGGTGTGCTGCACCCTTGCGAGGGAAACTGGAATCGCGTCTGTTTTCGCGTCTTTGACGGAAAGAAGATGGTCTGGATTTTTGTGCCCCAGGCGGAGAGCCCCGCGACGCTCGCCCTGACCGGCGCATTGGCGCGGGTCACCGGAATTGTGGCCCGTCACGAGGATGACAACTACAAACGCGTGGCCGCCCAACTGTTTGTCGAGAGCCTCCAAGACATTAAAGTGGAGGAGCCAGCCCCTGCCGACTGGTTCGCTTCTCAACCCAAGCCAATCGGAGCATTGCCTGGCTCGGCTGCGGACGAGCGCTTTGTGCGCCCCGTGCATGTGCGGGGCACAGTGACCTGGGCTTCGCCGGGACGCTTCGCCATCCTCGATAGTTCGGGAATGGTATTTCTGGGCGCCGGAAAAGAGGTTGTCGTTCCGGTGGGCGACACGGTGGACGCGGTTGGATTCCCGAGTCATGGAATCTTTGGGGCGGAGTTGGCGGATTCGTCGATCCATCGCGACACTGTGCTGCCGAATGCGCCTCTGCTGGCTCCGCTGCCACTGACCGCCCGGGAGATCCTTCAGCAGTCCTTGAACGGCCGGCGCGTCCGTCTCAAAGGCAGACTAATCAGTCAAACCCCCGATGCCGCCAGCTTCAGCTACAAACTCGAGGATGGCGGACAGACTTTTATTGCCATTTTGCCCCGCACTCAAGAAACACGCGAGATGGTCAGCCTGCCCCTCGATCATGTTCTTGAACTGACAGGGATTGCAGTCATGCAGCCCGGTGGCGGCTCCCTCAAAGTGCTCATCGATTCTCCGGCCGCGATGGTGGTGCAGGAAGACAAAGGCTGGCTGACCCCACGGCGCGCCGCGGCGTTGCTGGGCGCCATGCTGTTTTGCGTTCTGACGCCGCTGATCTGGATCACGCAATTGCGCCGCACCGTGCGCAGCCAGACAGCGTTGATTCGCACCAAGCTGGAGAATGAGCTGCAATTGGAGACACGCTACCGGCGGCTTTTCGAGCGCAACCTGGCGGCCGTCTTTACCTGGCGCGCCGACGGCACCATCGTCGACTGCAACATGGCCTTTGTCCGCATGTTGGGCCTGCGCTCACGCGAGGAGTTGCTGGGCCGCTCGTATTGGGATTTCGAGGTCGACCCGGTGCTGCGGGAACAACTCAAGCGTTCCTTGCCTGAAGAGGCCCTGGGCAACCGCGATGCCAGCCTGCGCCGCGACGATAATGTCACCGTTCATCTGCTCAAAAACATCACTCCGGTCGAAACGCCCGAGGGCACTATCTACGAGACCACGGCCATCGATGTGACGCAACTTCGGCACAACCAGGCCGAATTGCAGAGAGCCAGGGATGCGGCGATCTACGAGTCGCTCAACGACCCTTTGACCGGACTGCCCAATCGCAGGCTGCTGCTGGATACCTTGTCTGCCATGGTGGCCAGGATTCGCGCCGAGGGCGGCATGATTGCCCTGCTCTATATCGATCTGGACGGTTTCAAACTGGTCAACGACAGCCTCGGCCATCGCGTGGGCGACGCCATGCTGGTGCAGATGGCCGCCTGTTTGCGCTCCTGGGTCCGCGAGGGAGACATGCTGGCCCGCCTGGGCGGCGACGAATTCATGGTGATTCTGGACCGCATCCATACCAGGGACGACGCCACCCAGGTGGCCAAAGACCTGCTCCACGCCATCTCTTCTCCCGTTCGCATCGAAGGCCACGTGCTGGCTCTCGGCGCAAGCATCGGCATCAGCATCTTTCCTGATAATGCCCAGGACGCCGAAGAGCTGATGCAGGAAGCCGACAGCGCCATGTACGCCGCCAAGCGCGAGGGCAAAAATCGGGTCATGCACTATACCCCCGCCATGGGGGTGCTGGTGCAGGAGCGCCTCAGCCTGGAGAACCTGCTGCGGGGAGCCATTGCACGGGAAGAGATCTTCCTTCATTTCCAACCGGAATTCGGGGTCGCCGACCATCGCCTGACCCGGTTCGAGGCCTTGGCCCGTTGGACCCACCCGACCCTTGGCTCCATTCCGCCGCTCAAGTTCATCCCCATTGCCGAAGAAAGTGGGATGATCGACGCTCTCGGGGCTTACATCATGGAACAGGCCTGCCTGGAAGCGGTTCGCTGGCAACCGCAATTGCCCTACTCGGTGCAGATCGCCGTCAATGTCTCCAGCATTCAGTTTCGGCGCAAGGGTTTTGTCGAAGAGGTCTTCGCCATCCTGGAGCGCACCGGCCTCAAGCCGGAACTGTTGCAGATTGAGCTGACCGAGTCGGTGATGCTGAGCGGTTCCTCAGACACCGCGGATATCATGAACCGACTGCGCGACAGGGGTATCAGCCTGGCCATCGACGACTTTGGCACTGGCTACTCCAATCTCAGCTACCTGCCCTCGCTGCCCTTCGACTTCCTCAAAATCGATGCGTCGTTTGTCCGCAATATGAACGCCGAGTCGGAGAGCGAGTCCATGATCAAGACGCTCGTGGTGCTGGCTCACAACTTCGGCATGAGAGTCATTGTGGAAGGCGTGGAGCGTGCCGACCAGTTGGAGTTGATCAAGGGCTTCGGCGCCAACGAGGCGCAGGGTTACTTCCTGGGCCGTCCCAACGCATCCCCTATGGACGTGCTGCTGCCCCCGGAAGTGACGTAACCGCGCGCCTTTGTTGCCTGCTCTCGTCGCTCCAAGACCAACAGCGAGCAGCCCGTGGTGAAAGTCTCCCGTGCGTCAGGGCACGACCGGGGCACCGGGGGACCCTCAGGGTCGGGGTCGCGTGCCGATAAGGCCCATAGAATGAGCGAGGCTTTAGCCGCTGAGGGACGGGCTCTTGCGGCTTATCGCCCGCTGCGGAGCAGTTTTTATACAGGTTCCAAGTCATGGTCAGGCTCGATCTCAAAACTGTCGACCTTCGGTCCGCCCATCAGATACGCCTTCAGGTCTGGCTTGTTGGCCACCAAGGCGCGATAGTCCTGAATCGACAGAACCACAGCCCGTTCCGAGCCGTGGCGGGTAATAATCTGGGGCCCCTTGCTGTGCGCCTCTTCAATCACTTCGCTCAGCCGTGTCTTTGCCTGTTGCAGTTGCCAGGAGGCCATGCGGTACCCCCTCGGTCAAGCATTTCAACCAGAATAATGGTCGTTCTGGTTGAAACCTGCTACTCCTCGTCCCTTCGCAACTGCTTGGCCAGCGACCACTTCAGCTCCTCGATTCCCTCGCCGGTTACCGCCGAGATGGCGTGGAACTCCAGCTTCTTGCGCTTCACATGCGCGGCCAGCTTCTTCAGCTTTTCGGGGTTCCCGGAGTCGATCTTCGTCGCGCACACAATCATGGTTTTATTGGCCAGCGGGTGGTTGGGCAACTCAGGCTTTTCGTCGTCGCGCGGAAAGCCGTCGGAGTCGGTCTGGACCACGCCGCTGGTGAAGCTGGCCAGCTCCTTGTTGATGACCTTGAAGTCCTCCACCGGGTCGAGCCGCCCGGAGGCGTCCGAGACGTCCACAAGATGCAGCAGCAGGCGGGTGCGCTCAATGTGGCGCAGGAACTGGATGCCCAGGCCGGAGCCCAGGTGCGCGCCCTCGATCAGGCCGGGCATATCGGCTACCACGAACGACTCTTGATTCGGCTGCTCGCCTACCGTCACCACGCCCAGGTTCGGCTCGAGCGTCGTGAACGGGTAGTCGGCGATCTTTGGCTTGGCGGCCGAGATGCGCGAAATCAACGTGGACTTGCCCGCATTGGGGTATCCGACCAAGCCCACGTCGGCCAACAGCTTCAGTTCCAGGCGGTAGTAGCGCTCTTCCCCCGGGCGACCTAGCTCGTGTTCGCGTGGGGCCTGGTGGGTGCTGGTGGCAAAATGTTGGTTGCCCCGCCCGCCCCGGCCGCCCTTGGCCACAATCACCATCTCGTCCGGTTCCTGGAAGTCGTGCACCAGTTCGCCGGTTTCGACATCGTAAACCGCTGTGCCCACAGGAACTTGCAAGGTTACCGAGCCGCCGTCGGAGCCGGAGCAGTTGGAGCCCATGCCGTGTTCGCCGCGCACGCCCTTGTGTTCCGGGTTATAGCGGAAGTGGATCAGCGTGTTGTGGCGCAGGGACGAAACCATGATGACGTCGCCGCCCCGGCCGCCGTCGCCGCCCGAAGGCCCGCCGCGCGGAACAAACTTCTCGCGCCGGAAGGCCATGCAGCCGTTGCCGCCGTCGCCGGCTTTTACTTTGATCTTTGCTTCATCGATAAACATACACAACCAGGAGAACAGGAATTAGGAAACAGGGAACAGAGATCGGAGGTCTGCTTTGCCAAGCCTACTGCCGGCGCCAGATCCGAGATGCCGTCTCTTCAGTTTACCGGTAAAAACAAAATGTTGTTGAATTAGCTCAGAGTCGGCTTAGAATCGCTTGCAACAAGCCGGTTGAGCGTAGAAGCACCGGCTAATAAACCATTTCCCCCTGCGTTCATGACCACGCCCGCCGATAGAGCTGGCTAGACCGTTCTGGACCTTGGAGCAGACTCCCCAGATTCTGCCGCGAGCAGGTGTCTCGATGGCGGAAAAAAGGCGGAATTGGACAGCAACGCTGGCCCTGCTGCTGGCGATGGCGGGCGGGGCAATGGGAGCCCCGGCACAGGCCGTCAATCGGCCACCGGCCCCGACCGGGTCGATCGCCGGAAAGCTCACCGATCTGTATTCAAAGCCCCTGGCGGGTGCATCGGTGGTGCTGCGCAACGAGTCCACCGGAGCTGAAACCCGCACGGTTACTTCCGGCAATGGCAGTTACCGCCTGGCTGGGCTCGTGCCCGGGACGTACACGCTTGAGGCCGATTCGCCCCGCCTGGGCCACGGGCAGTTGGAGACAATCCAGGTGGTCTCGGGGCACGAAACGCGCCTGCAATCGGCCATGGCGCTTGTCCTGCCCGCCGCCGTTGAGAAGGCTCCCGCCGTCACCGCGCAGTTGGCTCCGGCGCAGCACGAGGTAGCTCCTGTGGTGTCGCCGCCCACCCTGGCGCCGGTTCCTCTCGTTGGGAACCCGGCTCCGGAGCCGACGGCAGCCAAAGTCCCATTGGTAGCCGAGATCGCACCGAATCAAACAGCCCCTCCCCGCCCCTGGGTTGTACCACCCAGTGACCTGCCCAAGCCGGCAACGCTGAATGTCCTGGTAGCAACCACCCTGCCTTCGGAGCCCATACAATCCATGCCGCTGAGCAGCAGGGCCTGGCAGGATGTAGTCCTGACGCCCGAATTGCAATCCAAACCTCCAGGCAAGATTGCGGAATCCCGCCTGAAGAGCGTCGATTCGACCAGCGCGGCGACAACCATAACGGTCACAGCCGACCAGCTTCAGGCATTGCCTGCGAGCGGCCGCCGCTGGCAGGATTTCGTCTTGGACGCTCCTGCGGCCGCCAGTTCTGCGACTGGAACTCCAGCGGCCTCATTCCTCGCCACCGGATCTGCCGCTGCGGAGACCCGTCTGGACGGCGCCGGTACCAGGCTCGCGTTTGGAGGGACAGGCGGAAGCTCGTCCGGCGGCCAAGCTGGTGGCGGTACAGGGACAAGCGCGCAGGCTTGGGCCGGTGCGCGCGGTTTCGCCCCGGGCGCATCGGCCATTCGTAGCGTGCAAACCGAGGCTGGCGATATTGAGGCCCACGCCGCATCGGCAGGCAGTAACCGGATTGGCGTGGAGACGGAGCGTGGCGCGAACGACCTGCACGGCCAGACGTTCGTATTTGACCGGCAGAACACCTGGGGTGCTCAGAACCCCTTCACCCAGTGGGTGAAACAGACCGCGTCCGCAACCGGCACAACCACGCCGGTATTTACCCCGGAGCCCTATAGCCCGCCCGATCGTGAGATCGACTGGGGCGTCGGCGTTGGTGGAAGACTCCGCCGCGACAAGCTGTTCTGGTTTACAGCCCTGGACGGATACCGGCGCAACGATTCGGCCGTAGCCACCGTCAAGCATCCTGCCGAGTTCTTTGCCCAGCCCAGCAACGACCAGATGCAGGTTTTGAGCGCCCGCTTGGGACTTGCCAGCACCAATCCGGTTGGAGAAGGCCTTGCGGCTTACTCCACCCTTCTTTCAACGCTCGACGGCCTGCTTGGCCCGGCGCCACGCACAGCCAGCCAATGGATCGGATTCGGCCGCCTGGACTGGGAACTGGCCGAACGGCATCGCCTTTCCCTGGAAGGGATCGGGGCCACCTGGAATGCGCCCGGCGGCGGCCTGACCCGCACCTCGGAGACCTATGGAAGCAATAGCTTTGGGTCGAGCGAGGCAAGCCAGGAATGGCTGCTCGGCCGCTGGGAAGCGTTTCTGACACCCAACCTTCTCCTGGTGACACAAGGCTCCGCCGGCCGCGCGATCCTCAGCGAACATGCCGAAACGCCCTCGACCTTCGAACAGCCCCTCCTCAGCCCAAATGTTTGGGGGCAGCTACCGCAGATTGTCGTGGATTCGCGCTATGGGCTCACCATCGGCAATCCCTCCCGCTTTGGTCAGGGCAGCTATCCCGACGAGCGGCTCTTCGAGGCCAGCCAGGGGCTGGATTGGGTCAGAGGAAAGCTGTTGCTCAAGGCCGGTTTCGACCTCGGCCATAACGGCGATAGCACCAGCCTGCTGCGCAACCGGACCGGGACCTATTCCTATGCGAGTGCGGCGAATTTCGCCTCCGACGCGCTGGCCTTTGCGGCCTTCGGCGTCGCAGGCCAGTTGAGTCCCTACAACCAGCACAACTGCGACCAGACCGGCAAGGTGTGGCGCGACACAGCCGGGGGGTTACATGGCTTGGGCTACCTGCCCTGCTATTCCTATTACTCGCAGACCATGGGCCCCACTAATTGGAACCTCGGCACCAATGACTGGGCCGGTTACGGCACCGCCCAATGGCAGCCCAGAAAGCTGCTGGTTGTCTCCGCCGGCTTGCGTTGGGAACGGCAACAGCTACCGCCGACTATCGCCGCGCTGGCCAACCCGGCACTTCCTTTGACCGGACGGCTGCCCAACCTGGGGAACAACTGGGGCCCCCGCATCAGCCTGGCACTGGGAGGCAGCGAGGGCAAGAAAATCGGTTGGCCGGTTCTGCGTCTGGGCTACGGCATGTACTTTGGCCGGACCGAGAACGCCTCCCTGGAGACAGCTTTGACCCAAACCGGCTCGTCCAACGGCGATTTGAACTTCTTCCTGCGGCCCACGGATAACCTGCACGCCGGCGGCGCGCCGCCGTTTCCCTATGTACTGGCCGGCGAGCCAGGCAGCATGGTCAAGCCCGGCGCAGTGGAGTTTGCGCCGTCGTTCCACAATCCACAGGTGCATCAAGGCGTAGCCGGTCTGGAAGAATCGCTGCCCGGCCACGTGGTCGTCAGCGCCAGCGCCATGGTGAGCCTGGGCCGGCGGCTGCCCATCTCCATCGATACCAACTTCGATCCCGCGGTCAATCCCGGAACCATCACCTACGATGTGGTCGACGCCAGCGGCCTTGGGCCCATCAAGACCCCGCAGATTACAGTTCCCTTTTATGCTTCGTGGCCCTCCGCGACGTCGGCAACAGGCTTTGCCGGGCGTCTGAATCCCGATTACCAGCAGATCTCGCAGATCGTGAGCCGGGCCAACTCCACCTATGAAGGCGTGCTGTTGAAAGTTGTGCGCTATGGCCAGCGGGGGCTGAGTCTGCACGCTCACTATACCTATGCCCACGCCATGGACTGGAATCCCAACGAGAGCGCCGCCGTCTCGGGCAACGACGTGCTCGATCCTGCCAGGTTCAGCCAGGAATATGGCACCAGCAACCTGGATATGCGCCATTCCGCGGCGGCCATGGCTATCTACCAGGTGCCGTGGAAGCTGCACGCGCTGGCCGGGCATCTGGCCAACGGTTGGACCGTGTCTGGCACGGCACAGGCACGGAGCGGCTTGCCGTTCACCATGCGCACCGCCGGGTCGCTGGCCGAAGAGTTCGACAAGAGCACAGGCGCGGCCATCGTCGGTCTGGGTCCGGGAATGAACGGGTCAGGCGGCGACGCAAGGGTATACGGCGTGGGCCGCAACACCTATCGCTATCCCTACACCTGGAAGGCCGACATGCGCCTCGGCAAACGGTTCGACCTGGGAAACATGCGCCAGGTGGAGATGCTCCTGGAGAGCTTCAATCTGTTCAACCACCAGAATGTTACGGAACTGGAGACAACGGGCTATGATCTCGAACCGGGCAGTATCAACGGAGCTCCCCCGACGCTTAACTACCTGACGGGAGTGAAGGCCAATACAACTGCCTTTGGTCAACCCCTGAACATCGATGCCACAAGCTTCTATAGCCCGCGAGAGGTGCAAGTGGGACTGCGATTGCGGTTCTGAGACAGCATTTCCTGCACCCGGGCCCTTTGCAGTCAGGTACTTCCATCACAGCGGCAAGGGCCGGCAAACTGATCGCTTCCGGAATCTGGCCGAAAGAGAGTACATGGCCAAATGAGAGCCGCGAAAGGGATGGAAGCCGTTGACGGGATTGATCGAAATGGAAGACCAGCTTGATCCCGGCGATGCCCGGTATCGAGCGCTCCGCAGCGACGAGCGGTTCCCGCTAAGGGATGCCTTTGGGCACCTCATTCACCACGGCATCACCATTCCCGTCCAATTCATCGATATCAGCCTGGGTGGCTGCTGCACTCGAACCGAAAAGCGCTTCGAGCCCGGCTCGCTGGCCGAGGTCGAGGTGGTCCTGCTGCTCTTCGGCATGGTGCTGCGCATCCAGGGCAGAACCCAGTCGGTCCGGAATAACTGCCAAATGGGGGTTCGCTTCCTGCATCCCAGTTTGCGCTCGCGGAACCAGTTGGCGGGGTTGCTGACCTGCCTGGTGGATGAGAGCGCCGCGGAGGACATTCAGAAAGCCGTTGCCTCCGTACCTTTCGGCACCACAGGCAGCCCCGTTCTGGCTACGCAGGTGCCTGCGGTAGCTAGAGTCTTGGCAGCCAATCCGCTGCGCAAAGCCCAAAAGGAACGGGAAGCCGCGGCCCGATCGGCCGCACTGGCGCCGGCCGAACAAGCCGCGAAAACGGAAACACAGACGCACAGCGGTGGACAGACGCCGGATGAGCTGGAGGAGGGTGAAAACCCAGGTGTTCTCCGCTTCCTGAAAGATGCCGCGCATCTTTCCTGCGCCATTGCCTCTTTGCGCTTGGAAGGGTGCAGAGTCCGCACCGAACAGCCCTTCACCAAAAGTGTCGATGCCCGCGTCGAGGTCTGCTTCCAGATGCTGGGCCTGCCCTTCCAGCTAGCCGGTACAACCAGGCAGATCGTGGACGCGCATACCGTCGAGATCCAGTTTCTTGAGATAAGCCGCCGCAAGCGCGAAGAACTGGCCCAGGTCATCGAGGAATTGCAGGAATTGAAAGCCAGGAAACAGGCTGCAAGCAAAGGTTAGAAGACGAGAGAATTGTTACGGCAGAGACCGCCGCCGATTCCGGAAACGGACAACTCAGGCAGCCAACGCCGGAAATTCGAGCAACTTGGCGGGGATGGCCTCTTGCCTTCTATCGAGCACCCGTGCCAGGCCCATCAATACCGACGAGGAACACATCGGGCAATGCATCGAATTGTTGCCGACGGAGTCGCAGTCCTGGCAAAGATAAGCGGAGGCAAGGGACATGAATTGCGGTTCGATTCGACTCATTGGATCGACCTTTCATTCCGGCGCTCTCGATTGATTTCTATACGTCCTATTTAACTTGAGCGTCCGGATCATTCAAAGTTTGTGGCCCGGTGTTGTTTCCTCGTTGTTGTTTCATCCGGAGCCAGTTGTTGTTTCATCCGGAGTATGACATTCGGCCCCTGCCGGTTCTGTGCAATCGGACTCATGCTAACCACCTGCGGTGGGGCAGGCGGCGCGGGCGCGCCAAAGGGCCCGGGGTTTCCAGCCCACTACAGCGGTTCCACAATAGCTTCAACCCGAAGACAATGCCCTCAAGTGGCTTTTCCTCAAGAAAATGCCCCGCTCCGCAGCGCTTCAAAAGGCACGTGAATGGCGGAGCCGCTCTAGCCGGGTGCAAAGAGAATGCCCAGGCACATGCCAATTTGCAGAGAATTACGCTCTCCCGGCGCACAATTGGAACATGCAATAAGAATTCCGCCGAGGTGAAGCCATCGTGACCTTTGCTGCCATCCAACCCGCTAACGCACAGGACGAGTTCAGGATCCACGAGAACCCCGCCGTGGCCCGTTGCTTTGAAGCCTGGGACGCCGCCTATAAAGCCCATGCCGTCAAACACAACTCTACCTACGCCTGTGAAACCTTCGCCGCCAAGGCCTTTCGGCGCGCCATGCCCCATCTCGCCGGACATCGGAACATCTGCGACTTCATTGCCTGCGTCGGCTATGGGATGCTCAACGACATCATCGACGAGAAAAGCTCCACCAAGCTCCTCTACGCCGCCCAGGTCGCCCTCACCTCCCTCACCCCGAAGCCCAAAACCCAGATCCGGGACATCGCCTGAGGACTCCCCTATCCCTCCCCTCCCCCCTTTTCGATTCATCTCTCAGAAAACAAATAAGTTACACCGAAAACAACCCAAATGCGCCTCTGAAAACAAAGGAGTTATCATGGCATAGGTGGGCGGAATCTTGCTATACTTTGCACATTCCCGGGAGGAGTGGACCCTCCGAGGGCTTTGGCTACCTCTGCAACAGCGCCAGGACAAGGATCGAGATGACAGTAACGAACCGCCAGTCGATGGCGACGATTACTGCCAACCGGATCCAGGACGATTTCTCGCCCATTCGCCCTCACCTCCTTTGCGTTGGCACGGCCCGCAGGTCGTTACGGGCGACTTGCGGACCGACGGCCCAATCTTCCGGGCCGATCCTCTGCCGCCGCCGCTCCCACTCGCGCAAAGAAGGCGCACCCATTCTAACTCTCGATGCTGGTGTGAGTTGAGTTTCTGTGTTACTCGATTACCGGCATAAGAAGGCTCGTGGTCGCCTGCCCTTTCGCCAAGTGCGCGAATGGACGGGTCTCCCGCTGTGCCGGGCCGGTCAGGAGTGGGCCATCGGGTCGTCTTGAATGAGAAAGAAATCCTCGCCGGTTGACGGGTACAATCAAATCCCAGTTGCACTTTCCCCGGAGGAATCCATGAAAATACACGAAATACCAGGTACGCTCCTTGTCGAATGGAACGACGAAGGCAAGACCGTGGTCGATAGTTGGTCGACCTACGCCATTACGGTTCCGCAGTTTCGCGAAGCGGTCTTGATGAAGGGCGTGGATTATGCAAAAGCGCATAGGGGGCGGGCGTGGGTGATGGACGCCTCAAAAGCCAAGGGAGCGTTTACCTCCGACATCCAGAAGCTGATTGAGACCGAGATCTTTCCAGCCTTTGCGAAAATCGGAATCAAGTATTTCTTGACGGTCAAGTCGTCTTCGGCCATCACAAACATGAACATCGAGCGATATACCGCCAACCTTGGCCCTTGCGGAATCCAAATGGTCGAGGTTCCAGATGTAAATCAAGCCATTGCCTGGCTGAAAGCACATCCGTAGGCGGGATGGCGTCGCCAGGGCGCGCGATCGTCTTCTTGCGCCATGCGCCAGATTCTACTCCGCTTACTCCCAACATTTCTCGCAGGTTGCACCGGAAAGTAGCGCTGGCCTCTCGGCCGGCTGTCGCGTGGGTCTCCCGACCCACGCTTTGTCTGGCGGTGCACGTCCATGGGGTCTACGAGAGGACTTGCGAGGAATCCAGCTTCGCGGAGCGCACACGGGGACGTCCGCGCCACAGCCGACCGGGAGGCCGGCGCTACTTTCCGAAGAAGCCAAGAAGAAAGGGAACAAAAAACGGCCGATTGGGGTTCATGCTTCCCTCATCTCAAAAGAGATGTGCGGGCCATTTGCCGCGAATGGATGGCGCATCGTCGTTTGCGGTTAGTTCAATGGTGGACCACCCACAGCTTGGTCATTCTTCCTAGCATTGCATCCACGATGTGCAAGCTGCGCATTTGCGGAAACGGTTCTCCCTCCCTTGGTATAGGGAGTGATGTGATCGACCGTGCTGTCTTCAAATGAATGAATCTGATTGCCGCACAGCAGACAAATGGGAGATTCGTCATACAAAGCGCGTCGGTAGGCGAGTTCAAAGAATCTTGGCTCAAGCACCGTTCCATCAATGATCGGATCGACGAGTTCTCGAAACTTGGTCCAGCGCACCTTGGTTTGTGAAGTGCTTCCTGTACGTTTGGATATCGCGTCCTGTAGTTCCTTGTCGGTGAGGATCGTGAAGAGAAACAGCTCCCTGATTTGCTCCGCGGCTTGCTGCACCTTCGCAGTCGAGCGATTCATGAGCGCAGAAGCCTGAATGTCGAATACAGCCACGGAAAACTTGCTATCCCATGACCCCTTGTTGGTTTTTGGATTGACAACATAAAGCCGCCCGGCCTTGTCGCCGAATACAGCGTAAATGCTCTGCATCGTCAGCCGGAACTGGGTGGCATGGGCCTTCAGTTGCTGTGGTTCCTTTGGTGCATACTGCGCCATATATTCGTTCAGGAAGTGTTTGAGCTTCCCTGTATATTGCTGCAGCCGGTTCGCAAATGCAAAGAATCTGAGGATGACTTCACGTTCTTTAAATCGCTGCTCTGGCGTCTCTCCTCCTTTAACTCTGCGCCAATTGCTTTCCCGTTCTAGTTCCGCAAGGAGCTCATTGAACTTTCCTCTGTAGACGCAGTTGCGAATCTCCTGTTCGTTCAAGGCCATTGACCCGCGGTTGAGCCTTTCAAATATTTCGTACCGGAGCTCGGTGTTCTCTGCGGCGTCGATGACGATGGTCCGAATAGGCTCGTCAAGAATTCTTTCTTGCTGCGGCTTTGTTAGATCCTTGAAAAACTTCCCGTTTAAGCTGCTCATCGAGACGAGTTTGCGAAGTGAAAACTCGTTCCCAACAAAGCGCATTAGAGTGGTTAACCGTTGCTGCCCATCGATCAGCTCCAAATGTCCCTCTGGGGCCTTCCCGAAATAGATCGGAGGAATCGGAATCTTAAGCAAGATAGACTCAATCAATCTTGAAGGCAACTCGGGCTTCAGATCCCAGACGTACTCTCTCTGAAAATGGGGCTGAAGAACCAACTGCCCCCGCTCCTTCTTTTCTCTGAGAGATGAAATTGTCCAATCTCGGATTTCGCTTGTCACTGGATGGTCATCCGGCTTCCCCGAGGGCTGGTCATCTTCACTTTCGGGCTCAAGCTGATCCTCCGAAAACGCTCCCGAGCCGGTTGAGAATTCTGCATGCGCTTCTTCGCTCGATGCATGCTCAACCGCGACTAGTGATTCAGAATCAGATGGGATGTCTGGGGTAACCTTCAAGTTCTTGCTAGCCTGAGGTTGACTGTGAATTTGGAATCTAACTTGCTCGTCAATTGCAGTCTTGCTAAGTGGTGGATCTGTGAAAAGTCCGACGCTTGAAAGCGCCAACTCAATCTCCTCGACTATTTTGGCCCCTCGACGCGCAGCCCCAAACCATTTCAGGATGGCGCGAACTCTGAACCGCTGTGAAGGCTGACCGTTGGATAACCGTTCCGCAATTCCGATGACACGTTTAGGTATCTTCTGCATCTTCTTCCGCTTCTTTCCTTGGGACTAACTTCGAGGGACTCTTGTCAGTCTCCCACCCACGCGTCCAGGTTCTAACACACGGGTGGGAGAGCTTCAGAACGGTTATTCTTCCTCTTCTTCCACGGGCTTCTTGGCGTTGGCGAGGATCTTGTCGGCGACTAACTGGGGGACGATGTCGTAGTGATCCATCTCCATCCGGTAACTTCCCTTGCCTTGAGTCATGGAGGTGAGGATGGTTCCGTAGGTCAGCATTTCGGCCATGGGGACCTGGGCGTTAATGAGCGTGGTGCGGCCCTTGGAGTCGGTTCCCTGGACGCGGCCACGGCGGCTGCTGAGGTCGCCCATGAGAGTTCCGGCAAACTCGTCGGGGGCCTCGATTTCGACCTTCATGACGGGCTCAAGCAGGCAGGGCTTGCAGGACTCCATGGCCTTGCGGAAGGCGAGGCGGCCGGCCATCTTGAAGCTCATTTCGTTCGAATCCACGTCGTGGTAACTGCCGTCGAAGACCGTGGCCTTGAAGTCGACCACCGGGAAGCCGGCGAGATAGCCGCGGGCGGCGGACTCGACGATTCCCTTCTCGATGGCCGGGATGAAGTTGCGCGGTACGGAGCCGCCGAAGGTTTCATTGCCGAACTCGAAGCCGCCGCCGCGGGGCAGTGGCTCCATGCGGATTTTGCAGTCGCCGAACTGGCCGTGACCGCCGGTCTGCTTCTTGTGGCGGCCCTGGGCCTCGGCCTTGGCGCGGATGGTCTCGCGGTAGGGCACCTTCGGCGCCTTGAGGTGGACCTCGGCGTGGTAGCGCTTTTTGAGGCGGCTGACGATGGCCTCGATGTGGGGCTGGCCGGCGCCGGCGATGAGGAACTCGTTGGTCATGGGATCGCGGAAGAAGCGAATGAGCAGGTCCTCTTCCATGAGCTTGTGGATGGCGGGGGCGAGCTTGTCTTCGT
>CAZLMY010000096.1:0-21578 GCA_964560845.1 uncultured Occallatibacter sp. | reverse complement strand
CGTGTAATATGTGATCGTTACAGCGAGCGACCCGGTTTTAGCCGGACACTACTGCCCGTGTACCAATCGCCGCCACTCAAATAGTTGCGAAAATACAGAAATGACGCAAGGAACGAAGCACGTGGAATCGAAAGGATTTTGAGCCCAACCGCGATAGCCATGATCAGCAGGAACGTGTAGCTTGCCGGAAGGATACGAAGAGCGCGCCTAATGTAGAACTGCTTTAACGAAATCCGGCCATTCCTTTCCTGCTCCTTGAGCAACAGCGTCGAGATTAGAAACCCAGATATGACAAAGAAGATCCGGACACCTAGGCTGCCGAGCGTAAGACGCATTGGGAATCGTCCTCTCCCGAGGAGAGGGAGATCGTAGGCAGCCCCCATCAGGTGGCCCACCACGACCATGAGAATAGCCACAGCGCGGAGGCCATCGAGAGAGGGGATGCGCTCTCCTACCCAAGGCGGATGACATACGACTGCGTGGTCCTGCCGAATTTGTCCTATTTCGACGGTAGGCATTCATTTCCGCAACAAGGAGTCGATAGCTATGCTTTGCTCGGGACGGCCGTACTAGCGGACGCCGGGAAAGAGCGTTGGATCGTACCGGCAATCCGAGCGCCTATGGACATCATAGGCTCCTCAACCAAGTGGTAGAGAGCTGGTGGTATTATGGCAATTAACATTGCGGTTATTCCAACCGCGACTGTCATGGAACGAAAGTGACACACTCGAAAGGCAAACCATAGAATGGGGACGTGAGAGAGATAGACGCCATACGAGTAACGAGCTATGAGCTTGGCGGGAATCCTAACAATCTTTAGTCGAACCTGCCTAAATCCCGGAAGTAGCCACGCGAAGCTGAATCCAATCGCCCACACAACCCATCCCGATCGAGAGCCAGGAATCAAATTTGGAACCAAGTAGCAGAGGGCGAGAAAGAGCAATAGAACCGGCGCGTAAAGCGAGGATCGGAATCGTGCCGTGTAGCCCCGAGAAAATGCCACAATCCCCATAAAGAACCAAGGGGAATAGGTGAGAAGAGGCGTGTAGCCGAGCAACCGTGCGAGCCGGCCTTCAATAATCTTCAAAGCAACCCCAACGGCAACCAACACAATTGGATTGGAGAAGCTCCGCCATCTTTTGATGCCAAGGAACACTATGGGCAGCAAAAGATACATCTGAACTTCGAGCGGAAGGCTCCACAGTGGCGCCAGAACATCTACGTGGCTTATGAGATTCTGAACCAGCAGAAGATTGGCTATGATTGCCGATAGTCTTGGCGGGGTATAGCTCACATTGGTAAAGTATGGGATTTGGAACACCAGAACGGCTAAAACCGTTAGCATACTGAGCGGATATATACGAAAGGCCCTACGCGTGTAGAAGGCTGACAATAGGGACGGCCCCTTCGCATGTAGTCGTTCGATCGATAACATGAGAACATAGCTGGTATGAATGAAGAATAACAACACACCCATGTGCCCCACCCAGTTATAGAAATCCCATGAGCCGCCGTTCATCGTTTGGAGCCAATGGTCAGTAAACACCATCAGGACCGCAACGCTCCTTAGGACGTCGAGATTGGCAAGGTCTTGACTAGGGGCCGTCTTCTGCGCTGAACTTTGGTTATCTGCTGGTGGGCGTTTCATTGGGATGACCTAATTCGCTGGTCGACTGCGGGGAATAGCACCCGGCCGCTGTGCGCTTATACAGTGTTCGAACCGATACCTTGCTCGCGGGATTGCCGCCGTAAATCTCATAATCTCCCACGGACCTCGTCAACACGCTGCCTGCCGCGGCGATGGCGCCTTGGCCCAGATGGATTCCAGGGCAGATGATCGCTTTTGCTCCGATCCATGCGCGATCACCCACAGCTATCTCCTGTACCCGCAGACCAAACGCCGGATCCGACCAGTCGTGGTTCCCGGTGCAAAGGTAGGCGCCCTGCGAAATGCAAACATGTGAACCGATCTCGACGTTTCCGATATTATCGAGCCAAACATCTTCGCCGATCCAGGAATGATCGCCAATCCGCAGGCGCCATGGATACTTCACCCTAACTCCGGGCTTGATTACGACGCGAGCGCCAATAGTTGCGCCAAAGGCACGAAGTAGGACCCGCCTAAACGCCGAAGAGGGGATGAACTGACATCTCATTAACGGAAGCCCAAAAAAAAACCACAGCGCTTGCATCCAGAGAGGCCGTCCAGGGCGATACCACGAATTGTCGTAAGCTGCGAGGTCCACTTCTAGCTTCGTATCTCTGCAAGTTGGGGCCTGTGCCCTCCCAATATCCACCGGTACACTTCCGCCATCTGGCATCCGATGGCGTCCCAGCTACATCGCTTGCGAACAAGGCCACGGCCTCTCGCACCCATTTCTTCCAGAATCTCATGAGGAGCGTGAAGAGCTTTCGTGAGTGCTGTCGCTAGCGACTCGCAATCCGGATCTACGATCCATCCGCATTGTTGCTCGGCGACCTCGGGGAAATGACACTGCGGCGTGATAACGACTGGTCGGGCACTTCCCAAGGCCTCCACTATCGCAACGCTGAAGCCTTCGGAATGGGATGGCAGGACGAATATAGAGCTCGCGGCAAGCGCACTCCACTTGAGGTCGCCTCGCAGGAAGCCGGTGAACGTAATTCGGCCAGCAATGGCCAGGTGCATGGCAAGGCGTTTGATCGTTGCCTCGGTCCCTTCACTGTCATTGCCCGCGAACACCAATCGCACATCTGGAAACTGCTCTGCGATCTGCTTCCACGCCCGAACGAGAAGGTCTGGTCCCTTCTTGTAATGAATGCGCCCTAAGAACAGAATTATTCTAAATCCTCTCAATTCGGGAAATGCATCGAGGAAAGCCTCGGGATTGGCCTGCCGGACTTCGACACCGTTAGGGATAATTGCAATTGGGTTTGAGAGACCAAACCTTCTGTAGTCATCTGCCTCGGCTTGAGTCAAAGCGCGGAGGCAGGCCGCACCAGCCAACGTCGACCTCTCTATCAAGGAGGCGTAGATCGACTTCTTCCAGCGCCTGTGATGGAGTGCCCATGGTTCCAACATCCCATGCGCAGACACGACATAAGGGATGCTGTGCCTGCGCGCCAGCCAGCCACCTCCAAGACTTGGAGCCTGCCAAAGCCCGTGAATGTGAAGAATGTCGCCGCCTGCAATCAACTGCGAGAGTTGCCGAATTGTGTCGCGCCTGAACAAACTTCGGGGAAGCCGCGTAATTGAAATTCCTGTGGTCTCACTCTGTTCACCAGCGTCGCAGAATGCGGCCATCGTTGAGGGAAAGCCGCCTGCCAATGACGTACTGGCACACAAGGCAGGAACAGATGTACTGAGGCCACCCAAAGCCGGATCAATATGAGGCAGCAGATTCAGGCAACTGTGGAGCATTGGGCCGTCCTTGCGCGAGGCGTAGAACTGCGTTCACCCAAGTTTCAAGAGAGAACTTGGTAATCATCTCTTTGGACCGGCGGCCCATCGCTTTAAGACACCTATCATCAAGGGCGTCAATTGTAAGCAGGCAATCGGTTAGCGCCTTTGAACTTAACGCCGGGAATACATAACCGTTGCTGCCGTCCTCGACCAAGTCGTCTACGCATCCACAACGATCCGAGACAATCACGGGAAGGCCTGCTGCCATCGCCTCATTCACGACAAGTCCCCACGGTTCGCTGATGCTGGGAAGAATCAGGCATGCAGCATGTGCGTACCGCTCGGGGAGCGACTCATAGGTCTGGAAACCGCCGAAACTGACTGCGCCTGAGAGTTCTACCACAGCGGCAGAGGCCTTCAAAGAGGATTCCAATGGACCGTGGCCGATAATCTCCAGGCTCCGCTTGCCACCGAAGCGCCGATAAGCGGCAAATGCGTCGAGAAGAAGGGACAGGTTTTTCGCCGCGACCAATCTCCCGACAAATAGAAACGGACGACTCCGTAAATCCAACAACTTGGACGCTTGGATAGCTGCAACTCTGGTGGCGAAGTGCTCATTGTCGACGACATCGTATCCCACTTCGAAGAAGAGATGTCGACAATTAAGAGACTGCAGGTAGGAAGCAGATCTCTTGCCGCTCACGAAGGCCTTCTGGAACAGGCATCTTGCCAGACGAGCCTTGAGTGATTCTTTCCACTTGGATCGTGGCTGGTCAAAGACCGTCGAATCGGACATCAGCACATTAGTGCGGCCGTGTACCTTGCCCCACAGCGCAGCCACCAGAGCAAGCGGTTCGCGGTAGCCGGGAATGAACAGCACATCGGGATTAGTCTCCTTGAGTATTGTCCATAACCGCAGAAACCCTTCTAGAGAACTTGCGGCCCGGTAAGTTTCAGTTCGGAGAGTAATCAATTCAGCGTTGATGTTCGTTCTCCAGCCGTACATCTCCTGACTCGATGCGAACTGGATCGCCGTAACGTGGCAGTTACGCCGAAGAGCGCGAAGGCGCGCAAGATGGTAGGGTCCGAAGTGGACCCACAATAGGGCGACCCTGGGCACTTCCGCCTGACTTCGACCCTTCTTATCGGCCACAGTGTTGGTCCGCCTGGAGCGAGTTACGTCCTTCTGACAGGGACAGCAGATCCGGCACAACCGTTACGCGAGAGGTGAACACGCTTATCTTCCCTCTCGTCAATCGAATCGGCATGACACCCCCGCAGACTCACACTTCCTCGACGGGTTTTCACCGTCATTTAGGCAAGGCCAATATGGTGGCTCGAGGAGGGGCCGGACACCCACGGTGTCCCGCCACTTGGAGCAGGATGATAGCTAGCTTCCGCAATAGATACTTCATTCCTACCTGGAATCAGCCAACCTCTTGACTTTATCTTTGCTGGCTTGGAGAAACGTAAGATGAGAGCCAGTATTCCGATGATCAAGGGAAACCGATAAATAGTATCGAGTGGCCCCTGAGCCGTTACATAGATGCTGAGCGTGGCGCACACCGTGTAATACACAGGCCAATTGCCTTGGCGGGCGCGAGCTTTCGCCCAGCACATCGCGTATAGCCGCCCGATGCACCATAGCACTGGGAACGATAGCCAACTCCACTCGGCAAAGGTCTCCGCGACGACGCCGGGCGGAGACCCAACGGACACCTTCCAACCCACTGTCTCTGCAGATCCAGAATGAAATGTGGCACTGATTACTGCTGAGCCCGTCCACGCGGCCCAATCATCCCACTTCGTGGGCCATACCTCATGAGGTATCGGACGAACGACTACTTCAGCCAGCCAATTTGTTCCCCAGGGAATCTGTCCAGTGTCCCAAGTGTGCAGGATTTCCGCGCCTCCGACTACATACTCAGATCCCGGGCCGATCTGGAAGTAAGAACCTATCTTTCCTGGGTCGATGGACTGCGTGCTCCCGATGTAGATACTGCCTCGGTTAGTGATCAGCAGAAGGAGGAGCACAGCTACGAATCCGCCCACTAGAAGTCCCTTTGTCAATTTAGGTCGCCTTCCTCTAGCTAAGTCAAATGCACAGAAGCAGACGACAACGAGCATAAAGGTCGGACCACGACGGGCCCCAAGCAAAGCTTGTGTTAGGAGCGGGAATCCAAATGCCACGGCGAGGAGTACGTTGCTGATCTTGGCAGAGGTTAGTCCGCAGTAGTACGACATGAGCAAGATCGCGGCAAACGGGACATCGAGAGACAGTTGCCTCATATATCCACTATCAGACCAGCCGCTCCCATATGCTTGACCAAACGCACTCTGGAATCCGCCAACGTTGGCAAGTGTCTTGAACCACAACCCAAGTCCAATGCAACCTATAGCAATAGCAACCTGGCGCAATCGCTTATGCCGTCTTGGATTGGGCGCGCCCTGCAGGTAAAGGCTTTGCTGCACCCGGATCTTCGTTTGAGATGCTCCCAACAGAAGAGCGATGACCCCAAGGATGCTAATTGCCTGAATCTGAAGCAACTGTTCCTGGGTAAAATAAGCATCCCATGCGGCAGAGGTAATAAGCAGGGCAGGTTGGACAACATAGAGATAGATGAGCACTGGTGCGAAGAGCATCATCGGATGGTAGATATCATGCGTGGCGATCCAGGTTCTCGCAGTGAGGAGGATACATACCATTCCCGTCGCAATTAGGAGAATAGCCATTTCTATTTGCCGGGGTAATGCAGTGCCAGAAGTCCATGGCCAAGCTCAAAACGGGTAGGGACACGTGAGCCCAAAGGCGTGCACCAACGGCCAGTGGATTCTATGGACATGCGGTTGTCGTGGTCGCGGCCGCGGATACCGCATGGAGAAGTCGCTCCCCATACCTCGCCCACGTGAACTCGCGGGCTCTTTCTCTTGCCTGCCGGGACATCCTTTCCCTGAGTTCCCGGTTCTCGACTACCGTTTGAATCTTTTCAGCGAGGGCTTCTGGATCTCTAATAGGAACGATAAATCCGTCCACACAGTCGCGAACCACGCTTCCACAGTTGGGGGTTGTAATTGTTGGGATTCCACAAGCCAGCGCCTCAAGGTGAACAAGCGCACAGCCTTCAGAGAGCGACGGCAAAACGAAGACATCTGCGCGCCGGTACTCCTCGGACATAAGCGGACGCGGTACTTGCCCGCAATAGGTCGGTCCCTGAAACTCGCGACATCGAAGAATACTAGGGTCAGCCGGTCCAATGATCCTAATCTCTGCTTCTACGTGCCGGCGGTCGAGGATTCTCTTGGCTTGAGCAAGGTAATGGTTCCCCTTTCTCAGGCCGACAGATCCGACGAACAGCACGCGACCCGGTATGGGATCTGTGACTGTCCTTAGCCATTCTTCCGATAAGCCGTATTCGACGACGGCTATCTTGCCTTGATCGGCACCCATCCTTACCATGCTTGCGCGAACAAATTCAGAGGGCGCCAGAAGCAATTGGGCCTCCCGCCACTGATCGATGTCGCACTGCTCATCGGCGATGACTTTCTCCAATGAATTCTGCCGCTCGATTCCTGGGAAGCGTTCGCGCTCTTCCCGCAGGATTCTTCCCACGTCTGGGTTCAGGATCTGCTCGTGAACCACGAAGAGTCCTGCATGTCGCGCCGCGCGCACGACCTCGATATCGCCGTTGCTGAGAGTATAGAGGGCGTTTGCCTCACCAAAGCCGTCTCTAAGAACACGCTTTCGTAATCCCGGTTCGCACCCGACACCCGTGACAAAATGCCGCACGGCGGCGAATGGTACGCTCTTGGTCCTAGAGGTAATTTCTTTCGGGAGATGCCTTCCTAGAACCCGCCGTGCGGCTCTGGGTTGCACAGTAACAGGCCACCATGACAAGCCCAGCCGGACTGGCCAGTCGCCTGCGTGAGCATCGGTGTAGAACCGCTCCAGCATACCTGCTCGTTCGAATAGCGACGGAACTGCATAGTGCATCCTGGCGCCGACCTGAACGACGATAAACCGAGTCGGAGTTGTCATGTTGGCTTTCGTAGGGCAGCAGGGGCCAGCGTCCGAGCTTCGTCTATTGGCTTGAGTTACACAGCAAGCATTCAGATGGCTTGGTCGAATACGTCATATCCAAGTAAGCAGGCCCGCTTGCAATGACAAAGCGGAATTTCTTGATTCGAATCGGTCAGGCTGTTCGGCTGCCGATTACATAGGGTTTTAGCCATTCACGCACTCGTTGAGTTTTTTTCTCGAACAATTCGTAGACCAGTTGCGCGTAAACAAGGATTGCTACTAGTACTCCTATGCCCACCAGGAGTCCAAGCAGACCTGGAGTTGCTCGGGGTAGATGCAGCGACGCCTTGAGGAAGATCAACATGGGCATTTGGACCAAGTAAAGAGTGTAAGAACTATGCGCCGCGCGGCGGGCCAGCCACACATAGGCAGTAGGCAGCGGACCGTTGGCGCAGCGTAGTGTGACCCAAATCAACAGGGTGACTGAAGCCCCCAACAGTAGGGTGGCGCCCAAAGAGAGCCACAGCTTCGTCAGAACCAGTCCTGAGGTTACCAGAGCCAAGGCTGCGACGATCGCTCCAATTCGCATTCCCGGACTGCGCACAGTGAAAGTCGGGAGGTACGGGATGAATACGCCCATTAGCCAGGGAACACCTAGGATAATAATGCTCCATCCCGTAAACCACCCCAATATCATCAGTGCCAAAGCACAACCTACGCGTACATTGAGGGATTGCGACTTTGACAGCGATAGGACCAGGGCTGGGAATGCCAGATAATACCAAAACTCGTTACACAAGCTCCAAAGCGGCCCATTGGTGCCGAAGGTCGCAACCTGATGGGAGCCCAGCACTATGGTCTGTAGGAAGAAGCCGTTCGCCAAGAGCGTGACTGGCGTCAAGGTGTCATGAACATTGACAGTAAGTTCGTGCAATCCCGCGCGGCCGCCGTATAGCAGCTCCGTGCCGGCTAAATGCATTCCCATCCAGTCCAATGCTCCACCAAAAAGCAGTGCAGGTAGCAATACGACATAAAGGCGAGTGAGGCGGGCAAGCAAATAGTGGCGCCAGGACCAGCTTCCACGTTCCACGGAGCGCAATACACTGCCACCCACGAAATACCCACTCATCACGAAAAAGACGATAACCCACTGGTGTCCCATTCCGGTGAATAAATAGGCCGCTGACATCAGCGGACCGCCATGACCTAGCTGGGAGTAGTCCACAAACAGGGCGTCCCGCCAGTGGCTCAGCAGCACCGAGAAGGCTGCAAACCCGCGCAATGCGTCGAGATGAACGGTAGCGCCTACCGTCGACGGCTGCGGCGTTCGGCTAGCACTCGTGCTTGTCGCTTGCCTCTTCTCCTGTCTCAACTTGGGGAGCGGGTGAACTCTTGGGACGATGGTGTTACTCAACGGAATCGCATCGCCGCGAAGCAAATCTACCTTCCTCGCCCATTGGTATAGGGTTGAGTGCGGTTTAGATTCTTGGCCCCGGCAGTTCAATTGCTAGGCCAGCAGCGTTGGCGCCTGTCATGTTACTTAGCACAATCAAAGGACCAACTTATCGATAGCGCCTATGGCTCAGAGTCACAATGTGCGGCAAATGAGTATCCGAACGAATGTTGACTTCACTCGTATTTCCCGTAATGTCCGTAGCGGTAGTACCCATAGTACGAATAGCCATCGGAAGACGTATTCTGACTCACCTGGTTGAGTACCACCCCAACAATATTCGCTCGCAGCCGATTCAGTACCGAGATTACCTCGGCAACCGCCTTCCGCCTGGTTTCTCCGGCCCGGCTGATTATCAGTACCCCATCGGCGGCGGTAGCCATTTGGAGACATTCGGCAAACCCTAGCAAGGGCGGCGAATCGAGAATCACCAGATCGAATTCTTTTGCGAATTCGTCCAACAGTGTTGAAAGGCGCGGACCTATCAGGTCTGCAGCACGATGGGAACCAGGCCCAGCAGGAAGGATGCTCAGGTTCGGCTTTCCCTCCACTGAAAGTACGACATCGGGCCAAGCTAGTTCGCCAGTCAAAACGTTGGAAAGGCCTTCTCGTGGCGTGACTCCGAATTTCGTATGCAGACTTGGACGGCGCAGGTCGGCGTCCACAATCAGTGTCTTCTTCCCTCGGTCGGCGTTGGAAATAGCAAGATGGGCTGCCATGGTGGTCTTGCCCTCGCTTGGAGCAGCGCTGGTGAGGACGATTGAGCGCAGCCTCCCTTCGAAGTCGGATAGAAGAATAGTATTGCGGATGGTCCGCACTGCCTCTTCAAAATCGGAAGTGGACCGATAATATCCCTTTCCATTTCCGTTCTGTGAGAGTTTGGCAGCAACAGCTGCCGCTGGGACGAGCGGTGCAGTTCTCGGGAGTTGCGCTGCGGCACGATCGATGGGCAAGGTGCCGATAACGTCGGTGCCGAGAAACCGGCTTGCCTCCTTCGGATCGCGGAGTGTTGTATCGAGGGCGTCTAGCAACAACACAGCACCGAGCGCAATTAGAGTTGAAAAGAAGAATGCCGTCATGAGGTTGGATCTCATGTTTGGGTAGACCGGATTGAAGGTAGGGCGCGCGACATCGGCAATCCGGATATTATTATTTTGAAATCCTGAATTAATATCCGCTTCTCGAATCTTCCGAACCAACTCATCATAGAGGGCTTTGTCCGTGTCTGCTTCACGCTTCACTTGCTGATACCCGAAGGACTTTGCATTCAGTTGGTCCCATTGAGACTTGGTCTCATCGACAGTTTTCTTGAGCATCTGCTCACGGTTGAGGCTCTCTTGATATTCCACCTCGATTCTCTTGCTGAGGCTCCGGCGCAGTTCCTCAGTCTGCTTCTCTACTTCCTCCAGTTCCAAAGCTGCCTTTCGGTACTCAGGGTGATTTGGTCCGTAGATCGATTTTACTTTGGCGAACCGTTGACCCGCCTGATTCAGAGCGTCGGTAAGCTTGGCAAACACGTCGCTCTGGGAGGATATTTGTGTCGCTTCGATGGACCCTGATTTCATCGCGTCCCAGTCTGCTTCCTTGCGGACCCGTTCTGACTGGGCGATCGTATAATCTCCATTCAATTGCATTAGTCTCGACGATAAGATGTTCGTCTTCTCGTCTGGGTTTACCAAGTCAAGATCCTTTTCAAACTGCGCAAGCGCCAGGTTGGACTTCTCCATCTTCGCCTTTAATTCATCAATCTGCTTCTCCATAAACTCCGACATGCTGGCGGACGACCGGTTTCGGATGTTGTATGTCAATGCCAGGTATGAATTTGCAGTGGCATTCGCAATATCTGCGGCAAGGCGTGGATCCGGGGAGCGGAAGCTTATGAGCAGGAGATATGTATTGGTTGGGCGTCCTACTCTGAGGCCAGAAAGAGCGACCGGGGTTTCAGCGACTTGCTGCGCCTTGGCCGAGTCATTTCCTTTGGGCTGAGCGGGTCGACCAATTAGATGAAACTGCTCCGCTACCGGGCGTACCACGGCGTCGGATTGAATGAGCCGAATCTGTGTAGCGAGAAACCGATCGTCATCACCGCCGCCCGACCCATTCCTTGAATTCTCGCCGACCACGCCCGCTGGGGTTTGCCTGTCAACATAGATGGTCGCGGTCGATTCATAGATAGGCTTCAAGCGCGCGGTTACCACAAAGGTAATGAGAATGCAGACCGCAACGAATGCGACAATCTTCCAGAGATTCCGTCGGAGGATCCAAAGATAGTGCGACAAGGGAACCGTCGGAGATTCCGGCTCGACATCGAGTTGCGCCGGGTTAGGAGGATAGTACTTAACCGCTGGCATATTGCCGGACTGCCCTAGTGGAATCAGCTCAGCCGGTCTCGATTGTTCAGACATGGATCCCCTTTGACAAACCTATCGCGTAAGGCTGAGCAAGAGCCCGGCAAGACCGAGTCCGATGCCCAATGACATTTCAAGCGCTCTCGCGCTCGCTCGCCGGCCGCTAGCATCTGGAACGTAGAGAATATCGTTTGCGGCGAGTTGCACATCCGGCGACTTCTTCTGAAGGATCTTCTTCAATTCAATAGGTATTTCATTCTTGCCACCTTTGCCGCCTTCGAAGCGATAAATGTATGCGGTGTGCCCTGCAAAAGATCCCAACCCATCCGATAAGGCCACCGCCTTCAGGACTGTGATTCCCGAGTCTTCCGTTAGAAGGTATGAGCCGGGCTTCTTCACGTTTCCGGCAACATAGACTCTTCCGGCTTCCGGAACACGAACCGTTTCTCCCCCGTGCAGTTCCAGATTCAACGCGGGAGCAACGGTGTTTACGAGAGCGCGCACTGGGATTCGCTGGGTCAGGGTGACCGATTCGCCTTCTCCGTCTACCGATTGGCGGCTCAATAGGATATCCGGTCCGGCATTCTCAGAGATCCCGCCTGCTTGCGATATCGCATCTAGGAGGGTCATTCTGCCGACTGGCTGGATTGATATCTGACTTCTCACTGCCCCAACTACCATGATTCGGCGGCTGCGGTTCTCTGCCACAGACACCGTTACAACTGGGTCGACCAGCACTTCCTCGCTTGCGAGAGCAGCCGATATAGCCTTCTCGAGTTCAGCCGGCCCTAGGCCGGCCGCACTGATTCGCTGCTTGAGCATGGGCAAGCGGATGTCGCCATCGGTTTCGACGCGAACGGTTCGGCTCAGTTCGGGCGCGTCGTACACCGAAACACTTAGCACGTCGTCTCTTCCGATTCGATCTGGAAACGGATCTGCGGCTTCCTTGCTTGAGATTACCGTGCCCTCCACCTGGGTTGGGACTGATTGCTCTTGTGCGTGCATAGATGCCGTAGCCAGAGCGACGAACAGCAACGAGGTAGAGATTTGGATAGGCCACCGCCAGGACGCAGTTTCCGGTAACCGGGCTACTCGATACATTGCATTGCTCGTGCCTGATGGAGGATGTTCAATCTCATTCATGGGTTTTGCCTGTTTTGGAAGCGGAGATTTCCGCCGCTAATTGCTCTATCTTCTTGTTCAGGCTCCTGATCTCTGCGCGAAATTCGTCCATATTGGAGCCGCGGATATCCTCTCGATTCGAGCCGTTGAGAAGCACCCGCATCGAATCCCTTGTAAGGTCGGAAACGCTCCGCGCGCCGGTCACCGAACAGAGACGTCTGAGGGCCGAGTACTCCTCTTCAGAGAGACGGACACTGATCATGCGGGTGCGCGGTTTCAGGACTGTCATGGGGATTGCAGCAAGGGATAGAATCCAGGGCAACTCCGGTAACTTGCGCGAACTCGGCAAGTGTCAAGCGAAGGATGAAGACAGATATCAGATGGAATTGGAAAAATCGTCAGGCCGAGGCGAGCGGGCTTCGCCCCCTTCTGCCCCAACCCTCTGGAGAGAGCTTAAGAAGCGCTGGCGCACTTCTCTGTAACTGAACTTAGATTACACACAACCTAACAGGAATTTGTGAAGAGTGCAAGAAAAATGCGGGACAATTGCCTGACATTGATTACTTCGAACAGAACGAATGTCTCGTGTTTTCGGCCATTTGCCGCTTCGATGCAGATCAAAAGCGCATCCCAAGTCATACAGAATGTGCTGGTTGTATGACGATTTTCGGCCAAGTTGCTGGCTACCGACTAAGGTCCGGTGGCCAGAAATCGGTCTCCTTGATTTGTGCGGCATTCTCTTGCGAAGTGTCCTGAATCACATTTGTCCCCATCTCTCAGGTGCTGCCGGGATGCCAGTCCCTCCGCGAAGTGCGGTGCTGTTGTCGCAGCGGGGTTGGCTCTTCAAAACGTCATTCACAGACGGGTAGCTGCAGAATCCTCTACCCTAACCTTCATCAATGTCGGGAATGCCATGTATTCAAGAGTTCCCATCTCAGATGCATTCTCGCCGTTGTCGCTGGCAATCAGGTTGTTGGCCCATGAGGACATCTCGGATCCAAAGTGATTACAGAGGACACTGCCTCCTCTGTTCCGGCATGCAACGATTCGGGAGTTGTGCCATTCCCAGAATCCCCTTCGCATTGACATTCTCCGATTTTCCGGCCGGTTTCGGAGAGCCCGCGAGCGTTGGACCGAGGCCGGCATTGACCCTTCGACACAACAGCGTCATCAGACCCAGCGAAAACAGCCGGACGCTGGAGCAATGCGACTCGAAAAGCCCTCGGAAAGCAATCAAACGCCAGAGTGCTCCCGGCCGGGTGCACTCATAGGGAACTCGTGACGGTCAAACCGGCACGTTGTGCGTCGACGATCGGAATTCGATATCCGCAACAGGTCGAGCGTCTGGGACCGCCGAACCTGTTTTATCGACTTGCTGGCGTGAAGGCTCCGGCCGCTGCGGCAATTCCGACGCCTGCACCCGCGGCTACTCCCACCACAGTGAGCACCAAGGTTGTCGTCGTAAGTCCAGCTACGGTCAGCAGCGAGGTACTCGTAATTGTAATGACAGTGGCGCCGGTGGTAGTCGTGGTTGCGGTTCCGGTGATCTGCAGGGTTTTCCCTACATATTGGGCAAGATCTTTGCCGGTTACCTGATAGACTGTTCCATTCTTCGTAGTGATATAGTAATTGCCGTTGTTCGTACTAAGTACGCCCTTCGCCTTGAATGCTGTCGTGACGGCTCCGCCCGCCTGCATTGCGAAGGAGATCGGCAGACCGGGATGCACGCTAGCCACCAGGACGCCTTGTCCGTTAGTGACCCCGAAGCTACCCGTCAGGGCGGCGACTTCCACGGTGTTCGGATCCCGCAGCGAGACCACGCCACGCGAACTTGGCTCACTCCCGGACACGCGCAGTCCATTCGCCTGCAACTGGAACGAATCATTGGCAGCCAATTCGCTCTCGCCTTGCTGAAGGACAGCATGGTCGCGGTACAACGTGGCGCGCGAGTTTGTGGCCATCCTGATTTCGGTGCCTTTGTCCAAGCGCAAATCTGCACTCGCATCGCCAGTCTCCACAACGGAGCCATTAAACAAAGTGGCATTGCCTTTGACTTTTGCACTGTCCACCCTCATGTCCCCGCGCACACAAGCGGTGCCGATCGAAACCGTACTGGCCGCCGAATAGGACAACATGCAGAGCAGGATGACGACAACTTGCAATTTCCTGAACATCCTTAGCCTCCGTACCGTACGAAACAGATGAAGCCTGATCGTCGGGAATGACATCCTTTGTATACTCCAGTTTCGGGCTCATGCGCAAGGACTTTTTCCTTTAAAATCAATGCTTTATGTATGTCATGTGTCATACGTACGAGGAGCGTCATGCACCTAAGGGGCTTTTCTTCTTGCGTTTGACCCGGACCATGAGAGTCTCCACCAAGGAGCGGGAGGCAAGACGTAATCCTGCCCTCGCAATGCACAATTTCTGGGTGTAGGGTGCTCAACGACTGGCTGCACAGTGTTTGCGCAGGAGAACTTCGGCTAGAATCCGGTGGCCCGAAGAGGCAAGCAAAAAACTGGCCGCGAATGTCACGGAGTACGCGAAAAGCCGATTCCGACTTAATTTGAGAAGCGCTCCAACTGCCTGTATTCGAGCAACATGCGGAGTCGCCACCGGACAATCATGCCAAAGGCGAGCACAAAGAACAGCGCCGCCGTCTGGTTCAGACTGAGGAATGTATCGATATACGAGCGCGCGAAGATTCGAATCACCGCCAGAGCAATCACGACCAGGAAAAAAGCGCTGGAGCGCTTCATCATGATTGCCTCGCCTTCGCGCACCAGGCGGGACGACCTCAGCAGAGGATAGGCGAGCACCAAGGCGCCGGTCAGGAACGCACAGGCAGCCCAACCCCACGGAATGCGGAAGGCCGGGACGGCAAACATGGAAAACCCAGTGGCCATTCCAAGCGGGGGGATGATGATTTTCCGGATGGTAACCGCGCTGCGCCCTTCGCGCACACGCCAAGCGAGGACGCCGGCTAGTCCGGCAACCGAGGCAAGGATCGACATTCCATGAAAGGGCAAAATCATGTTCTCAGGGCGAGACTGGCGCGCGGCCGGGGAAGTGCGGTCTCTGTCTTCATTATGCGGTTTGCGCTCCAACCTGCCAACTGGGGTTTGCAACATCAGGCGCGCAACTCCAGCAGCGGGGAGATATGGACACTTCTAGCCTCAGGCCGCTGCGGCCTCTTTGGCGAGGGCTGCAATGGTGGCCGACTCCAAAACCCCCAGCATGGCAGTCTGCGCTTTGCGCCAGACAAGATGGGCTGGACAGTGAGATTTGCGCTCACAGGACGGGCCTGACGCCATACAGACATTAAGGGCGATCGGTCCGTCAATGGCCTCAATGACCTGACGCACTGTAGCCGCACGGCCTTGGGACAGAATCTCGAAGCCCCCTAACTGTCCCCTTTGAGAGGAAATCATGCCTGCATGGGAGAGAGTTTGCAGCACTTTGGAGAGAAAACTCTTCGGCGCCCCGGTTGCCTGAGCCAGCGCCGGCAACGTGGTTCGCTGATAGTCGGGCAGCGTGGCGAGATAGATCATCACGCGAACCGCATAATCGGCCGCCCGCGTAAGCTGCATGGTTGAACTCGATGCCTCCATCCGATCGCCTCGTTTCCTTCCCTCCTGATTTTCACACGGCCAATTGCCTTCCCGGCCATGGCATGACAATTACCTGATTGATTTCATGGCTTGAAAGTCTTCGATAAGGTCTGTCGATCGGCCCTTTTATACCAGAGAGAGCCCGCGGGGTGCCGTCCTGTCTCTCGCCCCGTGCGGCCTCCAAGATAACAAGTATCCCGGGGGCCGCAGACGCGAGCAGTGGGGGAGCCGCAACTTTATGTCCTGTTTTGAAGTCCACGCTTCCGAACTCTCCACCCGCCCCGCTTGGCCCGCCATGGCTGAGGGCCCGGCAGTACACTTTGCGGGGCGAATGGATTCGATCATGGGCGTTTCCAATGAACCCGGAGTTTTTCGGACCGTTTAGCTCCATATTCATCTGGAAAGACGAGTGTGCGTCTTCAGGAACTTGAAGATCTGTGACGACCGTCACTTCCCGACACAAAAATGAGCGTCTGGCCCGGCGCACGGGCGCCCCATCCAGCAAGGCTACCGGAGACGGCTGAGTTCCATTGATTTCGTGCACCTCTCGAAACTGGGGAAAGCCGGACGGCCTTCTCCAGATCAATCCACAAGTTCCCTATCACTGCTCACTGCAAACAGCGGTCCGGGAGACTAGAGTGGATAGGGCAGCAGTTGCGCCCGTTGATTTACGCCGATGCCATTCTTTTCATGGCTGGGTGAACCGTGTGTTGAGCGTCAACAAACCTGCAAGGTGGGGTAGAGCATTGAACGAATCGATTGATTGGCCTCTGAAATCGGCAACGCCGCGGCCGCGCCATCGTGGGCTCATTTTCCTGATTGCAATCGTGGCCGTGCTGGTCTTCGGCAGCCGCATCGCGCTGTCTTATTGGGTTGACCTGCTCTGGTTCAACTCTCTTGGCTATGCCGAGGTGTTCTGGAAGGCGCGCGGCCTGGAGTGGGGAATCTTTTCGGCCTTTGTCGTCGTCACGTTCGCGATCCTGTTCGGTGTGTTCTCGATTCTCAAGCATATCCATTCCGACGATCTGCCCGACGACCACACCATCTTCATCGCCGGCAATCCCATCAAGCTGCCCGTGGGCCCGGCTCTGCGCTGGATAGCCGGAGCCCTTTCCCTGGTGATTTCCCTGGTGACCGGCGCGGCCATGCAGGCTCAGTGGCCCACCCTGGCGCTGTTCTGGTATGCGCCGCCGACGTCTGGCAATGTCGCCGACCCCATTCTCGGCAGGCCCCTGAACTTCTACCTGTTCGCACTACCTGCCTGGGATCTGCTGATCGGCTGGCTGCTGACCCTGTCGGTCATCAGTTGCCTGGTTGCCGCGTTTTTCCTTCTGGTTGCGGGAGGCTCGCGCGCGCTCGGAGGACGGCTCGGCAGCCGTTCGCCCCTGCCGTGGCGCGGTCTCTCCGTCACCATCGGTTGCTTCCTGCTGATCATGGCCTTGCACGTCTACTTCGGCCGTTTCGACATGCTGTTTGAGCATCACACCGTCTTTGAAGGGGTCACCTACACCGACGCCCACGTGAACTTGACCGGGATGCTGGTGGTCTGCGCAGCCCTGGTTGTCGGGGCGTTTATTGCCGTACTTACCGGGCTGTTCCGGCCTCGCGGCAGTTGGCTCGTCGCCGCCGTCGTTCCAGCGGTGCTTTCCTATGCCGTCGTCGGCATCGTTGCCTGGTATGTCAGCAGCTTCATTGTCAAGCCCAACGAGTTGCGCAGCGAACAGCCCTATATCGCCAACAACATTGTCATGACCCGGCAAGCCTACGGGCTAGACCGCTTTCAGCAGCAGGAGTTCCCCGCCGACACCACCGTCGAGGCAGCGGACCCCAACGGCAATCAGGCAACGTTGCAAAACATCCGCCTCTGGGATGTAAAAGCGCTCAAAGACACGCTGCAGCAGATTCAGGAAATCCGCACCTACTACGACTTCCCCAGCATCGATATCGATCGGTATGAGATCGACGGGAAGCTGCGCCAGGTGATGTTGGCGGCGCGCGAACTCAATGTGGAAAAACTGCCCGAGAGCAGCCGCAACTGGATCAACGAAAAGCTTATCTACACCCATGGTTACGGCATCACCATGAATCCCGTGAACGGGTTCACCGCGGAGGGTTTACCGACTCTGCTGTTGAGCAACATGCCGGTGCAAAGCACGGTGCCCAGCCTCAGCGTGAAACGCCCGGAGATCTACTTTGGCGAGATGACCAACACCGATGTCTACGTCAAGACAAATCAGCAGGAATTCAACTTTCCTGAAGGCCAGACCAACAATCTCACTTCCTATCAAGGCAAGGGCGGCATTGAAGTCGGCGGATTCCTGCGCCGTATTCTGTTGGCCTTTGAGCGCGGCGACATCGCCAAGCTGCCCTTCAGCGACGACGTGAACGCGCAGAGCCGGCTGCTGATGCGGCGCAACATCCGCGATCGCGTTACCGCGCTGGCCCCGTTCCTTACTTACGATCGCGACCCGTATATCGTGCTCGACGATAACGGACGTCTTTCCTGGGTGATGGATGCGTTCACTTCGTCCGACAGTTACCCTTATTC
This sequence comes from uncultured Occallatibacter sp., assembly GCA_964560845.1. Classification (GTDB taxonomy): domain Bacteria; phylum Acidobacteriota; class Terriglobia; order Terriglobales; family Acidobacteriaceae; genus Telmatobacter. Next base: position 3,096 of record CAZLMY010000096.1, on the reverse strand, counting down.
CAGCCACTACCGGCTTGACGGCGCGTCGGTCAATTACATGCGCAACAGCGTCAAGGTGGTCGTGGATGCCTACGACGGAACCACGACCTTCTATGTCTTCGACAAGGAAGATCCCATCCTGGCAGCCTGGCGCGGCATCTTCCCTGCCCTGTTCAAGGATGGCGCGGAGATGCCCGCCGGCCTGCGCAAGCACGTCCGCTATCCGGAGTTGCTGCTGCAGTTGCAAGCCGAAGTCTATGGCCTTTACCACATGACCAATCCCGAGGTGTTTTATAACCGCGAAGATCTCTGGACCGTGGCCACGGAAACGGGCATGGCGGAAGGCGGCGAGCAAACCACCCAAGCCATGCGGCCCAACTTCGTCTTGATGAAACTGCCGGGAGAATCGGGTCTGGAGTTCGTGGAGATTCTGCCCTTCACGCCAGCCAACCGCAACAACCTGATCGGCTGGATTGCGGCGCGCAGCGACGGCGCTCACTACGGCACCTCCTCGGTGTACGACTTCCCCAAGACCCGGCTGGTGGACGGCCCGCAGCAGATCGAGTCGCGCATCGACCAGAACGCGCAGTTATCCGGCCAACTGACACTATGGAATCAGCAGGGCTCGCATGTGCGCCGCGGCAGCCTGCTGGTGATTCCATGCGGCCGCGCGCTGTTGTATGCGGAACCCATCTACCTGCAAGCCGATCGCAGCCCCATGCCGGAGTTGCGGCTGGTGGTGCTGGCTCTGCAAGACCGCCTGGTCTACGCACCGACCTTTGAGGCTGCATTGGCTTCGCTGTTTGGTTCCGAGGCTTCGTCGTTGAGTTCCGCCGAAGCACCCCGCGCCCAAGCTGCAGCGGCCGGAGGCGCAGCCAAGCCTGTGGAGGACCTGAACACACTCATCGCCGAGGCCGGCAAGGACTTCTCCGATTACCAGCGCCTGACCGCCGAGGGCAAGCTGGGCGAAGCGGGCCAGAAGCTCGATCAACTCAAGCAGGTCCTCGACAAACTCAACGCCCGTCCAAAATAGTCTCGCTTCCCAGGTCCCCATCCATCCCGCGTTTTTCTGCAGAATGGGTGGGGTAACTGCTGAACTTCGGTCTACCTAATTCCCGAAAATCCTCTACGACAGTTCCGCCAGGTTTGCAGGGATCTCTATGGATACCACGGTGCCCCTGCCGGGATTGCTGATCACCGAAAAACTGGCCTGTGTTCCGTAAAGCACCTCCAGGCGCTCCTGCACGTTTTTCAGGCCGATGCCCGCGCCGGCACGTCGCAGCAGCGACGCCGGCCGGTTGCCGATGCCCACGCCGTCGTCGGCCACTTCGATGGTCACGCGGTTCCCTTCCAGCCGGCTGCGCAGCGTGACCGTGCCGCCATTCAAGCGCGGTTCCAGTCCGTGCTTGATGCTGTTTTCAATCAGCGGCTGCAACAGGATGCTGGGCACCATGACGCCGAGCGTGCGCGGATCGATATCCTTCTCCACGCGCAGTTTCTCGGTCCCGAAGCGCACCACCTCAATGTCCAGGTAGTCGTCGGTAAAGCTCAGTTCCTCGCGCAGGGGAACGTAGGTGTCATGGTCCTTCAGCAGGGCGCGCAGAATGTTGGCCAGCTTCACGGTCATTTGCCGCGCCAGTTCGGGCTTCATGCGCACCAGCGAGGCGATGGAATTCAGGGTATTGAACAGGAAGTGCGGGTTGATCTGGCGCTGCAGGGCATCGAGCCGGGCCTCGAGCAGCAGGCGTTTCTGCTCTTCAAGCTTGAGTTCGATGCGCAGGGCGTTCCAAACCTTGATGGCGATGCCCACCACGATGGGCGCGCTCATCCATACCAGGACCTGCAACCAGGGCTGGCTGAACTGCAAGGCAAACAGACGCCGCGGATAAACATAGTGCGCCCAGTCCCGCAGCATCTCCATGGCGGCGATCAGCACCAGCATCAGGATCTGGCGGTCGAATTGCGGCTTGCGCAGGTTGCGCCGGACCCAGCGATAGAGGCTCAGGTCGATGAACGGCGTGAACGACCAGATCTCTTCTCTTTCGACCGCGCCGCCCAGTAGGCCCGCCGCCAATCCGATCGCCACATTGAATGGCAGGGCAAGGAATTCGTGGTGCACCATGGCGGGAGCCGAAAGCACCGCGCCGCCCAGCATGGCCCATCCCGGACCCACCAGCAGACCGAGCAGAATGACCGATTCAAAGGAGATGTCGGCGGCCAGGAAGTTGGGCACGGCAATCCGAACCCACACGCCCAGGGTCAACGGCACCAGGAAGAAGCTCAACATGATGAGGGTTTCGCGAGCCGTGCGCCGCTCGGCGAAAAACAGCCTGCGGAAACTGCTGGCGCGCGCCAGGATGCTGGCCACCGAGGCCACCACGCCCAGTTTCACCAATAACGTGATCAGAATCAGTCTTTCGGTCACATCACCACTTTAGCGCAGTGCCGAGGTTAGGGACGAGGGAGCAGGGACTCGGGGCTGAGGGAATGAGGGACTGTAAAACGGGGCAGCAGCGCGGGCAAAGTAGAATAGAGGCATGGGATTTGTAAGCGTGAAGAAGGTTGCCGAGGCGGATTTTCCGACCCGCTGGGGAGCCTTTCGCATTTTCGGCTTCGAGGGTCTTCTGGCGGCGCCGCGGCCCGACTGCGAACCGGCAACGCAGACCGGCAGCGAAGTGGAGGGCCTGGTGGCCCTGGTGATGGGCGACATTCATAGCGCGCCCCCGCTGGTCCGCATTCATTCGCAATGCCTTACCGGCGACGTGTTCGGCTCGCTGCGCTGCGACTGCCGGTTGCAGCTGGAGCTGGCGTTGGGCAAGATCGCGGCCGAGGGCGCGGGCATTCTGCTCTACGAGCAGCAGGAAGGCCGGGGCATCGGTCTGATGGCCAAGCTGCAGGCCTACCAGTTGCAAGACCAGGGCATGGACACCGTGGAGGCCAATGTGGAATTGGGCTTTGCCGCCGACTGCCGCGGGTACGAGCTGCCTTCGGAGGTTTTGAAGCTGCTGGGTGTTAGCCAGGTGCGGCTGATCACCAACAACCCCGAGAAGGTCGCAGCCATGGAATCGGGCGGGATCGCGGTTGTGGAGCGGGTCTCTGCCGAGGTTGAGATGCAGG
>CAZLMY010000095.1:0-21857 GCA_964560845.1 uncultured Occallatibacter sp. | reverse complement strand
GCCACACATTCACATCAGGGAAAAGGAATGTACTCGTAGACACCTTCCTCGCCCAGCTTCAACGAGCCAGGATTCTTGGAACCAATGACAGGGAACCGCGGGCGAATTTCCGGCGGCACAGGAACCCGCTTGGTGCGTAGCCGCACGGCAACACCTTCGAGGATGAGTTCCTTGATGGTTGTGCCCTCGGTGGCGGCACAAACCTTCAATTCACGATAGATCGGATCCGGAATGTCCACGGTCGTTCGCATAAACACATATTAGCATAATTATGGATGCATGGCTCACCCATCTCCGAGGTGTGCAATCCGCCCTTGACAAAGATTTTTGCCGGGCCTATTGTTTGATCGTTTTTGTTAACGGAGGACTCGAACCATGGCGTACTTTGAACTTCAACCCGCGGAATCGGACCTTCAGCAATTGGCTGAGCAATATTGGCAGGAAGCCGGTGAGAGAGAACGGGAGCTTGAAAAAGCTGCGTTCGAAGCCGGGGAAGCGATTCGCGAGGGCGATTATTCCCTGCCGAATCTGGAAATCATCGTTCGCTGGAAGTCCGAACGCGTGGTTCACTATTTGATTGGAAACAGCAAGGAGCACATCAAGAGCGCGCTGTCGGTTGCGGCCTCGCCGGAGGCCTCGACCGGGGACGCGGTGCGAGCGCTGATTGGGCTGCGCGGCGTGGATATTTCCATCGCCTCGGCGATTCTGGCAACGATTTATCCGGAGCGGTACGCGGTGCTGGATGCGCGCGCCCTGGAGGCGCTGGGCCATGCGCGGCACGATGTGGAGTTCTACGAGAAGTATCTGGCGTGCTTCCAGAAACTGGCCGAACGCGGCGTTATGCAGCCGCAGGCCGATTTGCCCGGACCCACCCCGCTCCATGCTTTGGAGCGGGCTCTATGGGAGTGGTCGAAAAGCCGCGTCGAGCAGGGGGTAGCGGTATAGGTTTTTCGGCAGCGATCCGGCCGAGTTGCTTTCCCAGGTCCCAAAATCGGGACCTGGGGCACCCAAGTTTGTGCGATGGCAGGGGCGGGTTCCCAGGTCCCTCGCATTGGGGGACTTGGGCAAGCACAACCGTCTAGCGAGCGACTAGCGAGCAGTGGCCCCACCGCAGGTGGCCGCAGGTGGCAGGATAGAATCGCATTTGTGAGATCTCCTTTTGAAATCGGCCCGGTGCACGTTGGTGCAGGGCAACTTTTTTTGATTGCCGGCCCGTGCGTGATCGAGTCCGAGACCCATGTGCGCACAATGGCCGACGCCATTCAGCGCATCACGTCCGACCTGGGCATTCCCTACATCTTCAAAGCCAGCTACGACAAGGCCAACCGCACCAGCGTGAAGAGCTATCGCGGCCCCGGCCTGCGAGAGGGCACGCAGATTCTGGGCCGCCTGGCCAAGGCCACAGGACTGCCCGTGCTGACCGACGTGCATGAGCCCGGCCATTGCGAAATTGCCGCGGAACACGTGGACGTGCTGCAGATTCCGGCTTTCCTGTGCCGCCAGACCGACCTGCTGGTGGCTGCCGGCAAGACGGGCCGCGCCGTCAACATCAAGAAGGGGCAGTTTGTGGCTCCGTGGGACATGAACCACCCTGTAGAAAAGGTGCGTTCGACGGGCAACGAGCGCGTTTTTCTGACCGAGCGCGGGGCCAGTTTCGGCTACAACACGCTGGTGGTGGACTACCGCTCGCTGCCGGTGATGCGGGCCATGGCGCCGGTGGTGTTTGACGGCACCCACTCGGTACAGCAACCTTCGGCGGCCAACGGCGTGAGCGGCGGACAGCCGGAGTTCATTCCGCTGCTGGCGCGCGCCGCGGTGGCCGCGGGCATCGACGGGCTGTTTCTCGAAGTCCACGACGACCCGGCCAATGCCAAGTCCGACGGCGCCAATGCGCTGGACCTGAAGCTGCTGAAACCGCTGCTGGAGAAACTGCTGGCGATTCATGCGGCGGCGGGGGCCTGACCTTATCGCCGCAGCCGGGCCCGTGCTGCCCGGACATCCGCTGAAATTCGAGGCGCATCTCACTGACCTGAACGTCAGGAGGATTGCGAATTGAATACATCTGCAGAGTTGCGCGACGGTTTCGCAAAGAAGGCGCCGTGGGTCTTGTCCGCTCTCGTTGTGGCCTGGATGGCATACTCGTTTGGGCCGGATCTCCGCCGTTATCTCCGGATTCGCGCAATGTAAACGGAAAGAGCTGCCGGGATGCCGGCAGCTCTTTTCAACTCCATTCGATCGACCCCCGAAATCCTGTCTACTGGGTCGCGGTGCGCGGCTTGATAACCTCGTCGAGGTAGTCGGGCTGCGCGCCTACGCGGACAAGGTGTGGGAACTGCGCGCCGCCGTGGTAGTTGATGGTGGAGGTCTGGTAATAATCGTCGACCACCACCAGCAGGGTGATCGGTTTGGCCGTGTCTTTGGCTTCCTTGATGGCGTCGTCGAGCAGGTCGTGGGTGTAGACGCGGCCGTTTACACCCACGACTTTCATCCCTGAAGAGATGCCGGCCTGGAATGCGGGGCTGCCGACGATGGAGTCGGTAACGGCGCCGTCCGCGGCAAGTTGCAGGCCGATGGAATAGATGTCCCCGGGATTGCCGCGGCGGCCTTGCAGCTTCATGGGCTCGGCGTTCAAGACCACCTTCCATCCGGCGTTTTCAATACCGGCCGTGGGCGCCTCGGGCGAGGTTGAATCCAGCTTGTTGTGGAAGAAGCCGGACCAGTCGAAGGGCTGGACGGAATTCAGCGTCGCCACCAACTGGTCGAAGGTATAAGGCTTGACCTCGGGGCCGGTGTTGGCGCCGCCGTGGAACGACTGGCAGAAATCGTCAATGGACTTCTGGCCGTGCGACTCGCGATGCAGGATGGTGTCGACTTCGAGCCATAGCAGGTCGCCCTCGTCGTAGTAGTCCACGCCGCGACGCCAGTTCATCCAGCCGCCCCGGCCGCTGAGCCCAGGCACGGCGCTGGCGGTGTCCTGCAAGGGACGCCAGGTGCGTCCCGGCCGGCCGGGTCCGAGGCTGGCCGCGATGGCCGCCAGGTACTCGTGATATTGCTCCTTGGTCCACAGGCCGCTGCGCGCGGCCAGCGTGGGGCCCAGGAAATCGGTCAGTCCCTCGTAGCCCCACAGCAGGTCGGTCTTCATCGGCTCTTCGTAGTAGGGGACGGTCAGGTCTGCGGGGCGGCGGAATTTGCCGTTCCAGGAGTGCACGAATTCGTGCGCCAACAGGCCGCCCAGCGACATGCCGGAGCTGGGCTGCAACAGGGCGCGCTCGGGCAGGCGGCTGTCATTCGATTCGTGATGTTCCAGACCGAAGTGGGCCACGTGATCGCTGAGCGTGAGCAGGAAATGGTAATCGCGGTAGTGGCGCGTGCCGAACAGCTTCCCGGACTCGGCCACCAGGCTGGTCATCTGCTTCTGGTTTTCCGGGCTCAGGGCCAGGGCGGCTTGGCTGTCGGCCACGAGGTCGAGTTCGTGGTGGATAGGCTCTCCCGGAGGCGTCAGGTCGATGGATCGATAAAACTCCCCGGCGATGACCGGCGAATCGACCAGCAGATCGAGCGAGATGGGCTTGAAAGAAATCTGGCTGCCGGCCTGGCTTTCAACGGGCAGGGACGAGCCGAACTTCCAGCCTTCGGGCAGGAGGAGCTTGGCGTCGTAGAGCAGCTTCTCGGTGGGCGTGCCGGCCGGGTAGAGCGCAACATCGTTCCACTCCAGCACCATGAGCTTGTCGGTAGCCGACATGCCGTCGGGCTCGATGAAGTCGTATTCGGCGTCGAGATGGCTCACGCCAGCCGGGATGTCGAGGTGGAAGGTGAAGACGTCGAGCAGATCGCGCTGCCAGGGGATGACGTTGCCGCCGCCCTGGAACTTGAGGCCGGTAAGGCTGGAGATGGGGCCTTGCGGGCCGTGCTCGCCGGGAATCCATTTGGGGTAGTAGACGGTTAGCGGGCCGGGCTTGACCGTCATGCCCAGGCGGACATGCAGGAGCTTCATGGGGGAGCGGGTGGCATCGACGGTGAGTGAGATGTTCTGAGCCCGCGCCGGAGCGGCGAAGGCGATGAGCGTGCAGGCAAAGACAATCGACAGCAATACGCGAAGGCCGCGTGGGTTCATGCTTGGGCTCCTGGAGGAAGATAAAGAAAGGCCTACCCGTGCATCATATCGCCAGGCGGGGCGGTGTGGGCATAAGGATTCCGCGGTCCGGAGCGCTGGTGAAGCTCAGTCTGCCTCTTGCTTGACAGGCCTCGGATCCCGCACCACGATGGTTTCGGCGATGCGGTCGTGGACGCAGGTGTGGTTGGGGTAGAGGAAGAACTGCAGAAAGCCGAAGCCGCCCTCCAGCATCGAGGCGCCGTAGCCCATGGCGCGTTCGATCGACTGCCAGAGCGTGATCCTGGTGTGAGTCAGCGACACCACACGAATGCGCATCAGGCGTTTCCCGGGGGTAAGGCCGTTAGTCTTCCAGACAAAAATCCCGTAGTAAAGAATCATCCAGACGACGTTGCCGGGTTCGTGAAAATCGAACGCGAAGTTGATGTTGACCTTCTCTTTATGCTGCAAGGCAGCAATCAGCAGTTGTCGTCCCGCTTCGACCGGCGCATAAGTGATAACCACGAAAAAGAGGTCGAAATAAAAGGCGGCAAAGCGCCGGCCGAACGGGGCCAGCGACACGCCGGCAAGGGACTCCGCGCGCGCCGACTCGTGTGGAGAGAAGACGCCACTTGCTTTCTGTATCTTCATGTAAACAATATAGAGCCAGGGAAGGCTTCAGCGGTGAGAAACTCCCGTGTGATCGCCCGAATGCAGATCAAGCCGGCGGTGGAGTTTGTTGCGCCAGCATCAGTCTGAATTCCGGCAGCGGGACCGCTCGCGCAAAGAGCCATCCCTGGGCAAAGATGGGCCGGGCCGTGGGGGAGAAATAGTTGGCCTGCTGGCTGGTTTCGACCCCTTCCACAATGACCTGCAGATCGAGCGCAGCGGCCATGGCCAGGATCTGGGGAAGGATGGTCAGGGTGACGGCCTCGGTGCCGATGGCCTGGGTAAAGGCGCGGTCGATCTTGATGGCATCGACCGAGAGCGCGTGCAAATAGGAAAGACTGGAATAGCCGGTTCCAAAGTCGTCGATGTGGACGCTGTGTCCGCTGAGGCGCAAACTGCGAATGGTATTCATGGCCTCTTGGCGCTGGGCCGTCGAGCTTTCGGTGATCTCGATGGACAGGTTGCGGGCATGAACCCCTGCGCGGTCGAGCATGAGGGCCAAGCTGGGCAAGAAGCCGGGGTCGGCCAGATCGCTGGCGGCCACGTTAACGCTGACGGTAAAGTCGGGATGAAGGCGGAAGGTTTCGGCAAAATCGCGCAGCACATGGCGCAGCACCAGTTTGGTGATCTCCTCGACAAAGCCGCGTTCTTCGGCCAGCCGGACAAAGACGTCCGGGCGGATCATCAGGTCGTCTTCATCCGTCCAGCGGGCCAGGGCCTCGGCTCCCACAATGCGCCCATCGGCGATATTCACAATCGGTTGATAGAAGACCCGCAGCTTGTCTTGGCGAATGGCCCGGCGCAGTTGCTGCTCCATGCCCCGGTTGCGCCTGTAGGCCAGGCACCCAACCAGACCCAGCCACGCACCGGTGACTCCCCCAAGCCCAATGGCGCCCTGAAAGTGCAAGGGGTCGGACTTCAGGGCCTCGGGAACAGAAAACGAGGCCGTGATGCAGGTGCTGTAGCGCACGGTGCAGCGCGTCGAGTACAGCAGATCCCCGACACGGCCGTCGACGTCCCTGTTCGTTAGCGGCCCCGTTGCGGCGGCACCGCTCCGCGCCGATAGTGCCGGGTTGGTTTGCGCGGCGTCAATCACGGTCGTCTTGAAGTGGAGCGGGGAGGTAATGCGATCTTGAAAGACATTGATATAGGGATTCAGGACCACGAAGGAATTGCCCTCTTGCAAACCGACAACGGTTGCGAGGTTGAGGTAAAAGACCTTGGCATTCCTCAATACTTTGACGCCATCCGCGCCAATCGTGTCGGGTTGCGGGAGCTCTTCGCCAGGCAGATGCAGGCGTCCCAACGCCGTGGAACAGGCGATCTTTCCATCGCGGACGCGGCCGGCCTGCTTGACCAGCAGGGAGCGGTAAACCAGACCGAGCATTTGCTCCATGTCGGCGTCGGAGCAGATGGGCTCGGTTGAGGCGTTCATGGCATCGAGCACGCGGTGCGCATCGCGGGAGAACGTCACGCTATTCTCGACACGCTTGGCGGCTTCGCGGCTCAACTGGCTGGCGGTGAGGCGCAGCGTATACACTCGCCCGGCCCAATAGCCGACGGCTGCACCACACAGTGCCGCCAGCAACGTCAACCCCAGTGTCAGCAGGATGCGGTGCCGCAATGCAGTCATTGGCCAAGTGCCCGTAGACATCGATCGCAAAAGTGCACGCTGTCTCCCTGCAAAAACCCTGTTCTGTTCATCGGAGCGAGGCGAATAGCCATTAGGGAAACAATCGTCCTTTGGTGAGATTCAAAACGGACTGTCGATCTGGCCCACAGAATTTGCGGTTCACGTTCACGCTCTCCAGTGGTCGATTCAGTGAATTCGGTCACTCGATGCCGGCTGCCTCATGAGTCGAGGCGTGAGAGACCTCGAACCTTTCTCCGCTCCCAGCCAAGCTGTTCCCCGGTCTAGCCGGCTTGCTGTCCCGCGGCCTTGAGCATGGCTGCCAGGCTGCGCTCCACGTCGTCTTTGTTGGTGGCCCACGACGAGACGCTGATGCGCATGGCGGTATGACCCTGCCACACGGTCGAACCGCACCAGCAGGTCCCTTCTTCTTGCAGTCGGGCTATGGTAGCCAGGGTCTTCTCCGGGGAGCCAAAGGATACCAGCACCTGGTTGATGACCACGTCGTTGAGGATTTTGTAGCCGGCCTCGTGCAGTCCCTGGGCAAATCGGCGGGCGTGAGCCGAGGTACGCTCCACAATGTTTGCCATGCCGGAGCGGCCCAGCGAGCGCAGCCCGGCCCACAGTTCCACGCCCCGGGCGCGGCGGGAAAGCTCCGGGTTGTAGTCGGAGGGGTCGCGGGTTTCGCCGTGAACCAGGTAGGGCGCGTGGATGGACATGGCGGCGCGCAGCATCTCGGCGTCGCGCACCAGGGCCAGGCCGCAGTCGTAGCCGATGTTGGGCCACTTGTGGGCGTCGGTGGCCCAGGAGTCGGCCTGCTCGAATCCCGGCGTCAGGCGTTTGTATTCAGGCGACGCGGCAGCCCACAGGCCAAAAGCGCCGTCCACATGAATCCACGCCCCTGCCGCGCGGGCAATGGGGCAAATGGCCGCAGCCGGGTCGAAGGCGCCGGTGTTCACGTTGCCGGCCTGGAGGCAGAGGATGGTTTGGGCGTCGAGATGGGGCAAGGCGTCGGCGCGCATGCGTCCCTGGCCGTCTACCGGGACCTTGACCACGCGTTTGCGGCCCATGCCCAGGAGGCCGAGCGCCTTGGTTACAGAAGGATGGGCCTCTTCGCCGATAACCACGGTGATGGGCGGCGCGCCGAACAGGCCGTCGGCTTCCACGTCCCACCCTGCGCGGGCAAGCAGCGCATGACGGGCCGCGGCAAGCGCAGAGAAGTTAGCCATGGTTGCGCCGGTCACCACCGCGCCGCCCGTGCCCTTGGGCAAGCCCAGCATCTCCCGCACCCACTCGATGGCGGTTTCTTCCAACTGCGCGGCCACCGGAGACTGGATGTGGTGCGCGGCATTCTGGTCCCAGGTGCCCACCAGCCAGGACGCGGCCAGCGCGGCGGGGAGGCATCCTCCGTTCACAAAGCCGAAGAAGCGGCCGGCGGTCTTGGCCACCGTGGCCGGGGAGCCGTATTCATGCAGCAGATGCAGCACCGTCTCGGCGCTGGTGGGTCCCGGCGGCAGCGGCCCGCGCAGCGCGCACAGGGCGGCTACGGCCTTTGCCGAGGGAGCGACTGAGCGGGTATCCTCGCCTTCCAGGTAATCCATGGCATCGCGGGCGGCACGCTTCAACAGGGCGGTACGGGCATCGGCAACAGAAACGGCGGGGGCATGGGGCAAATGAGAACCGGGCATAGATCAAGGATAGTCGGTCGGGTCGCACCACTCGGACAAGGGAGCCCGTCGCAGGCCAACTCCCCGTGAATGCCGCGCGGCACAATCCCCCTCGTCTGCCGCGTCGTAAGGATCTCTTAAGTACCAAGGAATTTGAAGTTTGGCACAGCTTTGCCGACGACCAGAGTGTGGAAAACCAGTTTCCACGACTTCCAGGGGAGGTGCAGGTTGGTCGTTTCCGCGCTCTTTAGTTCAGCCAATCTGCTGCTCGCCACGTCGTCGGGTTCGACGGCGACTTTGAAAAAGACCGACCAGTCGCTCTTGTCGAACCAGACCGGACCCGGCCTCACACCTTCGCGAACGGCGCCGGATACTTACACTCCGAGCCTGCTGAATTCTCTCGATGGATCGGGCTCCGATGCTTCCTTTCAAGCGCCGTACGCGCAGAAGGCGTCCGCTGCCGATGCGTTGGCGATGGCAGTCGCCACGGCTCAGAAGGATGCAGATGCGGCAGCACAGTCGGCCCAACAGGCCCCCGGCACCTCCCAGGCCGCCTTCAGCCAGCTATCCCGGGACATGGCAAATCTATCCGCCCTGATGCAAAAGAACTCGACGAGCCAATCGGCTTCGGGAACCGCACAGGGGGATGGGACATCCGCCGATTCCATCGTGATTACCGCAAGCAGCGGGACCGGAAGCATTGCGGCCATGGCCAGCGACAGCGCCAACGCCAGTGGAAGCGAAGCGATAAGCTCGGTCGCGTATGTGGGTGAGGGCGGACAGGCGTGGTCATCCGGACAGGGAAGCATTACCTCCAGCGCTGGAATCACCTCTGCTGTCAGCATTGGATCCAGCGTCAGCGCCGGTTCTGACACCGGCAACAGCCAAAGCGCTGCCGTTAGCGCCTATGCCATTGTGGGAACCGAACAGAATCCGGCGAGCGCGATGCAATGGGTTGGCGTGCTCTTGAATGCGAATTCCGGCAATTTCTCGAATGCCGCTCAAAGCTCCCAAGCGGCGACCGATGCCACGACGACAGGGAGCGCGGATCTGGGATCCGGCTCGGGATCTTATGCGTCGATAAGTACCTTCATGGCCAGTGTTTATCAATACGGCTACTCGTCGAGCGACTGGAATTCCAGCCAGAGCGCCAGCCTCAGTGTTTACGCGTAAGGACTTCCCCAAGGGCATCCTCGATGGAGCCCGATATGGCAAATTCGCCTTCACCGCGCCGGCGCCCAGCGCAAAAAACTGCCCCCAATCTCAGTCCATTGCGTAGAATTTCTACCGATCGGCGCATGATAGAGGAGTCGATGGTGTGTCTGAGAGCGGCTGTGGACCCAAAAACAAGCGGTGCCCCAATCCCTCCCCCGGTTTTATCTTTAAGCTGCAGAAAACAAATAAGTTACGCTAAACTCGTCATTTTTGAGCGTTGAAAACAAAGGACTTGCCAAGACTGAGTGGCTGATTTGCACACCCGGATCGGCCCCCGATAGCTGGTTTTTCTGCCTGTTGGAAACTCAGGGCTGCCTGCCTTCGGGCTGCTTGAACAGATCGGCCAGCTCCGACATGTAGAGGCTGTCGGCGGAGAAGCCGAAGGTGCCGCGGTCCATGACTTCGCAGGCGGCGTGGACAAAGGCCGTGTAAGCAGCGCGGCAGAAGCCCGAGCCGAGGCTGATGCGGCGGACTCCCAGCGCCCCCAGATCCTGAACCGAGAGCGGAGGCGAGCCCTTGAGTCCCACCAGCACATTGACCGGTTTGGTTACAGAAGCGCAAAGCGTGCGGATGTCTTCGTGGTGGGTGATGCCGGGGGCATAGAGCACCTCGGCTCCGGCGGCTTCAAAGGCCTTCAGGCGGCGGATGGTGTCGTCGAGGTCGTGCCGCCCGTGGAGATAGTTCTCGGCGCGGGCCACCAGCATGAAGGGAAAGCCCAAAGCTCGGGCGGCATCCGAGGCAGCGGCGACTCGCTCCACGGCATGGTGCAGATCGTAGATGGGGTGGGCCGGGTCGCCGGTGGCGTCTTCGATAGAGCCGCCGACCAGGCCGCTTTCCGCGGCTAACCGGATGGTCTCCGCTACGACTTCGGGCGCATCTCCGTAGCCGTTTTCCAGGTCGGCGGCAACAGGAAGGTGGGTGGCCTGCACAATGGAGCGGGCATTGGCCAGGGCTTCGTCGCGGCTGACACTCCTGGTGGCGTCGCGGCGGCCCAGGGTGAAGGCCAAACCGGCGCTGGTGGTGGAGAGCGCTGCAAATCCGAGGCTGGTGAGAATGCGCGCCGTTCCGGCATCCCAGGGATTTCCGATTACCAGCGGGAGCGAATTCTGGTGGAGAGCCTGAAAGCGCGTTGCCTTGGCGGCTTGCGTAGGCATGAGGGCTCCTCTCGAAAGACAGGTATCAGGGGTCAGAGATCAGAGATCGGGTTTTTTGTGGCTGATCGAGTTTTGTGGGCTCCCACCCAGGTTCGATGTTAGCGCCGGAGGTAAAAAGGAAAGACGATCATCAAAGCAAACCCGATGGCTACGGCCAATGCCAGCGCAATCAAGCCGTAAATCAAAGGAAGGCTCAGCCCGCTTGAGGCGGCGCCTTCGCCATGAGACGCTTTCGGCAGCGGGCTACTCATATTTCAGGGCCTCGACAGGGTCCAACTGGGCGGCACGCGTGGCCGGGACGGTTCCAAAAACCACCCCTACGATTGTGGCTGCGGTCAGGGCGATCACCACCGACAAGGGCGAGATCGGAATGGCATAGTCGGTGAAGAAGCGGATGGATAGCGGCAGAGATAGTCCGACAACGCATCCGGCGAGACCGCCGGTGAGCGAGATGATGATGGCTTCAGCCAGAAACTGCACCTTGATTTCGCGGTAGGTGGCTCCCAGGGCCTTGCGGATGCCGATTTCGCGCACACGGGCGCGGACATTGGCTAGCATGATGTTCATGATGCCGACGCCACCGACCCCCAGCGTGACGCAGGAAACCGCCACCAGCAGCCAAGTCAGGGCGTCGGCGATCTTGCCGGCAACGGTCAGGTACTCTTTCAGCGTCTGCGTCTGGTAAATCGAACCTGGCCGGTGTCGGGACTGGACGATGCGCTGGATTTCCTTGGCGGCATCGGGAACCTCTTCCATGGTGCGCATGGAGAAGTAAATCTGCTTCACGGTGTCGGTTCCGCTGAAGTAGCGTGCCACCGAATAGGGAATCAGGATGGTCTGGTCGGCGATCTCCGAATTGCCGAAGTCGTCGGTCTTCTCCTTGAAGACGCCAATGATGGTGAAGGGAATGCGGCTAATCTCGAACGTCTGCCCAACGGCCGCGTCGGGGCTGCCGAAACGGGCCTTGGCAAAGGGAATGGTGACGACTGCGCACTTGATGTGGGCCAGGTCGTCCTGATCGTCGAAAAACCGGCCCACCGGCACCAGCAGGTTGCGGATGTTCTGATATTGGGGACTGACGCCCAGCACCAGGGTATCTTTGGTGATCCCGCTGCCGAAACTGATGTTGTCGTGCATCACCAGGATGGGAGAGGAATAGATGACGCCCGGCAACTGGTTCAGGACGGCCTTCTCGTCGTCGCGGGTGAGAAAGTCGTTGCTCTCCGAGCTGGCCATTCCCGGCCCGCCGCCGCCGTTGTATTCCAGTTCTACGGAGTTGGTTTCGATCTCCTGCAGTTTTTCCAGGATGAACTGCTTGCCGGTCATCCCAATGGTGATGACCAGGATGACCGACGCGGTGCCGATGACCATGCCGAGGGCGGTAAGGGCAAAGCGCATCTTGGCGGCGGCGAAGCTTTCCATGGCCAACTTGAGCGTTTCGCTCAGCATCATGGTGCGGCGGGCGCTGAGCAGGGTCTCCTGGAAGGCGGCTTGGCGTGCGGAATCGATCTCGGTCATTGCGTCCTTCCGAAAAAGCAGGGATCAGGCCTGAAGGGCCGGCCGGTGTTGGATTCCTTGTTGCTCTCGCCGGCCATGATGCAGCGTGCCGCTTCGAGACAAGGTACTATTTGGATCCCGGCACAGAGCCTGGGATTCAGTGATCATTTTAGTCTGTTGCCGGTCACCGGCTTTCCATCCCCGTCCCACGGCTTGTCAACCGGAGCGAAAAGCAAGGCCCCGCGGCTAGGGCGCGCAGGCTGACAAAAGGACTCAGGCAAATTCTGAGGGCGCGCCACCCACCGGGGCAAGCGAGATGCAATTCTTGCCGGATCGCTTGGCGCTATAGAGAGCGCGGTCCACGCTGACCATCAGGCTGTGGCTCGATCCCTTCTTCGAAGGCCAGACCGTGGCTACTCCCACGCTGATGGTGACAATCGAGGACACCGTGGATGCCGGATGGGGCAGATCGAGCCAACGAATGGCGGCCTGAATCTGGTTGGCGACGGTCAGAGCCCCTTCCGGGTTGGTTCCTGGAAGAAGGATGGCGAACTCGTCTCCCCCATAACGGGCAGCCATGTCGACAGAACGGTGAAACACCTTGGTCATTTCCGTCGCGACCAGAATCAGCACACGATCCGCCGCTGCGTGGCCCAGGGTGTCGTTCAATTGCTTGAAGTAGTCGATGTCGATGAGCAGGACGGAAACCGGTTCGCCCGATCGCACCGCGCGGTTCCACTCCGCGTGGAGGCGGTCGTCGAAACTGCGGCGGTTGGCGATGCCGGTAAGGCTGTCAGTAAACGACAGGTATTCCAATTCGGCGGTTCGTTCCTTCACCCTGCGGTCGAGGTTGGCAATCAGTTGGTCTCGCTCGTCTTCAATCTGCTTCCGGGCGGTGATGTCTTCAATCACCGAGATGAAATAATGCGGACTGCCATCGTTCTTGCGGACCAGCGAAACCGTGAGATTGGCCCAGACGACGCGGCCGTCCCGGGCAAAGTAGCGCTTCACAAGGGAGTAGGTCTGGCGTTCGTCGCGAAGCAGTTCCCGGTGCAACTCCCAGTCCGCGTCCAGGTCGGAGGGATGGGTGATGTCGCCAAAGGCCAATTTGAGCATCGCCTCTTTGGTATAGCCCAGCATTTCGCAGAAGCGGCGATTGACAGCAAGCCACTTGCCATCGATACCGACGTGGGCGATGCCGACGGCGGCTTGTTCGAATGTGGCTTGGAACCGGGCGTCGCTGGCTGCCAACGCTTCAGCCCAGTTGGTCACATCCATATTGACGCCCAGAAGCCGCTGGCCGCCGTCGGGCCTGCGGACGACCTGGCCGGAGCCGAAGATCCAAAAGAAGGCGCCGCTGTTGCCTTGCACGCGGAACTGCTCGTGGAACCCGGACTCTGTTTCGACGGCATGGCGCATCGCAAGCGCGAGCCGCTCGCGGTCTTGCTGGTGAACCAGTTCAAGCCAGGCACTGACTGTCTCGATCTGGTCTGCGGGCTTGGCGTAGATGTCCGAGCGCCCGGAAGTCCAGCGAATTTCGTCCGTGTCGGGGTTGGACTCCCAGGTGGCGAGTTGCAAGAGGCTATGCACCGCCGCTACGAGTTCAGGATCGGAAGAGAACAAGGGCGAGCCCTCCCAATCGGCGAAACCGGCAAACGCGAACGTCCGCCCGTATCAGGTGAAGACGATGCTAGCAGGTTGCGGGTACCTTCTCAATGCTCCAGATGCACAAAATCCCGCGGCTCCATAAGCCGTGCAAGATACCTGGATTTCATCTGCCGGCTGGCCATGACCTGCTTGATTGGCGGCAGTTTCAGAATCACGCCTAGAATGGCGGCCATGGCGCGGTGGTTCCATTGCGCCTGGTTGTCAAAGATGAGGTTCTGCAGCTTGCCACGCTCGATGGCCATCAACACCGAACGATGGGCTGTTGTCACAGGAGTAACGATGCGGCGCTTGCGGACTTTGAGTCTTATGGAGCTGTCGGGACAAGCGCGTGCGCAGACTCCGCAGCCCAGGCACAACGACTCGTCCAGGCGTGCCTTCTTGCGCTTTGGCTTGTGCGGGTCGCCCGCTGACACCAATCCCATGGCTTCAACCGGGCAGGCCGCAACACATTTGCCGCAGCCGTTGCATCGCTCGGCACTGACTTCAGGGAGAAAATTGGTGGTGGCAATGGGATTCAGCACGGCAAAGCGTTTGGCCGCCAACATGGCCTCGCAGCAACATCCGCAGCAGTTGCAGATGAAGGCTACTTTTTTCTGCACGTTCTCGCCGAACTGCACCAAATTGCTTTGCCTGGCCTGGTCGAGCAGGTCCATGCCTTCTTTCGCATCCAACTGGCGTGCGATGCCGTGTTTGATGAGCGACTGGGCGGTGCCGCTGAAGGTCATGCAGATGTCCATGGGGGCGCTGCAAGCCTTGCCGAGGTGCTGCATCTTGTGACGGCAGTAGCAGGCTCCCACTCCCATGTGGGAAGCGGTTTGAATCACCTCGCTGGCTCGTTCGTAGTCCATGACGCTGAGGGTGTTGTCGCGCGCTAGCACCTCCTCGTTCACAAAAGTGCGGCCGAGTTGAGTTTCGCCTCCCGCGAACAGATTGCGCACGAAATCTTCTTCGACATTCAGGTACTGGTAGAACAGCTCGGCCAGCAGCTTCTGGTTGTAGCTGTTGCCCAGGCGCATCATGGAGAATTCGAAAAAACCGGCCATTGGCGGAGGCAACACGAAGATCTGTTCGCCACGCATTTCCATGTCGAGCAGCATTCCCCTGGATGCAAGGCCTTCAAGAATCTTCTGCGATTCGGCGGCGGTCTTCCTCCACGCCTTGGCTGCTGCGCCAATGTTAAAGGGCTTGATGGGAAGCAGCGCAACCAAAGCCGCTTCGTCCTTGGTGAAGAGCACTTCCAGGATCTGGAAGAGGAGTTCCGAAGGCGGTGCGCCTTGCGGAAACAGGTTCAGGCGGTCCGACAGCGTCTGGTAGCTATTCTTGAGAGTTACATGGGACATTGCAGGCCTCTGCCGCCGGGCTGGGTGACGGTCGGAGCGATTATATGCGCGCGGGGATGGGCGGTCGCAGCACTGCGTCACGTTGGGTCGTGATGCAGTTTCCCGGGTTGTTGGCAGGCTGTATCGCTTCCCTTGAAGGCGGTGCGGCTTTGCCGTTGTAGACTTACAGGAACACTGCGGCGGCATTCCACAAGCCCATCGTTGAGTTAAGGAATGCCGGTTATGCACAACCGATCTACAGTTAGGTCAGATTCATCCGGAATGAAGAGGGGCGAGCGAAAGATGATCAAGGAGGACACAATGAACGAATCGGAGATGAAGCAGGAGTTGGAACGGCTGCGGGCCGAAAACGCAAAGCTCAAGAGCAAGGATGCTGTCGGACTGAGCCTCAAGGTCAGCGAGAAGGGTGCGGTCTCGCTTTACGGCATGGGCCGGTTTCCCGTCACCCTCTACAAGGAGCAGTGGCTCAAAATCCTTGCCAATGCCTCTGTAATCGAGACCTTCATCCAGGAAAACGACGCTCGGCTCAAGACCAAAGAGTAGAGTCTCTTCTTTTCAGGCAACGATGGGGTCCGAATTGGGCAGTCACCTACGGCGGAGCCAAGGTTGTTGGGTTTCGAAGAATGTGCGGGGTCGAATCGATCCCGGCCTTGGTTTCGCTCTGCGGGCTGCACAGTTGTTGACTGTGCGCGCTATGAAGAGGCGCGAATTGCAGAAGTTGTTGCTTGCCTTTCCCCAGCCTCCGCGTCCACTTGAGTAGCACCGGGACACCCTCCAGGTCCCTGCGCCGCGTTGGTGCCCGTCTGGAGTATGCTTTCTTGAGAGGAAACCCATTTTGTCGCACTTTCGTTTATTGGCTGGCCTGCTGGCCCTTTGCTTGAGCGCCGGCTGCAAAGCCCAGACCACTCCTTCCCCAAATCCATCGCAGTCGGCCCTTGACTCCGCAACGATCAACCGTCACATCGAAGTGATGGTGCGCGCCCAGTTTGGTTTACCGGCAGATTTTACCGTGATTCTTGGGCAGCGGAAGCCGAGTTCGATTCCCGGCTTTGACGCCCTCCCGGTTACCCTCGGCCACCTCGACAAGACGCAGATCGTCGACTTCCTGATCTCCAACGACAGCAAAACCCTCGCGCGCTTGGAGAAGTACGATCTTGCCAAGGACCCGGTGTTCCAGATCGATATCAAAGGGCGTCCCATCCGGGGCAACCCCGAGGCAAAAGTAACGGTCATCAATTTCGATGACCTCGAATGCCCCTACTGCGCCCGGATGCACGTATCTCTTTTTCCGGACACCCTGCAGCGCTACAAAGACAAGGTTCGCTTCATCTACAAGGACGACCCGCTCAACGATTTGCACCCCTGGGCGCTTCATGCCTCGGTGGACGCCAACTGCCTGGCCGACCAGAGCGGCGAGGTTTACTGGACCTATGTCGATTACATTCACTCGCATGGCGACGAGGTAAGCGGCGAGGACCATAACCCGGTGAAAAGCTTTGCGGCCCTGGATCGGATCGCGAGGCAGGAAGCCACCCTGGCCAAACTCGATGCCCCCAGGCTCGATGCCTGCCTGGCCAAGCAGGACACATCCGCGGTAATCGCGTCGTCGAAGGAAGCCGAAGTGCTTCGGATCGAAGGAACGCCGGCAGTCTTCGTGGATGGTGAACGGATTGACGGCGCAGTTCCCGAACAGCAGTTGTGGCTCGTTATCGATCGCGCGTTGCGCGCGGCTGGTGTTGAGCCTCCAGCCGATCCTCGCCCCTCCCAGCCTGTCGGAAATGGCAAATAGGCGCGAATCCCGCTATCGCCACGCCGGGTTGGGGATATATCCTTGAAAGCCGGGGTCTTTATAGACCTCTAGGAGACATCAGGTTGCAAGTCGAATCGTTTTTTCCGGCCCGTTGCCGTTTTGCCGCCCTCTTCCTCATCAGTGGAGCAGCCTTGGTCTCCGTGGCCGGCTGCCACCGTACCCCCGCTCCTGATGTCATGGCCACCGTCAACGGCAAGGAACTGTTGCGCTCCGAACTCGATCAGAAGTTCCTGGTGTACAAGCTCAGCCTGGGGGACAGCCCGCAGCAACCCTCGACAGAGCAGGCCAACATCATGCGTCTGGCGCTGTTGCGCTCCATGATCGACGATGAAATCATGCAGCAGCGCGCGGCCAAGTTCAACCTGGCCGCCTCCGACGAGGATGTCAACGCCAAGCTGGTTGAGATGAAGGCCGCGTTCACACCGGAGGACTTCGACAAGCAGCTCAAGCAGCGCAATCAGACGTTGGACGACCTGAAGCGCGACATTCGTCACAATTTGACTCAGAACAAGCTCCTGAACAAGGAGATCGAGTCAAAGATCAACATCACCGAGGCCGAGATCAGTGCGTATTTCGCTGCGCACAAGTCGGAGTTCAACGTGATTGAGCCTCAATACCGCCTGGCACAGATCGGGGTCACCTCCGCGCCGGCGCAGCAAACCGGCAACCTGCAGAACAACAAGGCCTCAGGTGACGCGGACGCCAAGCGAAAGATTCAGGCACTGCACAACCGTCTCGACAGCGGCGAGGAATTCGGGAATGTGGCCATGCAGTTCTCCGAGACAAACACCGCGTCGAATGGCGGGGACATGGGCTTTGTGGCTGAGTCGGCGCTGCGCAACGACCCGGAAGTCTATAACGCCCTGAGCAAGCTGAAGCCTGGGCAGTACACCGATATCCTCCCTATCGTCGATGGTCCCTCGCGGCGGGTGGTGGGCTACGCCATCTACAAGCTGATCTCAAGGGAACCGGCCGGGCAGCGCGAATTGAACGATCCGCGCGTGCAGCAGAGCATTCACCAGTTGCTTCACGAGGGCCACGCACAATTGCTCAAAAACGCCTATTTCGAGAAGATCCACGACGAAGCCCGGGTGCACAACTACCTGGCCGACGAGATCTTGGCGGAGGGTGCACGGTAGCCTTGTAGATAGGCGAAAAGCAACAAAGTAGTTTGAACCGGGAGCAGCAACCCTGCGTAGAAGGCGCACGCGATTGCTGCTCCCTTTCCTTTTGCTCCTCATCGCTGCTCCGGGAAGCCAAGCCTCTGCTTTCCATTGGACCACCAGGCTGCTGCATTCCAACTGCGACAATAGACCGGTAGCTACACCCCATTCCCTTCAGTTGATGGCTCGTCCCCAACGCCAGACACGGCCACGTCGCTGCTCTTTGAAGCTGTGCGGCCGCTCGCTGCCGGGGACACATTGACGCTGGGGGTGCAACGGCGAGGTCCATGTGCTTGTGGGTTCAACCGCAGATGAACTCAGAATTGTCGTCCATCTGGCCGCCCCACTCGGCCACGAACGGACTCCGAAGAACTATCTGCAGGAATTTACCATGGGTTCCGACGCCCCAGATATCGAGTGGAAGCTTCCCGAGGGTTCCCATCCGGTCATCGAAGTCGATATTCCTGCCGATACCAATCTCGATTTGCAGCTTGGCAAGGCCCAGCTTGAGGTGGGGGGAATCGTTGGGAACAAACATATCAGCGTCGGCAAGGGAAGCGCACGCCTCTACGCGCGGGAGGACAATGCCGAATCCGGCGAAATCGTGGTCGATGTGGCAATGGGCTCATTTGCGGATTTGCGGCCAGGAGACCGGGAAAGCCACAGGGCGCCCCTTCATGAGGAGATTCCGGACAAAGGCAGCGCAACGGCGCATCTGGAGGTAGCCATGGGGAAGGCTGAAATTGCGGCGCAGTAGAACTCGATCAAGGCACTTCCACGGCTGACAAAACGGCCCCCGCCGGAAGCGGGGGCCGTCGTTGATGCTGCAAAGCAGTTCCCTGCTTACTTCAGGTTGCCGCTGGAATCCATGGTGATACCGCCAGGGCCAGCATTCTTCTTCTCTTCGTTTGCCTTGCGCTGCCCCATCGCCTTGGTGCGCCACTCTTCCGCCTTGGCTACGTCGGCCTTGCGGGCGGCTTCGTCGCCGAAGTCCACATCCGCTTTGCGGCGATAGATCAGGTTGAGATAGGCCATGGCATCGTCATAGGTCGGCCGGTTTGCCACTGCCTGGTTCAGGTACTGGAGTCCCTCTTCAACCAAGGCGGCATTCTCTTGCTTGAGGGGCTCCATGACCTTCTTGGGGGCCTTGGCATTTCCCTCGCCGTCGTCGTTGATGCCTGCGGGAACCAGTGCCTTCAGGGTGTTCTCGTGGGCTTGGGTCCAATCGATGACGCCCACCGTATAAGCCGCTTCAGGATCCTTCGGGTCAACAGCAAGAACCTTCTTCTGCCAAGTCTTGGCATCGTCAAGCTTCTTGATACTGAAGTAAATGCCTGCAATCTGCTTGAGGCTGTTCACATCGCTGGGGTCCTTGTCCAGGACCTCCTGGAAGATGCTGATGGCCTGTTCGGCGGTCTTCAGGTTGTCCTGAGTTTCCAGGCCGGGCACGACGTTCTGTGCCAAGGCCGTGGCCAGGTAGGTCTTCGCCATGGGCAGGCTCGGGTCGAGTTGCGTGGCCTTTTGGAAGTGGCCGATGGCCTCTTCATACCGGGCGCTCTTGTACGCATCCACTCCCTTGTTCAACTGGTCACGGGCTGCAAGGCGGTTGCACCCGCTCATGGAAAGCACCATGCCGGCCAAGGCTACCGCGAGCGCCGTAATACGTGCGGGTCCATTCATCTTCGTATCCTTCTCCTTCAGGCTGGTGCCTATCGATCGCACGCCTGGAATTTCTTGGCAACTGGCTGCGGGCGGGAGTAACCGATGCCAGGATGGAAAAATTGTACTCCTGTTTCCGTCCGGCATATGGCTCCGGGCGGGGCTGCAAATCAAGGGATGAGCCGGAGTAATCCAACCACCCCAACCCCCTACTGACCAGCCAGAATCTTCGGCGTCATCAGGCCGACCCGATCAACTCCGGCCGCATGGCCAATGTCGATCACTTCGGCGACCTGTGTAAAACTCAACCGATCGTCGCCCTTCACAAAAAGCACGCGAGTGGCGCGATTGGCATAAATCCCTTCAAGACGCGCCAGCAGATCCTGGCGGGCCACGTCCTGCTGGTTGATCCTGAAGCCCAGTTGGCCATCGATCCCCTTAACCACCTCGAGTACGACTGCGTTCTGAGAAGAACGCGCATCGCTCCTTGGTGGCTGTGGGGCAAGGGCCGACTCTCCCTTGGGCACGGCGGGAACGATAACCATGAAGATAATCAACAAGACCAGCAACACATCGATGAGAGGTGTAACGTTGATCTCCGAAGACATGCCTCCGGACTTGCTATTGTTCATCGTCATGGCAGTGTTCCCCTTCCTTGCAGTTAAGGGACATTGTTCCGATGACCGGACCTGTTTACTGGCCGGCAAGAATCTTGGGCGTCATCAGACCAATATGGTCCACGCTCGCCGCGCGTCCGATGTCGATCACTTCCGCGACGTAGGCGAAATTCAGATCGTCGTCGCCCTTGACGAACATGACACGCTCGGCGCGGTTGGCATAAATATCGGCCAGGCGGGCTTGCAGGTCACGCTTTTCGACAGGGGTCTCGTTGATCTTGTACTGTGGGGCGCCGCTGGGCATGTGCAGAATCTGCACGACGATGGTGCGATCGTTGTTCGGCGGCGTTTTGGTCGGATCCTTAGGCGGCTGGGGCACCAAAGCGTCCAGGCCCTTGGGCGTTACCGGCACGATGACCATGAAGATGATCAACAGAACCAGTAGAATGTCGATCATCGGCGTTACGTTGATATCGGACGAGTAACCTCCCCCGCCCCCGGTTGTCATTGACATGGCTTCAGACTCCTAGTTTCCCGCAAAATCGTTAAAGAGACAGCGCGGCGCGAGTTACTCGCCGCCTGCGAGGTTGCCTTCCTTCTTCTGGGTCAGCAAACCTACATCGTCCACGCCCGCGGTGCGGACGGCGTCGATGGCATCTTCAACTGCCCGGTACTGGGCGCGCGCATCGGCGCGAATGAAGATGGTCTTGCCAGGCTTGTCGGTCAGCTTCTCGCGAACCAGACCTCCAAGTTCGCCCGTGGCGACCTTATTTTGTCCCAGGAATACGCCGCCATCGCGTGTAACAGCAATCACAATGGCGTCTTCCTTGTCGGCATCCGGCATGGAGGTGGGGTTATCCACCTTGGCCATATCGATCTGCACCTTGTTTTGAAGCATGGGGGTGATAACCATGAAGATGATAAGTAACACGAGCATCACGTCCACCATGGGTGTGACGTTGATGTTCGAGTTCACATTACTGCCTTCGTTACGAACCGCGATTGCCATGGTTGGGCTCCGTTGCCTAAAGATTTTTATTCCGGATGGCTTCCGGTGAGGATCGGGAACCACCTGCCGGGCGCGAGATTTGAAACCGGCGGGCGGGAGACGGTGTACTGTCTCCCACCCTCCACAGCTTCTCGCTCAAGCCGTCAGCTGCTTCGCTTAGCGCTTGTGGCTCTGCTTGATGAAATAGTCGATCAGTTCGCTCGAGGAGTTGTCCATCTCGACGTCGAACGACTCAACGCGGCCGGTGAAGTAGTTGAAGGTCATGACGGCCGGGATAGCGACGAGGAGGCCGAAGGCGGTGGTAACCAGAGCTTCCGAGATACCACCGGCAACCGCGCCGATGCCCGAGGTCTTCTGGGTGGCGATCTGCTGGAAGGCGTGCAGAATGCCGATGACGGTGCCGAGCAGGCCGACGAACGGGGCGGTGGCGCCGATGGTGGCGAGGACCGAGAGGCCTCTCTTCAGCTTGGCGTGGACGATGGCTTCGGCGCGTTCAAGGGCGCGCTCGGAGCTGACGATGGTTTCTTCGGTCGGCGCGCCGGCGGATGCACGGAACTCCTGCAGGCCTGCGGTGACAACTTCGGCAAGGTGAGACTTCTTGTTGCGGTCGGCAATCTTGATGGCTTCTTCGAGCTTGCTGTCCTTCAACGCACCGGCAACCTTGGGCGC
>CAZLMY010000094.1:0-22387 GCA_964560845.1 uncultured Occallatibacter sp. | reverse complement strand
CAACTTTGAGACCCGGTCGACCCACAAGGGCGACATTCACGTGGAAATCTGCTCGGCTTGCCATCCGTTCTTTACCGGCAAACAGCGCCTTGTGGATACCGCAGGCCGCGTCGAGCGCTTCCGCCGCAAGTATGCCAAGTCCGACGGGGCACAGGCAACGGCAGCAGCCGCAGCAGCCAAGTAACCGGCACGCGTCAAGCGGCCAGCAAGATTGGGCCTCCGCCAAGGCGGAGGCCCAAGTTCGTTTCGGGGCCGGTCTTCGGGGCCGGTCAATGACCGGAAGTCGGGTTCCGGCTCCGCACTGCTTGAGGAATGGAATCACCATGCCACGCGCCAAACGCACGGTTCAATCTGCCGTTACGATCAATGGGTTTCCGCTTGTCTGGCGTCTGCACCGGGAAGAGCAGACGGAGACAACAGATGGGCCGAAAGGCATGGCCATCCATGTTTCGGTTGCTGAAGGGGTGCGTAGGGAACTCCACATCGAGTATCAACCGGCCGGCAAGAAGGCGAACGGTCCGTTGATCGCGGAGCCGACGCGGCGGATGATTCTGCCCAAGGTGGTCGAAGGGCACATTCGCGATGCGATGGATGCGGGCTGGGACCCGGAGTCGCGGGGAAAGCCATTCTTCTGGTTCCCGGATGAGTTGCCGGGGTGAGAAAGCAGCTTTGAGCTGTTAGCTGTTAGCTATTAGCTATTAGCTTTTAGCTCTTAGCTCTTAGCTTTTAGCTCTTGATGTCTAGCTACACGCCGCCGAAGCTCAAACCCGGTGCAATGCAGCTAATAGCTAATAGCTAACAGCTAGAAGCCAAGAACCGGCAGGTCGGAGAACACGCATGGCGGGCAAGGGTTTCACCGTAAACAAAGACTGGGACAACCCCAGGGAGCACGCGATGCCCGCTGGAACGCGGGTACCGGCCGAGGTGCGCCTGGGAACCGTGGTGGTGGCGCCGGCGACGGTGCTGGCTCCCATGGCCGGGGTTACCGACACCGTCTTTCGGCGGTTTATCCGCCATGCCAGCATGTTTACGGCGGGAGGTGTGGACTCGCAGCCCAGTGGCACGGACCACGACGCAGCGAGGTTGGAGCAGCCTGCGGATGAGGTTTCCCAGGTCTCAGAAGCGAGACCTGGGGCACCCGATTTCGAGACTAACGATGAAGCAGGCATCGAGGCTTTGGTTTCCAATGCGCAGTCGGGCTGCGGACTGTTGATGACCGAGTTCACTTCGGCCGACGGCCTGGCGCGGATGCGGGAGACCAAGCGGCGGCGCTACCTGACCTTCTATGACGACGAGCATCCCATTGGGGCGCAGCTATTCGGCTCCAACCCTGAGACGCTGGCCGAAGCGGCACGGATTGTGGAGGAGACCGGATTCGATACGGTGGACCTAAACCTGGGCTGCCCGGCCAAGCGGGTGGTGGGCTGCAACGGGGGCTCGGGGTTGCTGCGCGACCTGCCCAAGATCGGAGAGATCTTTCGCCAGGTGCGCAGGGCGGTGAATATTCCCTTCACGGTAAAGTTCCGCATGGGCTGGAACGACAAGCAGATCGTGGGCGTGGAGTTGGCGCGGATGGCGGAGTCCGAGGGTCTGAACGCCGTAGCGCTCCATGCCCGCACCCGGGAGCAGGGCTACAGCGGCCAGGCGCAATGGGAGTGGATCGCCCAGGTGAAGCAGGCGGTCAGCATTCCGGTGATCGGCAACGGCGATATCCGTACGCCGGAGGACGCTGCGGCCATGGTGGCGCAGACCGGCTGCGACGGCGTGATGATCGGGCGCGCGGCGCCGTCGAACCCATGGATCTTCCGGCAAATTGCGCAGTACACCGCCACGGGCAACTACGACCGTCCCACGATCGAAGATCGGTATCGCATGATCCACGCCTATTTTCAGATGTTGCTGGATGAGGCGGAGGCCACGAGGGACCTGCCTCGCGACGGGCGCATGGGCGAGACGGCCGGCAAGATGAAGCAGTTCGCCACTTGGTTCACCCATGGCGTGCCAGGCGGAGCCAAATTGCGAGCGGCTATTTACCGGTCGCGCACGGGGCCGGAAGTTCTGGCCCAGGTGGAGCTGTTTTTTGCAGCGGCGCGTTTGGGCCCGGTGCTGGCGGTGCCGGAATGCGAAGACGAGGCAGCCGGATTCCCCGAAGGCGCTCCGATCTGCGATTGAGGTGGCGGTTCTGAAGCGGGAGTATACGATTACCAAGGATTCCGGCGCCATCAACCTGGTCGCGAACCACGGTATATAGTGAACTTAATCACGGTCGGAAGGGTTGGATTTGCAAAACACGGCGCTGAAACTCAAGGGCACTTGGAAGACCTGGATGGGTGCGATCGCCGTGCTGATCGGACTGGCGCCTGCCTGCTTGGCGGAAGGCCCCAATGCGGTTCCGGTTGGGACTTGGCCGATTGTTGCGGTGAGCCTGAGCTTGGCGCTTGCCGCAATCGCCGCCGGGGCGGTGGCGTGGCACTGGCGATTGCGCACTCTGCTGGCCAAGCAGAAGCAGGAACTGGAATCGATCTATCGTACGAAAATCGAGGAGACTGAACAGACCAATGGGGATCTGTTGGATATTTGCGAACAGCTTCGCCGGTTTGCCGAACGCGACGCACTAACGGGCCTTTGGAACCGGCGCGTCATTCTGGATTTGCTGCGTGGAGAGGTGGACCGCTCACGCCGCGACGGCTCGCCCCTGAGCCTGATTCTCATCGACCTGGATCACTTCAAAGACGTCAACGACACCTACGGTCATGCTTCGGGCGATGCGGTTCTGAGGGAACTGTCTGCGCTCTTTCTGCGCTCGGTGCGGCGGTATGACTGGGTGGGCCGTTACGGGGGCGAGGAGTTCCTGGTCATTCTGCCCGGCGCGAATTTCGAGAACGCGCGTGCCCGGGCCGAGCAGATCCGACAGGCCGTGCAGGTCGCGGTAATTCAAGATGGGAGCAGGTCGCTGAAGATCACGGCCAGCTTTGGCGTAGCCTCAGGCTTTCCCAGCGCCGCCGAAGCTCTTATCGATGCCTCCGACGCGGCGCTCTACCGCGCCAAAGATAATGGGCGGAATTGCGTTATGGTGTCTGAAATCGAACCGCCGATCGGTCCGAACGGGAATCTGATTTGACCCGCACAGTGTGAAGCTTACTTCGCAGCTTCGGCCATCACCTGCCTGACAACTTCACAGGTAACTAAAAGGTCATTGCCGGTTCGTGTGGGATGCACGGGAAACATCAGGCTTGTTTCTCCCAGTTCTCGGGCCACAGGCAAGCGCGTTGCGGGACGCATCGCAGCGGGAAATGCCTTTTCCAGGTAGACTTCGCTGCAACTGCCGGTGGAGCACGCAACCCCTTGCGCGTTGATTGCGGCCACAATGGCATCCCGGCTCCAACCCGCGCGGAGTGCTTCGGGACGCACAAAAGCGTAGTACTTGTAGTACGCATGGCCAGCTTCTTGGGGCGGCACGGTCACGCGCAGTCCGGACAACTGGCTCATGCAATCTGTCAGCAGGGCTGCATTTCGTCGACGCGCATCGAGCCAGGCGGGCAGTTTGCGCAGTTGAATGCGCCCTATGGCGGACTGGATTTCAGTGAGTCTCCAATTGGTTCCGAAGGACTCACAAAGCCATCGAAACCCCGGTTCATGGGGACGGCGATAGACGGCATTGTAGCTCTTGCCGTTGTCCTTGTAGGCCCAAGCTTGTTCGAAGATCTCGACGGAATCCGTGAGCAGCATGCCA
Source organism: uncultured Occallatibacter sp. (assembly GCA_964560845.1). Lineage (GTDB taxonomy): Bacteria > Acidobacteriota > Terriglobia > Terriglobales > Acidobacteriaceae > Telmatobacter. The sequence goes on along the minus strand of CAZLMY010000094.1, from coordinate 18,654 downwards.
CCTTCACCGCCTGTCGAAACGATCTTGTCCTGGCAAAACGAGAAAGCCGCAACATGGCCGAAGGAACCCGCGAGACGTCCCTTCCAGGCGGCGCCATGCGCCTGTGCACAGTCTTCAATCACCTTGAGGCCGTGCTCGTGCGCCATCGCCATGATGCTTTCCATCTCACACGGCCAACCGGCCAGGTGCACGACGACAATGGCTTTGGTGGCTGGGGTGAGCACGGCACGAATGGACTCCGCAGTCAGATTCTGGCTGACCGGATCGACATCCGCAAAAACCGGGCGCGCGCCGGCCAGGACGATGCTGGCGGCCGTGGCAATGAAGCTCCTCGGCGTGGTGACCACGTGGTCGCCGGGCCCGATCCCCAGAACTTTCAGAGCCAACTCCAGGGCGACAGAACCGTTTGCCACCGCTACGGCATGTTGCTTTCCGATATAGCCTGCGAATTCCTTCTCGAATTCCCTGCCCTCTTTGCCGGTCCAGTAGTTGACCTTGCCGCTGCGAAGAATCCCAGCCGCCGCGTCGATCTCTTCTTCGGAATAGGAGGGCCACTCCAGGTCGAATTGCGTCCCGGTATTGTCTGGCTTCATTACTCTCTCTGGGTTAAAAGATTCGTGAACTCTCTACAGGTCGCCCTGGAGACTTCGCGAGGGTATTGCTCTTTGGGCAGGTTTTCATTGATCAAAGGGATCCGGCTGGTTCATCTCGGATTCCGACAAGGACCCGTCTGTGGCAACGAAAAGCAGTTGAAGCACCTGTTCGCCATGATGACCGGCAAGCCGGGTTGCTGCCCGCAGGCAGTTTACCACCTGTAGCATCTGCTGGAGGTGCAGGGGATTTGGCAGTCACTCCAATCCAACGGGAGGGCACGATCGCCTCGCGTTCGTGCGGGCGGCTAAGGGCTTCCAGGAAGTTATGGCCAATGGGTCGCTGCCGAGAATCGATTCTTATTCGTCTTATTCGCTGGACAATCCAGGATCCAGCAGGGATGATTTCAGTGAATCTCGTTTTGAGCCACGGTCTTACGGTGTTTTTGGCATTCAGGCGAAGCCACAGGAGAATCTCTATGCGCCTTTTGTTCTCCCTTGCATTCTCTTTCGCAGTCCTTTTGTCTACCGGCTGCACGATGCATCGTACACAGACGAGCCTGGGCCCAGCTCTGGCGCCTCCAGTGGTCCAGGCTGGAGCTGCGCGCGAAACGCTACCAAACGACTATCTGCGGGTGAGCTTTCTTCCCGCAGGGGTTAGGGTAACCAGCCTGTCGCGCCCCGGTTCCCTGCGCGCATTTGTGACGGTGACACCACTGTTTGAGCCGCCCCTGAAGCTTTCCGATCTACCGGCATACTCCGGCCTGGTGAACAACGACAACAGCGATTTGGTAGCGATGCGCTGCCGTCCACCGTCCCCTGAGGCCGTGGACGCTTTACTGGCGACATGGCCAAATGTTTTTGTGGCCATCGAGCGCGACGTGCCCGTGCGGCCCGCGGCCTGCTCATCGGCCCCGGGAGAGGTTGCCACGCAAGCTGCGTGCTACGCGCAGGGCTTCACGGACCCAGCGGGGAGTTCAGTGCCCACTTCGCTGGCGCGCACCTTCAACTACGCCGGCGTGCTATTCGATGCCGACCATGCAGCACTTGCCAAGTGGCTGAAGGACAATTACGGCATCTTTCCGGCTTTCAGCGGCATGGGCTACTCGGTCAAGGACTCCTACAATCTGGATACCGATCCGATGACCGCCCAGCAGATCCTGGTCAAGTCCATCTCGCCCGAGTACATCCTGAAGAACGTTCCACTCCCTGTTGCGGGCTGCCGCTGCATCCGCGTCCCGCCCTACGCCGGCCGTTCCGGCGATCGACTCGATCCCGACTTCATTGCAAAGGCCGGCGGAGACGGAACCTGTGTGCAGGTGGACAGGTTGGCTCAAGCTACTCGTTGAAGCAGCATTTCCTGGCCCTGAAGAGATCCTGCAATAGAGGGCCACTTTCTGCGAATGGCGCGCCTTCCCGAGGAACAGCTTGGAGTCGCCACCGTCCCGACGGTAGAGTTCATCCGGCAGTCCATTTCCGGTTCGCTCACAGTTTTTGCCTGGGTGGTTGCGGATGGCCTTGTCGTAGTTTCCAATCGTGTCGTTGATGCCGGCGCTCAGGGCTGAGGCGTGGTGGGAAGGCGCGATAGAGTCGGGGCAGGCTCGGAGGGTTTGGGCTCCGGAGCAGAATCAGGAGAAGCGGGTGCCTTATTGGGTGCCGACGATGGAACTTGCGTGGTCGAAACAGGTGCCTGCACAGGTTTCTGAACCGGTATAGGCAATGTTATGGCCGCCACCGCGTCGGGATCGTCGCGTAGCTTCAGGTAGAGGGTGGTTCCGTCGGCTGGCGCCGGCACGACGAAGGTGCTCTCGGCAAAGCCAGTGGGCACCTGCGTCGGCCTTGAGAAATCTTTACCCGCGCTGAAAGACTGCACGAGGAATAAACCGCTGCCGTCGATGGTGCAGGTTGGAGCATCCACGGCGGTGCAATGGATGGCCGCGACCTGCGGCGTCCGGACGAGGGTGCCGAGAGGCGTCCAATCGCCGGGGGTGCCGTCTTCCGCGACCGGACGCATCTGCAGCTTGCCGAACGCAGACTGACCGAAAGCCTTCAAGGGATCGAGCGTAGCGATGGCAGTACGGTCATCCTGCAGGACGAGGTTGTTCTGCGCGAGCGAGAGACTGGTTTGGACTGAGCCACCGACTGTGGCGACTTCGATGGTCTGCTTGCGGGGAAAGACGTTCTTGGTTTGCACCACGAAGGTCAGTTTGCCGTTGAGAGGGATGTCGTCCTTTGCGCCGAGAGCGACAGGGAGGGCACCGTCCTGCTGTGCGGGTATGTCGTTGAAGGAGAGCAGTGTAAGACCCGGACGCGGGGTCTGAGCAGAGATCTTGACGGTCATGGTGCGTCCGTCTTTGAGCTTTACCTTTGCATCCTCGCCATCGACCGGTGAGACGGCTGTCTTGGCGATGAGACGGACGGTTCCGGCGTCGTCGCTTTCGGCGGGGACAAAGTTTTGCTTGTCGATCAGCGCAGAGACGACCTCTTTGAGACCCTCGCCGGTAAGGACTGCTGAATTGTCTCCCCGGTGAATTTTCAGGCTGTCCAGCCGGATCTGGCCGGTGTACGCGGTGAGCGAGACGTTCACTGGATGAGACTCGCCATACTGCTGGATGGCGAGAGAATAGCCGCCAGGCTGCACCTTCTTGAGCGGGATGTCCAGGTCAAGAGTATCTTTGGCATCCTTGGCGGGATCTGGCTTGAAGGTCACGTCAACGTCCTTGTTTTCTTTGCTCGTGAACGCGATGTGTTGGACGCAGGCCGTGCCGCTTCCAGTGAGAGCGAGGTGATTGTCCTGTCCGGCGAGGAGCGGCGTATTGCCAACGATCTTCCAGTCTTTGCCGTCGACCTGCTGGAGCGTGAGAGTAGGACCTTCGAATGCGTCAAAGCCCCAGTAACCGCGGATGGTGCCGGTGATGGTGAGGTCAGAGCCGGTACCGATCTTCACTTCTGCCTTGGGCGGCTGCGGGCTGTCGCCATGGAACGTAGTAGGGTGCAACTGCTGGCGCGGCTTTTCGTTCGTCACAGTAAGTCCGCCTTCGATGGCTTTGGGGGTGAGCGGGAGCTCCGCGGGATCTCCGGTTCGATTGAGGTGCAGAATCAGATCGTGAGCAAAGCTTGTGGAGAAGACAAGCGGGGCGCCTTCGAGCAATAACGTCATCTTCGGCTGTAACAGGCATGCGACCTGGTTCGGATCGTGGGGATGCAACGGCGGCGGTATGGCCTTCTGGATTGCGGGCAGACCGATCACGATGACAGACTTGGGCTTGTTGAACGAAGGTGGTGCATTGAGCTTCAGGTTGAGCGTGGAGTCCTGCGGGAAGCTGATTGCAGGGATGTACTGGTATACGGCCGTGCGCATCATGCTGACCAGGTGGACGAGATCCACAATCGCGCCGACATAGGCTGAGTAGAGCCCGGCACCGGCCGGCTGTGTATAGGAAGCAGCATTGATGAAGTCAGACGATGGGCCGGTCGAGACGGCTTCAGCGATACTCTGGCCGTGCCCGTCGTCCAAGAGGACGGGAGCACTGGACTGAGTCAGGCAGACCACCTGCTGCTCCACAGGCTTCTTGAAGCAGTCGGCGTTCGGCCTGAGGGCAAGGGCTGAAGCCAGCTTCGCTGAACGCTCCTGGATCGCTTTCTCGTCGTTCTGCGTAACCGTTTTCATTGCAGCGAGATAGCGTTCAATGCGCTGTTGCTCAAAGGAAGCTTCGTTCAAGTCGACATCTGCACGGATAAAAAGACCCGGCCTGCCTTTAACGGCGGAGCGAAGAGTGCTGAAGTCGCCGCCCGTCTCCGGCGCTACAAAGAGGACGGCCTGTTCAGCCTCGGCGGGGACCGTGACGATCGTGCCTTCAGCAGTTTTCTTCTCCCAGGTCTCGATCTTGGTGAACCAGTTGTCCGGTGGCTCGTTTGTCGTGCCGCGAAGAAAAGCGACGATGAGCAGGAGATGGTTGGACTGGCTTGCCGGAAGATCGGCCTTGACCCATAACTTGTCGCCCGACTGCAGGTTGGGAACCTCACTGATCGGCAGCGTGGCGCTTCCGCGCGTGACGCGGATGTCGATCTTTGGGCCGTCGAGGTCGAAGCGAGCGCTATCGGCATGGAGAGCTGCCGTAATGAAAACGAAGAGACAGCAGGCGGCGACCAGCGAGAGCTTCATTTACGATTGGATGCGCATGTCGAGCCGCAGGTCAATGCGGGGTCCTGCGCGAAGATCGAAACTGGGCAGCCGGTCGCGGCAATTTGGCTCCCTTTCTCTGAGGCTTCAGCATCGGAGAAAGGGAGAGACAGGACAGCTAGATCGGCATGATCAGGCGGACTGGCGCCTCATGGCTGCTCACCGGATTGGCATCCCGCCGAGGTCACTGCTGAATTCCGTCGACATACCAAGAAGGAAGGCCTACCGCAGACGACGTTGAAGCGCAAATTCGCGGCAAGGACACGGCTTCAGGCTCGGCGACGGCGGCGAGAATGTGCGGGGCGGCGCGGTGCAAATGTCCACTTCCTGACGGGGCCAGTGTCTACGTGGATGAACTGGCCTTTGGGGTAATAGCCCACGCCGCCCGCGCCGAGGGAAAGCGCAGCATCCCGGAGCCTCACCGCTGGAACGCCCGGAACCCGAAGATCGAGCGCATTCCCTTCAATATGCTCTGAGTGCTCGGCGGCATTGGTGGTTCCACTCTCGCGGAGCGCATCGTTCGTCTCCCTCGTTCGGTAACCGCAAAGGATCTCGATCACGCTGGTCGATCGATTCAGCTTTCTGAGCATCGTGTGGAGGACGTCGAAGGTGCGCGGATCGTAGCTCTTGACCTCGTCGTTATGGCTGTCGCGGAGGAACTGGCTGAGATTGTCGAGAGCCCCGGAAATGTACCGATCGCCCACCCTGTAGATGACGTCAATGGTCTCGCCATCTTGTCGCGCCAGCTTGAGCTCATATGGCTGGCCGTCCTCAGGCACCTCGTCGTCAGAAATGGACCCTACGCTGGGCAGGACAACATTCGATAGCAATTGCCTTATCGCGTGAAGATGAGGATGCCTGTGGCGCTCGACGGTGCTCGCGCCGGCGGTTGAACTGACAGCCACCAGCAGGACGATGGCAGTGAGCGCGCAAACCTGACGGGCGGAAGCCAGGCGCAGAATCGAAGTGGTGAAATGGACCGGCAAACGGCAGGACTCCTGACATAAATTCACAGCTGCATCAAGGAGCACAACCCCTTGCTGGCGATGGGGGCGATCTGCCCGACAGCGCGCGATGGTTTATTGCAAATCTGCAGCTCTTTCGTTCTATTCTACCGGAGTCGCAGCCCTTCTGTGCATTATCGACCTATATACCCCGGGCTTGAGGGTAGCATCTGTATGCATTCGGCGCGGTCTCGTTCGAGAATCAGCCCCAGTTCCATCCGGCCCTCCGCACCGCCTGCCACGCAGGTTTGAACTGCTGTGTGTTGCACAGGTCACGCTGTCAGCATTGAACGGAAGCACATCGCGGATTGGTGTCCGGTGGTAGTGGACCCGGCGCGATTCGCCCGGCGCCAAACCTTCGACTAGTACTAGTTAAAGGCATTTCCAGGCCTGATTCCGAGGATTTTGAAAACGAATGCCATCGGGCAGAAGCCGGTGATCCCCGATTGAAAGAGCATGATGCCCACCCAGGCGGTGAGCAGCAGCCACCACGGCGAAACAAAATATCCCAGCGCCACGCTGACCAGAACCATGGTCCCGGCAAAAGTAAGAACAGATCGGTCGAGATTCATTGTTGGCTCCTTTCATTTTCCAGCGCGGCCAGCATTGTGTTCCATGCCAGCGTCGCGCAGCGCATCCGCACCGGATAGGCATGCACACCGGACAGAACCGTCATCCGCGCGGTTTCAACATCCATGCCAACGTTGAATTTGTCTGTATCTCCGCAAGCCAGGGCATGAAAGCGCTGAAACAGCAGCTTCGCCTGGGCGGGTGTCTTGCCTACCAGCAATTCGGTCATCAGCGAAGCCGAAGCCGTTGCCAGAACACAGCTTCGTCCGTCAAAGGCAGCTTCGCAAATCACATCGTTCTGGTCGATCCGCAGCGACACCGAGAGATCGTCACCACAGGATGGGTTATCGCTGTGCGCAGTGTGGCTGCAATGGGCGATCGTTCTCCGGTTGCGCGGATGGCGGCCGTGATCGAGGACGGATTTGGAGTAAAGTTCTTTAGAATCGCTCATTGCAGAAACATGACCTCCACTGCTTTCAGACCCTCGGCGAGCGCATCCACTTCGGCGGTTGTGTTGTAAAGCCCAAAGGAGGCCCGCACCGTAGCTGGAAGGCCCAGACGCGCCATCAGCGGCTGGGCGCAGTGGTGGCCGGCGCGCACTGCCACGCCGCGACTGTCCAGCACCTGTGCAATGTCGTGCGGGTGAACGCCGTCCATCACAAACGAGAGGACCGAGGCTTTTCCAGGAGCAGTGCCGACGACGGTCAGCGGCTTGATTGTAGAAAGGCGCTCAGTGGCATAGGCCAGCAGGCCGGCCTCATGCGCGCCGATCGGTTCGAGGCCCAGCGCGGTTACATAATCGATTGCCGCGCCCAGCGCGACCGCCTGCGCTATAGGTGGCGTGCCAGCCTCGAATTTGGCCGGCAGCGGAGCATAAGTCGTTCTCTCGAAGCTGACACTGGCGATCATGTCTCCGCCGCCTTGATACGGAGGCATTGCATCCAGCAGTTCCTGCTTGCCATAAAGCACACCGATTCCTGTCGGTCCATAAAGTTTGTGGCCTGAAAAAACCAGGAAATCGCAATCCAGCGCCAGCACATCCACTTTCGTGTGCGCCACCGATTGTGAGGCGTCAATCAACACCTTGGCCCCGGACTCGTGTGCCGCGCGAATCATCTGTGCAATTGGCAGCACGGTGCCCAGAACATTTGAAACATGTGCAAATGCGGCAAGACGCGTGCGCGGCCCCAGCAACCGGATAAACTCATCGAGCGGAACTTCACCGGCGTCGTTCACCGGAGCCACCTTCAGCACGATGCCCTTCTTCTGACGCAAAAACTGCCAGGGCACGATATTTGAGTGGTGTTCAAGGCCGGTGAGCAGCACCTCGTCGCCTTCGTTCAGATATGCTTCGCCAAAGCTGGCGGCCACCAGGTTAATCGCATCCGTCGCTCCGCGCGTGAACACAATCTCGTGCTCATACCGGGCGTTGAGGAAGGCCTGAGCCTTGCGCCGTGCCTGATCGTAAAGCTCGGTTGCCCGCTGACTCAGCACGTAGAATCCACGATGAATGTTGGCGTAATCACGCGCATAGAAGGCGCGCACGGCCTCAATCACCTGGTATGGCTTCTGTGCCGAGGCGGCGGAATCGAGATAGGCCAGCGGATAACCGTGCGTGGTCTGTGCCAGAATGGGGAAATCGGCGCGAATGGTCTCAACGTCATAAAACTTTGCATGGCCCGCGCCGCGATCCGCGGAATGAGACACAGAACCGGAGCCGACGCCGTCGGTGCCCCCAAGCGTGCCCGGTCTTTCGCATTTTTCGGCTACAACTTTCATCGGTCTCTCCACAGGGCGCAGGTCATGATCAAGCGCGAGTTTCTGCCTTATCTCGTTGCGGCGTACGCGGCGGACGGCGCCGGCTGCTTGAAGACCTTGGTGGTGAAGAATTCGATCATCAGTCCGAAAAGGCCACTGACAAAGAAATTCACGACCGGAATCGGACTTGGGCCCATTTTCATAAACAGGGAGTAAGAAAAGATCGATCCGACCGCCATCCCCATCACGATGCCATTCCAGGCCCAATGCAGCTTCAACCCGGAGATGCCGATGGCAAAGCCCATGACGGACCGATTCAACAGAACCCAAAGTAAGTTAATCGCTGAAAAAGTGAGAATACCGCCTAAAAAGGCGCCTGATGCGCACATTGCGCCGGCGATGAGGCCAAAGAATACTGCAACTGCGATCCGCTTCATGCTTTCTCCATTTCGGACAAGGATGCTTTACGCATCAGCTCCGATCAGAGTTACGCCACTGGGATTGGATTGGTTCCACATATTCTTAAGGCTGCGAATCGGCCTGGAGCCAGATTCGGCGGAATCACAGTAGATCCCGCCCTGCTGGGCGCCTTGTCAGGACGAATCCTATTTTGGTGAAGGCTGGACAATTCAGTGGCATTTGCGGCGATTCTATCCTCGATCCCGCTCAGCAGCTTTCAACCAATCGGAGGAATGCCGCTCAATCGCAATCCTTACCAACTGGCTTCGCGTTCTCACGCCTGCCTTCTGAAACAGTTCCTGAATTACTGCTTTGATGGAACTCTCTGAGGTCTTGGCTTTCCAGGCAATCTCCTTGTTGGTCAGGCCGTCCAGGATGCCCCTTAGAACCTCGCCTTGCCGGGAGGTCAAGGGGCGCTTTTGCTCTACGCGTTCTGACTGAACACTCCTGGCGGCGACCAGAGATCGAACCGTTCCGGCATCCAGCCAGATTTCGCCTACTGCTACTCGATGGATTGCCGCCACGAGTTGCTCGGGATTGTTCTGCTTCAGAAATACGCCGGAAGCGCCTGCCTCAATGACTTGGAGCGTTGACGCGTCGGTCATCCCCGCGGTCACCATCAGGACTTTGGCAGCGATCTGGCGACGCTTGATCTCTTCAAGCAGGGTTTGGCCCTGCTCTTCGCCAAGGTCGAAGTCAAGCAACACCACATTGGCCAGCGTCTGAGACAACAGGGGAAGTGCTTCTGCCGAGGTCCCGCACTGACCAACGACCCTCAGGCCTGGTGAAGTCTCAAGCAACCTGCTCAGGCCTTCGCGGAAAAGACTGTGATCGTCCACCAACACGATGCGGATCTCATCCATTACAGTTCCCGCTCCGAAGTCATTGTCGTGACCAGATCCACTATAAAGCTGGCACCACCGGAAAGGGGAATATAGCGCAGATCCCCACCGAAGGAGCGCATGAATGCACGGGACAGGTAGAGTCCGAGACCGGTCGATTCTGCCCCGACCTGAAATGGGCGAAACAAATGCTCGGGATGCGGGACCCCGCCACCGTTGTCGGAGAATTCTACGTGGACCTGGCTGGTATCGGATCGAGCGGTCACGGACAAGCGCCGGTTTTCTCTCTTCGAAAGCGCTCGCGTGCTATTGGCAATCAAGTTCAGAAATACCTGCATGAGGCTGGGCCGGTCAGCCCATACCAGCGGCAAGCCAGGCTCCACGGTCCAATGCGTGAGAATCTCCTCGTCGCGCAAAGAAGGCGCAACCACAATCTTCAACTCGTCGAGCAGCACCGTGAGATCGACTTCGCTGGCAGGCGCCGCGGTCTGGTGGACATTCACACTGGCAATGCGCTCGAGGGCCTCGGCAAGACTGCCCAGCGCCTCGAAGTCCTTGCTCCCTGCAAGTAATCCACTGTTCGCAAGGTTTCGATGCACAACGCCGATCGCTCCGCACACATTCCTCATCTCATGAAAGACGGCAGCAACTGCAATTCGCGATCCGGAAAGCAGTTGGTTCAGGCCTGATACCTCATGCGCGCGAAGATCCTCGGAGGCATCGAGCACGATGGCAGTCAAACGCGTTCCGGCGTTTGTCCTATAGGTGGAAAAACAGATTTCGGCAAGGAACGGTTCCCCATCTTCGCGCTGGCCTCTGGCTTGCATCACGGTCCGCAGAAGCTGTTGCGAAACATCGTGGAGCGCGACATTGGTCAGCGCGGGAAGATACGAGTAGATCACTTTTCCGGGAAGAGTCCCTTGGGCAGCGCCCACCATGCGATGCGCTGCGTCGTTGGCCATCAGCACACAACCATCCTCATTGGTTGTGAGAATGGCAACGGGGCTGCTCTCGATCAGGATCTTCAACTGCTCTTCTGCTTCGCGCCGTGCGTCTCTCTGCCGCTCGATCTCATGGATGTGCTCGAGGGTCACTGCTCGATTGCTGTTCACTTCCCGGATGAACAGGCCGGCTCCAACAAACGCGGCGAAGTAGAGTACATCGCGCGAGGTGCCGGTGCGCACGTTCCAGGCCAGATCGCTGAAGCGTTCTGCCAGCAGAGTACACACTGCGGCAACAGCGCAGATTTGCCCTCGGCCCAGTACCCCACCGACCATCAGCATGGGAACCAGGTAGAGGAAACCGAGCGGGATCTCCGCAACCACCCACCAGTCAAAAATCGCAATCGCAGCAATCATGGCTGCAGCTTTGAGCAGGACAGATCGTCTGGTTCCGCTAAAGAAGATTCCGTACATAGACACCTATCACGCTGTGCCAGCGAGGACAACCCGGTCACTTCGATTCTAGATACTCTTTACACCGAATTCCGTAAAGAAATCCCAACGCCTCTAAAGTTGGCCAAAAGATAGGTCTATCAGGACCGAAAGATGGGGTTGACGTGGCCGAAAGATAGCGCACTACATCCAGAGCCGGGCTCTATGCTGAGGCTGGTAGTTGCCTGTCCGGGTGCAGTTTGAATGGACGACACCCGGATGGAATTTGTCTTCATACGCGATATTCGAGGAAGCTCATGCATCTTTTACATTCAATGATCAGGACAGCCTCGTTCGTTGGGGTGGTGGGACTCATGTTGGCCTCAGTCAGACTTGGCGATGCGCAGCAGAGGCTGACCTGGGAACAGATTAAGGCCAAGTTTGAAGTCGCAAATCCCACTTTGAAGGCAGACGAGATCAATGTGGGAGAGATGAAGGCCGAGGAAATCACGGCGTTCTTGCGACCCAACCCCGGCGTCGGCTTATCGAGTGACGGCCTTCAAATCGCTCCGCATACGGTTTCAGGCTTAGGTACGCACTGGATGCCGCTCACGGGCACTCAGTTGGTGCCGAGCATCAACTACCTGCACGAGCGAGAACACAAGCGCGAGTTGCGCCTGGAAAGCGCCAAAGAGGGAACGCAGATCGCCGGCTCTCAACACGAAGATCTCGAACGCAATCTGATCTTCGATTTGCGTTCTGCATTTGTCCAGACCTTGCAGGCAAAGGCGGTGTACGACTTGGCCAAAGCCGACCTGGAGTACTACGACAAGATTATCGACATCAGTCGTAGCCGCTATAAAGCCGGCGACATCGCCAAAATCGATTTGGCCCGAATCGTTCTTCTCCGCGTGCAATACGAGGCGGAACTCGAGACCGCAATTGTGAATCTTCGGACTTCAAAGATTCAACTTATGCAATTGATCGACGAACGCTCGCCTGTGGACAAGTTCGATGTAGCGGGACGCTTCGACTGGAGCGATGCGCTGCAATCGCTCGACGATTACCACAAGATTGCAATCGACAATCGGCCCGACCTCAGAGCAGCCATGGAGTCCGTCGAACAGACAAGAACAAATTACAAGTTGGCTGTTTCCAATGGTTCGACGGACCCAACATTCAGCACCTGGTATTCCTACAATCCGGCGTTCAACAACGCCTTCGGCCGCTACACGCTTGGCGCCAGCGTGAACATTCCATTGCGCATCTTCGATCGCAATCAGGGAGAAAAGGCGCGCACATTGCTCGACATCGATCGCAGCAAGAAGACCGCGGATGCCGCGCAGGCACAGGTGTTCAGCGACGTTGACTCTTCTTACGAACAGATGCGGAGCAGTATCGCGCTGCTGAAGCCGTACAAGGAGGAATACCGGGATCAGGCCACTTACGTTCGCGATACCGTGACCTATTCCTATCAAAATGGAGGCGCTTCCTTGATGGACTTTCTGAATGCGCAGAGCGACTACCGCATCGTGCAACTCGCGTATCTGCAATTGATCGGATCGTATCTTATGGCCGCCGGCCAAATGAATCTTGCCTTGGGGCGCGAGGTGTTCGATGACAACTAAACTCCTTCTTACGATTTCATTTTGCCTTGTAGCCTGCGCATCCGTTGTAGCGTGCAAGAAAGACTTCTCTCCGGCCGACGGCGCTCCGCCAGACCCTCAAGTTGCGCAGACCGGAGACATGAGCCTTGTGTCCGTCGACAAACCCGACCAGTTTCCGCTGGTGGCCGCGGAGCAACATGAAGCGCCAGCCGAGTTGAAGGTTACGGGCGCGGTCTTCCCGGACATCGCGCGGCAAATCCCTGTCATCTCGTTGGCCAACGGCCGCGTAGTGGACATCAAGGCGCGCCTTGGCGATTTTGTCAGAAAAGGCGATCTGCTGATCAAGGTGCAGAGCCCGGATGTCGCAGGGGCCTTCGATGTCTATCAGAAAGCCTTCAACGATGAAAGGCTGGCGAACAAGGCCTATATCCGGTCTCAAGCGCTCTACGAACATGGAGCGATTCCCCAGTCGGCGCTTGAGCAGGCAGAGGACACTGAGAAGGACGCGCAGGCCGATCTCACTGCCGCCGAGGAGCAGTTGAAGACTCTTGGCGTAGACAAGAACCACCCCAGCGCCGTGGTCAACGTGAATGCGCCGATCTCGGGCGTGATCGTTGCGCAAAATGTCACACAGGCTGCGGCCGCGGGCGTAAGCCTATCCGGTTCCGCGACGGCCTTCACCATCGCGGACCTCTCTTCCGTTTGGATCGTCTGCGACGTCTACGAAAACGACATTCCCATGGTCACACTCGGACAGTCTGCGCAGATTCGAATCAACGCCTATCCAGACCGGATTCTCAAAGGACGCGTAAGCGACATCGGCCCGGTTCTCGACCCGAATATTCGCACGGCGAAAGTGCGCATCGAGATCCAGAATCCCGGCATTCTGAAATTGGGCATGTTTGTCACGGCCACGTTTGAGGGCAAAACGAAGGAGGTTCACCCCGTAGTGCCTGCGCCCGCGGTGCTGCATCTTCACGATCGCGATTGGGTGTTTGTGCCGGCAGGAGACAAGCGGTTCAGGCGAGTTGAAGTCCATCCCGGCAACATGCTGCCTGGCAACATGCAAGAATTGCTCTCCGGTATCGCACCTGGCCAGCAGGTGGTCTCGAACGTGCTTCAGTTGGAAGCCGCATTGGAGGCGCAATGATTCAGAAGCTGGTCGACTTTGCGCTCAAGAACCGATTCCTGATTCTTGCGGCAGTGGTCATGCTGCTGATCTGGGGAGCCATCTCGTTCCACAATCTTCCCATCGATGCATATCCCGATGTCGCCGACAATTACGTCAACATCATCACCCAGTGGCCCGGGCACTCGGCCGAGGATATCGAAAAGCAGATCACCGTGCCGACCGAGATTCAAATGGCCGGCATTCCCGACATGAAGAACCTGCGCTCCTTCAGTTTGGCGGGCATTTCGAGCCTCATCATGAATTTCACCGACTCCTCGGACAATAGCTGGAATCGTGAACGAGTCCTTGAGCGGCTGAGCATGGTGACGCTGCCCGCCGGACTTGTGCCGCAGTTGCAGACGGACTGGAGTCCGGCCGGCCAGATTTACTGGTACACCATCGAGAGCAAGAATCCCGCAATCGATGTGATGGAGCAGAAATCGCTTGAAGACTGGACACTGGAGAAGCAGTTCAAGAATGTTCCTGGCATCGTCGATGTAGCGAGCTTCGGCGGCTTGACCAAGGAATATCAGATAAGACTTGATCCGGATAAGCTGATTAGCTACGGCTTGAGCATCGCCCAGGTTGAGCAGCAACTGCAAAACAACAACACCAACGCAGGCGGAAGCTTTATTGTGGCGGGCGCACAGCAAATCAATGTGCAGGCGCAGGGGCTCTATGAGAATGTCGAGCAGATTGAAAACACGCTGCTGAAGACGCAGACCGGCACTCCTATCCACATCAGGGATATCGCGGAGGTGGATCAGGGACCCAAGATCAGGCTTGGTCAGATTTCCAAGACCTATCGAAGCGCAGATGGAAGGCTGATCGACAATCCTGATGTTGTGGAAGGCACACTGCTATTGCAGAAGGGCGCGGATGCGGACCCAGCTCTCAAGGGCGTTGAGGCCCAGGTCAAGGAGATCAACGATCATATTCTGCCCAAGGGTGTAAAAGTCATCCCCTTCATGGATCGCAGCGATCTGGTCCATCTGACGACCCATACCGTGCTCCATAATCTGACCGAGGGGATCGTCCTCGTCGCAATCGTCCTGATCTTTTTTTTGGGAAATGTACGCGGCGCTATCATCGTCGCTCTCACAATTCCTTTCGCCCTTCTATTCGCATCCATCTGTCTTGACCTGAACCACATTCCGGCAAATCTTCTTTCGCTTGGCGCACTCGATTTTGGGATGGTGGTCGATGGCGCAGTCGTCATGGTAGAGAACATCGTGCGCCACCTCTCACGGAAGGACGATACCCACACGCCGCAGCAGAAGATCAAAGAGGCCGCGCACGAGGTTCAGCGCCCTGTCTTCTATGCCATCGCCATCATCATTACTGCATACCTTCCCATCTTCACCTTGCAGTCGGTTGAGGGCCGACTCTTCAAGCCGCTGGCATGGACGGTTGCGTTCGCCTTGCTCGGCGCGCTCATCTTCTCCGTTGTCGCGGCTCCTGTGTTGTCAAGCTTGCTGTTCAGAAAAGGTGCGAAGGAGTGGCGTAACCCGATCATGGAATTCCTCGTGGCGCGGTACAGGAATGGCGTCCGATGGGCCATTCATCATCGCGGCACCACGGTGAGTGTCAGCGTGGCAGCAATCGCACTGTCGATCTTTGTCCTGGCCACTGTGATCGGTTCCGAGTTTCTGCCTCATCTGGATGAGGGAGCCCTCTGGGTTCGAGGCACTCTGGCTCCATCAACCGGGCCAGATGAAAGCCTGGCCATCTCCAACAAGGCGCGCATCGCGCTGGCGAGCTTTCCTGAAGTGACCCAGGTCGTGGATCAGATCGGCCGTCCCGATGATGGGACTGACTGGACCGGGTTCTTCGACACGGAGTACTTCGTCGATTTGAAGCCGAAGGATCAGTGGCGTCCGGTCTTTCATCAAGACAAGGATGCGCTGATCGCATCGATGAATCTGCAACTGGAGAAGATACCCGGCGTCATCTGGGGTTTTTCGCAGCCGATCGAAGACAACATGGAAGAAGCCGTCAGCGGCGTGAAGGGCGAGTTGTCGGTCAAGATCTATGGAGACGACTTCAAGACCCTTGAGGAAAAGGGCAACGAGGTAGTGACTGCCATGAGCAAGGTCCCGGGCGTCGCGGATCTTGGGTTGTTCCGCATCATTGGTCAGCCCAATCTGACATTCACGGTCGATCGTGAAGCAGCTGCGCGATTTGGCATCAATGTCGCCGATATTCAGGATGCTATTCAAACCGCGGTTGGCGGGAATGTGCTCAGCGAGGTTCTGAAAGGGGAAGCGAAGTATGACCTTGTCCTGCGTTACAAGAAGCCCTATCGGGACACCAAAGAGGCAATTGAGAATGTGCGTCTGCTGTCTCCTTCAGGAGAAAGGGTCTCGCTCGGGCAACTCACGACAGTTGGCACGACGGACGGTGCGGAAGAGATCTATCGCGAGCACGAAGAGCGCTACATTCCCATCAAATACAGCGTGCGTGGACGCGATCTCGGAGGAACAGTCGAAGACGCAATTGCCACGGTGAGCAAGACGGTTCCTTTGCCCAAGGGGTACCACTTCGTGTGGGCGGGCGAATACGAGAGCAAGCAAAGAGCCGACAGGCGGCTGGCCATGATTGTGCCGCTGACGGTTATCCTCATTGCCATTATTCTCTACACCATGTTCAAGTCCTTCAAGTGGGCCGGGCTGATCCTGGTCAATGTCGCACTTGCGCCTGTGGGGGGAGCGCTGGCGCTGTTAGTCACCCATACCAACATTAGTGTCTCCTCCAGTGTGGGGTTCCTGGCTTTGTTCGGCGTATCGGTGCAGACCGGCGTGATCATGCTGGAGTACATCAACCAATTGCGCGCAGGGGGGCACATGATTGAGTCCGCTGCGATTGAAGGCGCAGTCTTGCGCCTCCGCCCCATCATGATGACCATGCTGGTGGCGACTCTTGGTCTTTTGCCTGCGTCCCTTTCGCATGGTATCGGATCCGACTCGCAGCGCCCGTTTGCCATTGTGATTGTGGGCGGACTGATGGTCGATCTGGTCATGAGCATCTTCCTGCTCCCAACGCTCTATGTGTGGATTGCGAGAGAAGGCGACGTTTTGCCCGCCGCCGAACCGGAGTGGGCGAGCGAATGAAAGATGCAGGCGCAGCCAATCCGCTTCAACAGTTTGGCTCTACTTGCGAACCTTCTCGTTTGAGGTTCGCGGGAAGCAACGGACCTAGGTGGAAATGGGTTGGCTTACCTCCATCCTCCTTCCTGTCGATCTGCATCGAGACTTGTCAGGCAAACACGCTGGATCGGTGAGGTATATGGCGGCACCCATATCCGGGAGCAGAAAAGTTCGGACTCGAAATGCGCATGCGTTGTTTCTTCGTTTGCTCAATGACGCCGGACTGGGGTTGACCATTGCCTGCGTTCTTTTGTTGCTTGCAATGGTTTTCTGGGAACTGTATTACGAATTGTCTCGACGGTAGGTGTCGGTATGGTGGCGGCCGGTACTGGACTTTCATCTCATGGGAAGTTGGTTGGCTGCATCGGCCGTTCCCTGTCCCGCTGCCGGGGCAGAGCAAGCAGTCTTGAGTGTTTTTGGCAATTCAGAAAGTGGGGCGCAATGACGAAGGCTGAGGTTCGTGCACTGATTCAGCAGGAGGGTATCATTCCTTGTGTGCGTGTTGCATCCAAGGAAGATGCGCAGTTCGCAGCGGAGACAGTGAATGCGGCAGGAATCCCTATTGGGGTGGTGGCTGGTTCGCCGATTGCTCTGGCGGTGCTGCTTTCACTCTTCTCAGGAGGCGGGCCAGTTTTTCGCACGCCTCAGCCTGCATCACGGTAGAGGTACGGTGCGTCTCCCGCCAAGGTGCTCCAGTTGAACAAAAGTGTCCTCTGCTTTGAGCTGCCTCAGTTGCTCCTCGAACTGGGGAGCAAGCAGGTCGAGCAAATCCGCATTGAGAGTTGCAAACGCCGCTATTGCATCCGTTGCGCGAAAGGTGATCGCATTGTGCGAGGCGCCACAAACCGCCTCGCAACCAAAGTGCCGCTCGCGAAGCTCGCTTGGTCCCTGACGGAAAGTTAATAACAGGCTCCAGCGACTGCCCCGCATATATTGATCCCATATAAATGAAGCATTTACCGAAAATTTACAAACGGCGGCTAGCATTGGTTTCGCCTACCCGTTCACAGGCGATCAGGATCGAAATACACATGATAACGGGCATCCTCTCGCCTCGCCACGCAGTAGAAAGCAATCGTTCTCGCTCGTCGGACTCCTCCCCACACTGTCGCGCGTGTGCGGAATAGCCGGGAAAGAATAAGGACAAACGCATGAGGAAGATCTCGCTATTCGTGTCGGCGATTTTGCTGACCTTCGCAATCTCCGGCTGTGGGAGCAGCAAATCGGCAACCGTCACTCCCACTCCGCCGGTTGTCACCCCTCCGCTGCCAGAGAGCGTTAGCGTGGCGCCGGCGTCCGGAATGCAGGGCCAGTCGGTTCCGGTCACCGTCACCGGACTGAACACAACCTTCACGCCGGGCTTGACCACGGCGACCTTTCCGGCCGGTTCCGGCATTACGGTCAGCAAATTCACTGTCACGAGTGTGACGACAGCGACTGCAACTCTGACCATCGCTCCTACGGCAACTGTCCAAACGAACATCATGACGGTTGGCTCCGGCTCCGAGACGGAAACCACATCCTTTAGCGTAGGTGTGGTCACGCAGGCCCCTACGGTATCTTTCGGCTCGACCTCACCGGCGTACCACAGCGTCAGTTCCATGACGGCGATGACGGCGGCACAAAAGCTTGCCGCGCTGCAGGCCAAAGTGAAGTACGTGTTTGTAATCTTCCAGGAGAACCGCTCCTACGATCATTACTTCGGCAGCTTCCCCGGAGCCAACGGGCTCTTCTCCACATACCCCGAAGCAAACTCCAGCGACCCTTCCTCCCAGCCGGGTAACACCTTTCCGAGCTTCAAATCCGCGATCCAGACAGTTTCGTCCAGCGGAAGCGTGAACTATTCCACGGTGAGCCCGTTCCTGGTGCCGCGCCAGATCGTGAATCAGTCGGGCGCCGTCACGCCGATCTACTCGGAAGACATGTACTCGGTCGATCACAGCCACACCGG
>CAZLMY010000093.1:0-22391 GCA_964560845.1 uncultured Occallatibacter sp. | reverse complement strand
TGCCGCGGCTGGGCATTCCCGGCATCGACATGAGCGACGCGGCCTATGGCGTGCGGTCGAGCGGTGTCAACGGGCGTTATTCCACAGCATTGCCATCGAACGTTGCCGCTGCTTCTAGCTGGGACCCGGATGCTGCGTTTGCCTACGGCGCGTTGATTGGGCGGGAACTGCGAGCGCAGGGCTACAACATGAGCTTGGGCGGCGGCGTGAACTTGACCCGCGAGCCGCGCAACGGGCGTACCTTCGAGTACCTGGGCGAAGATCCGGTGCTGGCCGGAACCCTGATTGCCAAATTGATTGCCGGCACCCAGTCGGCGCACGTGATTGGCGACATCAAGCATTTTGCCTTCAACGACCAGGAGAGCGGACGCGATTCGGTCAACATCCACATCGACAAGCGGGCGGCGCGCGAAAGCGATCTGCTGGCGTTTGAGATTGGTATAACCGAGGGGCACCCGGCAGCGGTGATGTGCTCTTACAACCGGGTCAACGGCGACTTCTCCTGCGAGAACCAGTTCCTGCTGAATGAGTTTTTGAAGAAGGACCTGCAATATCCGGGCTTTACGCTGAGTGACTGGGGCGGTACGCACAGCGATATCAAGGCTTCGGCCGCGGGCCTGGACAACGAAGAGCCGGGCTCCTTCTTCTATGGCAAGCGCTACAAGGCCGCGGTGGAAGCGGGCAAGATCCCGGTCACCGAATTGGACGACCACGTGCACCGCATCCTGCGCTCCATGTTTGCCGTCGGCGTGATCGACTTTCCCCGGCAGCGCAGCGTAGTCGACCCCTTCATGGGCATGCTGATTGCGCGCAAGATTGAAGAAAGCAGCATTGTGCTGTTGAAGAACCAGCAGGCGGTTCTGCCCCTGGATGCAACCAAGCTGCATACGATTGCGGTGATCGGCGCTCACTCCGACGTGGGCATGATTTCGGGCGGCGGTTCTGCACAGGTAGATCCCATCGGCGGAAATGCGATTATGCCTCCGGGACAGGGCGCCACGGGTTGGCAGCAGCAGATCTGGTTCCCCACCTCGCCGTTGAAGGCGATTCAGGCGCGTGCGCCCAAGTCCAGTGTGATTTATAACGCCGGGAGCGATCCGGCCGAGGCGGCGGCGTTTGCCAAGGGGGCCGACGTGGCCATTGTGTTCGCTTACCAGTGGGAGAGCGAAGGCATGGATTTGCCCAACCTCTCGCTGCCGGGCAATCAAGACGCGCTGATCGCCGCCGTTTCGGCGGCTAATCCGCACACTGTCGTGGTTCTGGAGACGGGCAGCCCGGTCACCATGCCCTGGGTCGACGCTCCGGCAGGAATTCTGGAAGCCTGGTACGGCGGCAGCGACGGCGCCACCGCGCTGGGCAACGTGCTGTTCGGCACGGTCAACCCCAGCGGCAAGCTGCCCAACACCTTCCCCAGGAGCGAGGCCGATTTGCCTCGCAAGACGGTGACGCAGCCTCCCCCAGACCTGACGTTTTCCGGCCCGGTTTCCCCAGAGCAGTGGGCGGCGGGACGGCCGGCTTTCCAGGTGAAATACGACGAAGGCGTGAAGGTGGGCTACAAGTGGTATGACGCGGAGAAGAAGCCGGTCCTGTTCCCCTTCGGCTTCGGTTTGTCGTACACCACCTATGCTTACTCCGACTTGTCTGTCGCGACAGAAGGCAAGGTCAAGGTGACGTTCACCATCGCCAACACCGGCGCACGGAGTGGCTGGGAGACTGCGGAAATCTACGCAGCCCTGCCCGCCGCGGCGCAGGAACCGCCCAAGCGCCTGGTTGGTTTCACCAAGGTCAAGCTCGATGCCGGAGCCAAGCGGACGGTCACGGTAGAGATCGAACCCAAGTATCTTTCGATCTTCGACGTGGCGACGGACTCCTGGACCCTGCTCCCCGGCAGCTACACCATCATGGTCGGCGGCTCGTCGCAGGATCTGCCGTTGAAGGCCACCATCAACTTGAAGTAGTTCATCGTTTTGTCGCATCGGCAAATGCCCTATCCTCGACTCAATCTTCTCTGGAAGACCAGTCGACGATGGGGCATTTCTTGTTTGGTGGTGCGGAAGGGCGCGAGATGCCTTGATTTGTTATACCAATGGACGTACGTTTGAGAGGTAGCAGCAAAACCGGAGGGAACGGAATGTCTCAAACGCCATCTTCTTTGAAGAGACCAGCAAGCCGGCCTCGCAGCACACGGCTCGGGTTTCGGGTGGATGCCGAAACCAAGAGTCTAGTGGAGCACGCCGCATCGCTGGAGCGGCGAAGCGTGACGGATTTTTGCCTGACAGCGCTGACGATTGCCACGCGCGAAGCGATCTCAAGGCACGAAAGCCTGGTGCTTTCGGAACGGGACCGCGAGGCTTTCTTTGAAGCCTTGATGCATGCTCCGGAACCGAACGAGCGGCTGCAACGGGCATTCCGTTTGGCGGAGGAGCGGATCGCCTCTTGACGGAACCGAGTCGCTTCAGTCTCGAGCCACTCGGCAAGCAGCATGACCGAGAGGGGTTCTGTTGCGGGGTCGATAGCCTGGACACTTATCTGAGGACCCAGGCATCGCAGGACATGCGGCGCAAGGCTAATGCGGTTTTCGTGCTGGTTCCTGAGAGCCAGCCAGCAAAAGTGGCCGGTTACTTCACTCTGTGCGCCTATGGGCTTTCACCAGGTGCGATTCCCGAGGAGGCGCGGAAGTTCCTTCCTCGCTATCCCGTGGTGAGTGCGACGTTGCTGGGGCGACTTGCTGTGAGCGAGGACTGGCAGGGCCAGGGAATTGGCTCCATCCTGTTGGCCAAGGCACTGGGCAAGGAGTATGAAAATGCAGCGGTGGTTGGGTCGTCCATGTTCGTCGTGGATGCTATCGATGAGCGAGCAATCAGATTTTATGTGGCGCATGGGTTCATGCCCTTACCAGAGTCGAAGCGGTTGATCTTGCCCATGCAGACGATTGCCCGGCTGATGGCGGGATGAATGGGTAGATGACGTTCGCTGCTGTATACGATGGCTACGCGCTCGCGCCCTTAGTGTCTGCGAAAAAGATAGGCGGCCATCACGACAGCCAAGCTGAACGAGGCTGCGAAGGTGAAGAGTGTCGTCAGCAGACGAGGCAGGGCGAAAGAAGGCCTTTTGGCGTTGCTGGCGGAAAGCAAGAAAAGCCCAAGCGACTGGACCATCCAGAGGGCCAAACCGATGAGCGGGATGAATGCAGGTTGCAACTGCAGGCAGCCGACGGTGGCGCCTCCGAGAAACGGCATGATCCCCGAGGCCAATGAGGCCAGGATGCGCAGTTTCGCGGTGAATGGTGTCAGCGCCCACGGTGTTTCCATGATCGTTCTGTCGGGTAGGCGCCGCCTGTTGACGATCCGGACTGGAAGGCCGGTGACGGCAGTAATTCCTTCGGACAGCCTCTGGACTTGGGGCCGATTGCGGAGAGTTAGGTAACCTGCTTTGACCGCGTGCTCGCTTCCATCGGCTGCTCGAACGATGATCTGATAACCATATCCATCGGGCAACCCCGTCGCGTTGCCGTGACAGACGAGAATCTCTTGTGACTTCGGACCGATGCCAATTTCAATGTCGGGTTCGCCAAGCAGGCGCCGAGTCAATCCATCGGGAATAAAGCGAATGCCTTCCTTACGAAACTGTAACTTTTGCAGCAGGCCCTGCGGCGGAAATGCCAAATACAGGAACAAGAAGGTAGGGGCCAGGAAAAACAGTGCCATGAGCAAGACGAGCCACCAATAAGTAGGATCGTCGGTCAAGTCCTCTTGCAGCCTATCAAGGCCAAACTTCCAAAAGAAATAGCCCAGCATGGAGAGGAAAAACGCAGCAGTTGCCAGTGAAACGACCTGTCTTATGCGCGGGGTCGGAATGACGAAAACGAACGGCTCGCCGGGCTTTGTTGGGATCATTACCTGCAAGGTATAGCAGGTTCCCCGCCGGTTGGCCTGTGACACCGCGGAACACCAGCAAACAACCAAACTCTGGGCTTCAGGCGGGGAGCAGCGCCTCCTCATGAAAAGAAGCAACCGCAGGTCCTTCGACTCGGCTGAAAAGCCGCCTCGCTCAGGATGACAGTCTCTGCTTGTGTAACAGGAACAAAGAGTTGCGAGTGTTGGAGCAGGCGGCGGGCGAGGACGCCCGCGCTACAGCCGGCCGGGAGGCCAGCGCTACTCGACACTTCGGCATGAGCCCCTACTCCGCTTCTGGCGGCACCTGCTCCAGCAGCCGCTTCCAGGTCTTCTGGTTCTTGCGGAAGCCTTTCTTCAGGTCCTCAAGTATCCGCTCGAAATCCCCGTTGGTACGCAGGTTGTTCCAGGCCGGGTTCTTCTGGAACCATGGATAGTTCTCGTTGCCTAAGTAGATAGCCCGGCGCAGCCAATGCAAAGCCTCGCTGGAGTCGCCTTCGACGGCGAAGTAAGTCGCCAACCTATAGGCCATTTCGCTGTCGGCTTCGGCGGCGGCCAGGGTGTCGTCTTTCAGCAGGGCGGCCCCGCGCTCCCATGCGCCGGTCTGCACGTAGCAGAGGGCCAGGGTAGGTACGGCGATGCGCATCAGGCTGTCGTCGTGGATCACGCTTTCCAGAATCTCGATGGCCTTGTCGAGGTTGCCCTCGCGCATCTGCTGATAACCCTGCGAGGTGCGCAGCAGCGGATGGCGCGGCTCCAGAGCCAGGCCCTTCTCCAACTCGTCTCCGGCCAGCTCGATCTGATTTTGATAGTGGTAGACGCGGGCGCGGTGGTTATACAAAATGGGCGCGTTGGCGGGGTTGAGCTTGAGCGAGATATTGAACTGCTCCAGCGCTTCGTCGTACATGCCGTCGCCGCGCAGGGCCATGCCCGCGACCATGTGCACATTCCAGTCGTTGGCGGCGCTGGAGAGGAGGTTGGCCACGCCGTGGCGGGCCGACTCCTTTTCGCCGCGCGACAGCAGCATGTAAATGCGATAGAGATTTGCCTCGGTTGAGGCGGGGTCTAGCTTCAGCGCTTCGTCGAAGGAGCGGCGCGCGCGCATGACGTGGATCTGCCCGCCGAAGCCGTGGCGAACGTACTGCAATTCGGCAATGCCCAGGCCGCACCATCCGGCGGCGAAGCCGGGGTCGGTGGTGGTGACGCTGGCAAATAGTGCGTGGGCGCGGTCGAGATCGGCGCGCGAGCCGGTGCGCACCATGAAAGAGCTCAACAGGGCACGGGCTTGCAGGTACTTCTCGCTGACCGGGCCGGGCAGCGAGCCATCGCCCTTGCCGAGGCGCGGCGCTTCGACTTTGGCCGCTTCCATTCTGTCGGATGCGCTGAGGCCGTGGAGCGCGGCGAAGACCTCATTGGAGATTTCGGTCTGCACGGCAATGAGATCGAGCGAGGCCACGCGAATGGCGCCGCCGGAACGGACACTCTGCGAGGCCACGTCGAGCAGTTGCCAGTTGAGGTCGAAGCCACTCTCGGAGCGCAGGAAACTGCCAGCAAGCACGAACGACACCAGCAGCTTCTGGCCTACGGAAAGCGGGTCCATCTGGGCGATGGGCAGGCGCATGAGGGTGCTGGAAGGCCGCACCACCAAGGCTGGAATGCGGGCCAGGCGCGCGGCAATGGCGTCGGCCAGGGCGAATCCGTAGAGCGGGGCCACTTCGGTTGCGCCCAGGTTGGTGAAGGGCAGTACGACCACGGAGTTTTGCGGCGTGCGGTCGACGGCCGACTCGCGAAAGCGTTCCGCCAGCATGGAGAGGAAGCCGGTGTTGCGCTTCTCCGCCTCTGCGCCGGTGGTGGGCAGGTTGGCCGCCGCATCGCCGGGGATGATGCCGGTCTCGATCTGCAAGGCCTTCATGATGGTCTTGAGCGATTCGCGCACTTCGGCGGCCGAGGCGTAGCGGGCGCTGGGAATCTTCTCCAGGCAGGAGGCGATAACGCTCTTCAGTTCGGTGGAGATGCCGGGAACGATGCGGCTGAGATCTTCAGGCGTAGCGAACTGAATGGCGTGAATGGCCTGGAAGTCTTCGGTTTCGGGGGTGCAGAAGGGGTGGCGGCCGCTGGCGAGCTGGTAGAGAATGACGCCCAGCGCCCAGACGTCGGACTGCACGCTGGATTGGCCGGTAACGAACTGCTCCGGGGCCATGTAGCGAATGGTGCCGCCGCGGGCGGTGTAGGTGGCGGCGACCGAGGCGTCTTTGGCCAGGCCGGGCTTGGAGGGGTCGAAGTTGGCGTCTTCCGGGCGCAGGCGGCGGGCCAGGCCGAAGTCCAGGATTTTGACCAGGCCGCCGTCGGTCAGCATCACATTCATGGGCTTCAGGTCGCGATGGAAGATGCCCAGGCTGTGCGCGGCCTGCAGGCCGTCGGCAATCTGGATGCCCACGGAGAGCACCAGTTGCAGGCTGGCCGGGCCGCGGGAGATGAGTTTGTCGAGGTTGTCGCCGGGCACGTATTGCATGACGATGAAGCCTTCGTCGCCGCTTTCGCCCACTTCGTAGATGGCGCAGACGTTCGGGTGCTCGATGGCCGAGGCCAGGCGCGCCTCGCGCAGTACCGTCGACCGCAACTGAGCCGCCGATAAAAGGCCGGTGCGCAGGATCTTGAGCACCACCGGACGCTGCAGCAAGGTGTCGTTGGCCAGGTAAACGACGCCGCTGCCTCCTGCGCCCAACCTGCGGGTAATCTCGTAATGTTCGATCGTCCGTCGCGCCATATGTACCTACCAGTGTATCGGGTGGTTCATCAGGAAACCCTCAAAGGCGGATGAAAGCGGTTCAGGGCAGATGCGGCTGCTCCAATCTGTTAGTTTCGATAGTGAATGAGGGGCTTGCGTAAAGCGGCAATGCGAACGGTCGGGTTGCAGGCGTGGGCCATGGGGGCGCTGGTCTTCGGCGCCGGGCTATTGTTCTCTCAAGCGCAGCAGCAGCCTGGTCCTGGCAGTGACGTCCGCACCGGCACCAACAGCGGCCTGGATGCTGACGGGCGGATTCAGAGCCTGCTGGCCAACCACGAGTTCCTTCGCATTCAGCCGCTGCTGGACACGCTGCCTCTCCAGGAGGCCCAGCT
The DNA here is from genome assembly GCA_964560845.1 of uncultured Occallatibacter sp. Taxonomy (GTDB): domain Bacteria; phylum Acidobacteriota; class Terriglobia; order Terriglobales; family Acidobacteriaceae; genus Telmatobacter. The sequence goes on along the minus strand of CAZLMY010000093.1, from coordinate 15,378 downwards.
CTATCGCGGCATCCTGGCCAACCGCAACAATGACCTCAAGGGTTCCATCCAGATTCTGGAGCCGTTGGTCGACGTGGTGACGGCCAGCGGCAATAAAGCTCATGAAAAGCTGCTGCGCAAGGCGCTGGCAGAGGACTATCTGCGCGCCGGCGACCTGGCCAAGGCCGCGGCTGCTTACCAAACGCTCGATGCCCGCCTGAACGGCCAACTCAGCGCCGACGAGAAAGACGAGATCGAACTGCCTCTGAAGCTGCTGCCTTTGGCCGCGGCCAATCCGCCCATGACGGTGGACCCCTTCGACCCGTTCACTTTGCAACTCAGCAAGAACCCGCTGGGGCTTTTCGACGTGCCGGTGTTTGTGGATGCGCGGCCGCATAGCTGGATGCTGGACCCCACGGCGCCGTTCAACCTGATTGCGCGCTCGCTGTGCAGGGAAGTGGGCCTGAAGGTCTCCGATGAGTCCGCCACCATCCGCACGCTGACCGGGCGCAAGATGCTGGTGCATGTGACGGTGATTCCGCGCTTCACGCTGGGCGGGCGCATCACCTTTCACAACATGACCGCCTTCGTCTTCGAGGACGGGGACTATTACTTTCCCAAGACGCGCCACCAGGTGCAGGGCGTGCTGGGCTATCCGGCGCTGTCGCCGCTCGGTAGTATGACGATTACCGACGAGTATAGCCTCCAGTTGCAGCCTCGGACAGGCAAGCCGACTGCTTCGCCAACCGCCCCGCCGCCGCAGGGTACGCGCTTCTTTTTCGATGGCGACCAGATGATTGTGGCGCTGGGCAAGCCGGGCGACGAGCGCATGGCGGGCATCGATGCGGGCGGCCAGCAGACTTATATGACCAGCCGCTACTACGAAGAGCATAGCGGCGACTTCGCCGGCAAGAAGATGGAGCTGTTCGAGCTTCCCGGCGCGGACACGCGGCCCCCGGAGCCGGCCTACCTGGCTGAATCGGTGCCGCTGGTGGTGGGTGCGAACACCGTGCATCTGCACTATCTGCAGGTGCTCACGCAGCCGCTGGGCTCGGCCGCGCTCGACGATGTGTACGGCATCCTGGGCATCGACGCGCTTGACCAGTTGCGCGCCTACACCTTCGACTTCGAGACCATGCGCTTCTCCATAAAGCCGGAGTGAAACAGGGCTCAGTTGTCAGTGACCAGTGGTCAGTGATCAGTGGTCAGTTGCCGCTGACGCAGCCCTGGGTTCACGCCACTAGAAAAGTCTCGTCACTAAAACAAGCACTGTCATCCCGAGTGAGGCGCTTTTCAGCGGAGCAGAGAGATCTGCAGTCGATTTCGTCGTTCGATAGACTTAGGCGACCCGACACCGGCTACTCCTCGCCGATGTCCTCATTCCAGACGTCGGGATGGGCGGCGATGAAGCCCTCAAGTAACTCGCGGCAATCGCTGTTGTCGAGGTCGACGACGTCGACGCCGTGTTCGCGCAGCCAGTCGAGTCCGCCCGCGAAGGTGCGGCTCTCGCCCACGATCACCGTGCCGAAGCGGAACTGGCGCACCAGGCCGCTGCAATACCAGCACGGGGCCAGCGTGGTGACCATCACCAGGTCGCGATAGCTGCGCTGCCGGCCTGCGCGCCGAAACGCATCGGTTTCGCCGTGGACGCTGGGGTCGCCCTGCTGCACGCGGCGATTGTGGCCCCGGCTGACCAACTCCCCAGTCTTGGTAAAGACAGCGGCGCCGATGGGAATGCCGCCCTCGGCCAAACCGATGCGCGCTTCTTCAAGAGCCACCGCCAACATCTCTTCGCACAGTCCTCGTTCGATCACAGATTTCCTCTTCAGTTGAGGATAAGACAGCCGAATCGCGCAACTGAAGGCGGGTGCCCCGGGTCCTTCGCATTTGGGGACCCGGGAAACCGGCAACCCCAACGCTGGCCGGGCGCCCCAGATCTCGAATTGAGACCTGGGATCCGCAGTTCTGGGTTTCACCGCCCCGGTCAGCTCTCCTCGGAGAAGATGCCTTCAATGGTGGTCTCAAACAACCGCGCCAACTTGAATGCCAGGGGCAAACTGGGGTCGAACTTGCCGGTCTCGATGGCGTTGACCGATTGCCGCGACACTTCCAGCCGGTCGGCCAAATCGGCCTGCGACCAGTTCCGTTCCGCGCGTAGAACTCTGAGGCGGTTTTTCATCTGTACCGCAGCCTCACCACCACCACGGAAAAGAATACGAACATCCAGAACATCGGGTAGACCTGGATGAGATCCAAATGACGGATATGGACAAAGCTCTCCAGGAAGCCCCACACGCTGACCACCGAAAGCGTGCCGCCGATGCCGCCCAGCAGAGCCTGAATCGTCATATTGCGCTGGAATTCGTCTTTCTCTTCAGACAGGTAGAGGCCCACCACGACCGTCATCCCGATCATGGGCAGGGCGGGCAGTACGGCCAGACCATAGGCCACAACTCCGGTAGGGTGCAGGTGAACGAAGGCCAGAATCGACCCGATGAGGCAAACGACGTAGAAGAACATGGCCCAGGCGAAGCGCCAAAGGTAGCGACGGACAGCGGGGTTGTTTGTCGAGCAGCCGAACATGATTGGCCTCCTTTACTTTGTGACAACTTCACTTTACTTATGAAGGTGGATTATGTCAAGCGTCCTTGTCACATTTTGAGGAGAGATTTGCGAAAGTGGCCGCTATGCCCATAGGTTTTTTGGCGCCCGCAGCCATGTTGACCGGGTGGTCATCGAGGGTTTGCCGACATACGATCTCCATACCAGTCCGGCTCCATCGTCTTCAACCCGCAGCCCTGTCATCCTGAGCCGCAGCAAAGGATCTGCGGTTGCCTTTGGGAACTCCAAAGTGGCGCTGCTTCCGAGGTAGCGACAACGAGGCATTTCGCGCAGAAACCGCTTAAAATCGAAGCACTGAGTCAACGGCAAGCCGGAAGCGGTTCTCTGCTCAAGAAGCGGGATTTTCCGCAACCTTCAAGGCAGGAGCTTTACCTTGCGGCCGTTTCGACGCCCAGGCCAAGGAACTCCTGAAACACGTCGTTGGAGAGCAATTGGCCCTGCGGTGTGAGGCGCACCACGCAGCCGTCGGAGACCAGCAGATCGTCCGCAGCGAGCCGGTCGACGACCTCCAGGGCTGCAGCCTGCGATTCCGGGCCGAACTCCTGGGCCAATGCGGCCAGGTCGACGCCCTGGTTGAGACGCAGGCCGAGGAACCAGGCCTCCTCGTACTGCCGCGCGGGCGAGAGCCAGGCTGTTTCCACCGGTTCGGGGCCGGCCAGGTAGGCCTTGAGGTCGTCGCAGGTCTTGGTGCGCAGCAGGTAGGCTTCCGCGTCCTTGCCTTGGCACGAAGAGTCTGCCGCCTGTGGCGCCGAGGCGAAGAGCGCCGACGAGGCGTCGAGGCCGAGGCCCAGATAGGGCCGCCGCTGCCAGTAGCGCATGTTGTGACGCGAGGCTGCGCCCGGCCGGCAAAAGTTGGAGATCTCGTATTGCGCCAGGCCTGCCTCATCGAGACGGGCAATGGCAGTCGAGTACATCTGGGCCATGGCGTCGTCGGTGGGCACAAGGTCTGCGTGGTAGCGTTTGCCGCCATCGAGCAATTCGCGGCCCAGGCGCGAATCCTCGTCCACCTCGAGCATGTAGACGCTGGCGTGGGGAACGGCGCAAGCGGCCAACGAGGCCAGGGACTCGTCCCAGGAAGCAAAGGTTTGCCCGGCCAGGCCGGCGATCAGGTCCACATTGATGTTCGCGATGCCGGCCCGGCGCAGGCGGCCGAGATCGTCTTCCACAATCGCCCGGCTGTGCAGACGGCCGCTGCGGTGGGCTTCGCGGTCGATGAACGACTGGACGCCCAGGCTGACGCGGTTCACGCCTGCAATGACCAGGGCCGCGAGGGTTTCGTCGGCGATCTGGCCCGGGGCGCATTCGACGGTGATTTCGGCGTCGGGGTCAAATTGAAAGGCCGCGCGCATGGCGGCGAAGAGGCGGGCGAGCAATGTGGGGGCAAGCAGACTGGGGGTGCCTCCGCCAAGGTAGACGGTGTCGACGCGGCGGGGCACCTCGACACCCAGGTTTGCCGCCCAGGCTGGGGCTGCTGCCATGTCCTCTATCAGGCGATCGACGTAGCGGGCGTGGTCGCTGGCTGGGTAAACGCCGGAGGCGAAGTTGCAATAGGTGCATTTGGAGCGGCAAAAAGGGATGGAAAGGTAAAGGCCAAGTGCGTCGTTTTGGGGAAAAGCCATGCACACCATTGTTTCACGGGACAGATTGAGCGATCCAGTGGGCCGAGGAGCCCCCGGAACCGGTTCGGCACGCCTGGTTTGCCGTGTCAAATCGGTTACCCACAGGCCGAGCTTCTAAATTCGCATCGAGGATGCAGGGCGTCTGGTATTCTTGGCCTAGTTTGCTGCGATGCGCTGGTTAATGATTGGACTTCTCGTCTCGCTCGGTGCGCTGCTTTTTGCGGCGGCAGGCGTGGCGCGCCACATTTGGGTGCAGCGGGCACAACTGGGGCGTGTACCGGCCGCCGCAATCCCAGCGATGCAGGGCGAAATCCTCGATCCGGCCGAGGAATCCGACGTGGAAATCGAAATCTGAAGGAACTTTTTTGAGCAAACAACTCTCCGTAGAACTGATCCCGGCGGCACTTCCCTCGCTGCGCGCATCCGCATGGATGCGGGTTTGCGGCATTGCGCTTGCTGGTAGCGCCTTCGTGGCAGCCTGCGCGCATCTGGCTTTGCCGCTGTCCTTTACGCCCGTACCGCTCTCCATGGCGCCGTTTGCCGTGCTGGTGCTGGGCCTGCTGCTGACGCCGCGGCTGGCTGCGGCCACGCTGGGGGCCTATCTCATGGAAGGCGCCCTGGGCCTGCCCGTGTTTGCACCAACCGCCGGCATCGGTGGCTTGGCTCACCTGCTAGGGCCGACCGGGGGGTATCTGCTTTCCTATCCGCTGGCCTGCTTCGTGGTCGCTATGCTGTTGCGCCGAACCACGCGCGGCTATTCCGCGGCTGTCTTGAGCGCCGCCGCCGGAAGCCTGGTGATCTTGTTTGGTGGCGCCATGTGGTTGGGCGTCTGGACACATATTCCGGCGTCGTCGCTGCTGACGGTTACCGTGCTGCCCTTCCTGCCCGGCGATGCTCTCAAAGTGGCCGCCGCCGCCGCTCTAGCCACCGGTTTCCGGCGTTTGCGTCGCCAAACGTCTTAGTTTCCAGGCCGCATCCAACGTTCCATCAAGCCGTCATCGTCTCATGTTGAAAGGAATCTCCCCAAAGTGACCACCCCTCAAACCGAAGTTGCCAGCCCCAACGCTCTGCTGGATGTTTCCATTGCACACAGTCCCGATTCCGATGACGCTTTCATGTTTTACGGGTTGGCCACGAACAAGGTCCGCGTGCCGGGCTATCGTTTTTCTCACACCCTGTGCGATATTGAAACGCTGAATCGCCGCGCGCTGGACGAAGCCTTCTATGACGTGACGGCCATCAGCTTTCACGCCTACCCCTATCTGCAGCAGAACTACGCGCTGATGGGATGCGGGGGCAGCGTGGGCGAGGGCTACGGCCCCATGGTTGTGTCCAGGAACCCGATCCACACCGACGACCTGGGACGCATGAAGGTCGCCGTGCCGGGCAACCTGACCACCGCTTATCTGGGCCTGAAGATCTTCAATCCGGCCATTGAGACGGTGACGGTACCCTTCGATCGCATTATCCCCGAGATTCTGGCCGGCAACTTCGACGCCGGCCTGATTATTCACGAAGGCCAGCTTACCTACTCCTCCAGCGGCCTCTACAAGGTTCTGGATCTGGGTGTCTGGTGGCGCGAGACGACCGGGCTAGTGCTGCCTCTGGGCGGCAACGCCATCAAGCGCTCGCTGGGCGCCGACCGCATGAAGATCGTCACCAAGGCGGTGCATGACAGCATTCAACATGCGCTGGACCATCGCGAACCGGCGCTGGAATACGCCATGCAGTTTGCCCGCGACCTGGATTCGCGGCTGGCCAACCGCTTTGTGAGCATGTATGTGAACGACCGCACCCTGGACTACGGAGCGGACGGCCGCGCGGCGATTCGCAAGCTGCTGGACATGGGCTACGAAAAAGGAATCATCACCGTCAAGCCCGAAGTCGAGTTCATCGACTAGGCAAGCTGTTCCCTGACGCGATCTGGTGGCACGAACAAATCTAGGGCCATGCGGATGGGATGAATCCCATCCGCATGGCCCGTGGTGTTTCTGCCCGCTTTCTGAAGATAGGGCTTTGTGGTTTCCCACCCATTGCGCAAAGTGCACGGGGCACCCGGGCTTCGGGCTGGCGGAATGCGGGTAAACGGTAGGCCGGCCGAGACTTTGCGCACGCAAGGTGCTTCCCAAGCTGGGCGCCGAATCGTCCAACTGCTGGGTTCCAGTTATCTTCGGGCCAAGTCAGCAGTTTGAAATTCCTGGCCAAGTCGCGGACAATGGCGGCGAAGGATTGTTCAGATGCTTTCTGTCTTGAAACGGAGTTGGTTTCCGGTCGCGGCGGTGCTGTGGATCCTGAGCACCTCGGCTGTTTGCCGAACCCAGGACACGGTTGCCACTTATCCCGTGCGCGGCGTGGTCTTGAACAGCATCACTCATCGGCCGATAGCGCGCGCTCTGGTGAATGGCCAGGAAGACGCAGTATTGACCGACAACGATGGCCGCTTCGAGTTGAATCTCTCCGAGGGAACCACGCAGATCCTTGTGAAGCGACCCGGCTTTGGCGCCAACCGGATCGGAATGGTGCGCGCACACTCCGTAAAGGTGGGCGCGAACATGCCTGAACTCACCTTCTACCTGACTCCCGATGCCACAATAACCGGACACGTCTTGGTTGCAGGCGGCGAAGATGCCGATCAGATCCGGGTCATAGCCATGCACAAGCAGGTGTTCAATGGCCATGCCATCTGGCAGTGGCAAGGCATGCACATGACCGACAGCGAGGGCATGTTTCACATCGAAAATGTCGAAGCGCCCGGCTCTTACCTGCTTTGCACGCAGGTATCGCAGGACGAATGGGCCCCCGCGGCGTCGGCAAAAACCACGTACGGTTATCCAGCTACGTGTTACCCCGGAGTTACCGATCTATCGGCTGCGGGCTCCGTGACGGTTTCTCCCGGCCAGCAGGTCGAGGTCGAATTTCCGCTCACCCGTCAGCCTTTTTACCCGGTGTCGATTGGGGTGAGCAATCATGCGCACGGGCAGCCGGCGGGCGTCATGATCCGCGAAGCGAGCGGCCACGGCGGCAGCGGGATTATTCCTCGATGGAACGCGACGCTCAACACCACAGAGGTCAACTTGCCGAATGGCCATTACACCGCCGAAATCAACGTCAGGGGCAAAACCTCGAGCTATGGCCGTTTGGACTTCCAGGTGGCGGGTGGACCGGTGCTGGGTCTCAGCCTGGTAGAGTCGCCGCTGCGTCCGATTCAGGTTGAAATACAGAAGGAGTTCACCGGGGACAAGAACGGGGTGGTGCAAACAGTCGGTTTGGGAGGCTCGGCCGGTGACACCGGGCCGGGCATGAACATGAGCCTGGTTCCGTTGGATTCAAACACTTTTCAATCCGGGGGGGCAGTGCAAGCGGTGCCAGGCTCGGCCGACCATAATCTCTTTGAGATGAACGATGTGGCGCCGGGCACCTACCGGGTGCAGACTTTCGCGTTTCAGGGCTATGTGGCTTCGATTCGCAGCGGAGCAGTCGACCTGGCGCGGGATCCCTTGGTGGTGGGGGCAGGGGACACCACCCCACCCATCGAAGTCACGCTGCGCGACGATGGAGGATCCATCCGCGGAACTGTCCGGACTGGCGCTTTGGGAAGTTCCGTTCCCGGGCAGGACGTGGGCGAGACGAGCATGGTGTATGCCTATGCCATCCCACAATTTGCTAATCCAGCTCAAATCCCCATGTCGGTTTCATCGGGAGGAAGCGCCGTCGTTTTTGGCAACCTGGCGCCAGGGCCGTATCGGGTGGTGGCTTTCGATCAGCCGCAGGAAATCGATATGGAGGATCAACAAGCTTTGGCCCGTCTGACCGGCGGCGGCCAGACGGTGACGGTGGAGGCAGGCGGAACGGCAACAGTGCAACTTGACATGGTGAAGACTGCCGGCGAAGAAGGAACGCGATGAAGCGCCTCAAAGCTGCTCGATTGGCTGGCCTCGCGATTCTTGCCTGCATCGTGCCGGCAGCGGTGCTTCCGCAAGCGGCACCAGCCGCGGGGCGGACCATCAGCGGCGCTGTGGTGAACGCGGTAACCGGCTTGCCGATTGCAGGGGCGACCGTCTCGCTTGGCAAGCCCAAAGCGCGAAGGAATCCCGACCAGGTGCAGACCGATACAGAGGGGCGATTCGCTTTCCCGCAACTGGCCGACGGCAAATACACCTTGTGGGCCTCGCGGCGGGGCTACATTGGAGCAGCTTTTGAAGAGCATCCTGGGGGCTTTTCAACCGCGGTTGTCACCGGCGAAGGATTGGAGTCAACCGGCCTGAAAATCATGCTCGAGCCGCAGGCTGTGCTCTTCGGCACGGTCACCGACGACTCCGGCGATCCGGTTCCTCAGGCCCGGATCAATCTCTACCGGCCCGACCCTGCCGGCACCGGGAAGATGTTGCGGGGCAACGGCACCATGAGCGACGGCGGGGGCAACTACGAGATATCCCGGCTGGCTCCCGGCAGCTATTACCTGTCAATCAGCGGAGTGCCCTGGTATGCAACCCACCTGCAGCCGCGCGATTCCCAGGGCAAGGCCATCGAGAGTCGGCGCTCGCCCCTGGATGTGGCTTACGCGGTGACCTATTATCCAGACGCCACCACAGACACTGCGGCCGAACCGATTGTTGTCGCTGCCGGCGAACGCATGAGGGTCAATCTGACCATGCACCCAGTGCCGGCCGTGCATATCTCGATTCAGATTCCCGCACCAGGCGCGAATCAGCCGTTTGTCTTTCCTCAACTGCGACAAGAGATTTTCGGAACCATGGATTACGTACAGGCAGCCCCCATGTACCAGATGCGCAACAGCGGTCGCGATAGTGGCCCCGCCATGCTCGAACTCGGTGGCGTTGCGCCGGGCCGATACGATATGGATCTGCGGAGCGGCGGTCAAGCGCAATCGGTACGTTCCGTGGCGCTGGACGCCACCTCCGATCAAGTCAATCTGGATGTTTCCTCGGCCACTGTGCTGGCGGAAGTTTCCGGAAAGATTAGTGCGGCGGGCGACGGCGCTCTGCCCACCGGCCTGAACATTTCCCTGGTGCCACAGCAGGGCACCGACCACTACAATGCGCGGCCAGACGCGGACGGCTCCTTCAAGATCGAATCGGTGCGCCCCGGGACCTACGAGGTGGCTGCCAACGCGGCCGGCGTTTTCCAATCCGTGAGTCACCTCAGCGTCAACGGGGCCGTCGTTCCCGGGCGGTTCTTGAAGGTGGGCGGGGAACCGGTGACGCTGACGGCCAGGGTGACGGAGGTCACGGCGTCAATCGGCGGTTTCGCGAAGCTGGAGGACAAGCCGGCGTCCGGCGTGCTGGTCATGCTGGTGCCGACAAGCCCGTCGGCGGGCAAGGAGAGATGCCGCGGGTATCAAAGCGACTCCGACGGCAGCTTCGAATTCAGTCATGTTCCCGCTGGCCAATACACGCTGGTGGCGGTGCAGGAGGGATGGACGCTGGAGTGGGCGCACCCCGAGGCTCTTGCGCGTTACCTGGCCAAGGGCGTCCAGGTGACGGTGCCGCCGCACTCCAATGAGATCGCCGTGAAGGACCCGGTGAACGTGCAGGCCAAGTGAGCATGATCGACATGGTGGTGCCGGGCAGAGCGTAGTTGGAGCGCAGAAGAAAGCCGTACCCCTGGGAGGGGGTACGGCCTTGTTCCCAAGGCCCCGACTATTGGACGATGAGGGTGATCGTGGCCGACTCAGCTTCGGAACCCGAAATGCCGGAAATGTTGATGGAGTAGGTTCCGGCGGTCGTTCCGGTGACTGTCGTACTTCCGCCACCTCCGCTTCCGCCGCTATTGCCGCCTCCACCACAAGCCAGGACTCCGCCGGCCAGCGCTGTCAGAAGGAGCGCCATGCCGAGCATCGAGCGCAGATTGCGCCGCCGGGCAGGGATGCCAAACAAAATCAAGCAGGCCAAAGTGAAGCTGCCCGCGGGATACCAGGGAATACCAGGCCGCGTGGGCGGGTGCAGTGCCGCGCTGGTCGGGGCCGTGGTGGTTACGGTGAGAGTTGCATTGGCAGTCGCGCCAGCGGCCACGCTCACCGGTGTGGTGGCCCCGAAACTGAGTGTGGGAACAGTTGCCCCGGCCGGGCTGGTGACAATGATGGCGCTCAGCGCTACGCTGCCGGTGAATCCCCCGGAAGACGCGATAGCGATCTGCATTGTATTCCCCGTGGTTGCGCCCGGGACTACCGTCAAGGGGCTGCCGGTGATGGTGAACTTGGGGACCAGCGGGGTGGTTACTGTGATCGTGGTCGAGACGAATCCTTGGGAGTAGAAGGTCGAGCCTGTAGTGTCCGGGGAATAGATGACATACAACTGGTCGGTTCCCACAACCAGCGTTCCAGCCGGAATGGGGACTGTGACCGTGCCTCCGGCCAGAGGCATATAACTGGCGTTGAAGCCACTGCCATAGAGTGTCACCGTGCCCGTGGGCGTCGGTTCGCCGCTTGGGCCGCTCACTGTAACGGCGACCGTGATCGCCTGTGCCGTGGTGATATTGGCTGAGGAGGGAACCACTGTGACAGTTGGAGTAGCCATCGGAAAGTAGGTGACCGTAACGGATCCGGAAGAGGGCTTGTAGATTGAAATGCTTGCCGGGTCGGGCGTGTAGGCGGCGGTCAGGACGACCGGTCCCCCAAAAAACAGGTCTTGGCCCGAGACATTAAAGGTTACACTGCCGCCGCTGAGGGGTTCGGGGAAAATCATGCCATAAGAAGCGCCGCACGTCAGCGTCACTGTACCAGTGGGCATTGGGTTGCCGCTTCCCCCGTTGACGACGATTGTCACAGTGAACTGTTGGATTCCCATGACGGTGGATTGAGATGGGGTCAACGTTACTGTGGGCGTGAGCGTTGCCGGAGAGGTGACGGTGATGTTGGTTGTAACCGTGGAGCCGGTGTAGTAAGCGCCTGCGGCAGTGTCCGGCGTGTACGTGCCGTTGATCACGTCGTTTCCCGTCACAAGATCGCCGGCGGGAATGGTGAGCGCAGCTTGGCCGCCCACGACGGGTGTGGACGTCGAGTTATAGATGGCTCCCAGAGAGTCCCCTCCCTCGACACTGAATGACCCTGTGGGAGCCGGGTAGCCGCTGACGCCGGCGAGCGCAATCGAAACCGTAAGAGGCTGCGTGGTCGAGAGGCTGGTTGTGGACAGTGTTTGCACGTCGCCGGGATCGAGCCCTTTTACATAGATCCACTGGTCGTTGTTTGCTCCGGCGTAGGTGAGTACGCTGGCGGCATCGGGTGTGTATTTGGCTTGGACCGAGTAGTCGGCTTTATCGGCGCGGAGATTCCCGGTTGGGATGACGATCGTTGCACTGCCATTCACCAAGGCTGCGGACGGGGAGATGTAAGCGATTGAGGAGTCTATAAGGGAACCGACGGAAAGAAAGACTGAACCAGTCGGGGTTGTGCCGCTGGAGTTGCCGGCCACGGAAATCGTGACGCTCAAAGACTGCATCGGGACGATGTTGGTGATCTGTGCCGGAGTGATCGTGACCGTTGGAGTGATCAGTTGCCTGGCGCGGCTGCTGAGGAAATTCTCTATGTCAAGCGAACCAAGACCAGTGGCCAGATCGAATCCGGGGGTCACCAGATAGCCTGGCTGTCCGCCGGTCAGCGCGGTAGACGAAGGGAGGCTGTTATTGCACATGCTGGGCGTGTCGATGTCACAACTGCTGACGCCGCTGGTGGCGACCGTGACGTCGTGAAACGCAGTCGGTGTACTAACCGCCATCTGGTATAACTCGGGATTCATGTTTCCTTGTGGAGCTGAAAACCCCGAATCGACGAGCGCAGTGATCCCGGCCATGGCGGGGGCGGTGGCCGAGGTGCCGGAGAAGGCAACGAATTCGAACTCGCCGCTTGAATCGGAGACACAACTGGCACCGCTGGCCGCCAGGCATGCAAAATACGCGTCGTGCTGCGAAGCAGAGAAGGAGACATCCGGGGTGTAGCGCCCGGTTCTGGCTGCGGGAACACCTGTTCCCGTTTGCCAAGCTGGAGTTGGAATGATGGCGCTGACACCGCCCCCGGAAGAGGCCGCCTGAGGAGCGTTGCTGCCATTCAGAGGCTCGTTCCAAGCGCCTTCGGGGATGTAGCCGAGGGCCGAGGAATAGTCGTCGTTGTTGTATTGCCCCCAATAAGTGGCGGGGTTGGAGGTGTCGGCGAATTCCGTTCCTCCGACGCAGGTGACGTAGCTCGAAGAACAGATGTAATTGGGGCTATTCGGCTGCGGCGATGCCGGCGGGGCACTGAAGTTCGTGTCGCATCCGGAGGCGCCGGCATCGCCGGAGGAAACGAAGGAAGAGATACCCTCGGCGGCGGCCTGTTGAAACAGCGTATCCCAGAAGTCGACGCCGGAGGGCCCTCCAGCCGATTCGCAGGCGCCGAAGCTGATGGTCATAACCTGGGCGGGGAGCGGGGTGCTCTGAACCAGGTACTGGGCATCGACTCCGATGCCTCCGCTGGCACTGGTGGCGGCTACCAACAGCAGGCTGGAACCCGGGGCTACACCGCCGGCGCGCAGAACGTCAAGTGTGGCTTCGCTCTGATCTCCGATGGAGACCCCGGCGACCGGTGGGGCGGTCAGCGCTGGGCCCGGGTCAACGCCACCGAAAGAGGTGGGAATGACCTCGGTGGGATCGGCGAAGGTGGAGTAAGTGAGGCTCTTGAAGTTGTCAAAGTCGGCTGGATCGGTTCGCGAGCGTGCAACAATGCCAATGGTAATGCCGTTTCCTCCGTAGGAAGGCCCATCGTAGATCGTTGCAAAATCCCGGTCCGTCATGAAGTGAACCCCGTTGCCGGCATCCAGGTTCGGCGAAGCCGACTGCAACACCGACATCTGGTGAGCCGGCCGCTCTTCGATGGTGTAGAGACCTCGCACAGCCTTGATGGTCGGTGCCAGCGCTTCCGGAATCATGGGGTCGGACTCGACCGACAGGCGCTCCACGCCGTTCACTTTGTAGGTGTGCAAGCTGGTATGGAATGCACGGGCCAGATCGCCGGCGGTGCCGCCGAATCCGATGAACAGGCCGCTGGGCGCGACCCAGTTCACCTGCAGGCCTTGGGACTTCAACCAGCCGGTCACCGCGGACACATCTTCTGTGCGTGGCCCGAAACGGACGCCCACCTCGGCTGGGGTGAGCCAGTGGTGATAAACCGGCGAGGCGGGGTCTTGCTGGTCGGCCAGAAACTTCTCAAAGTCTAGCTGCTGCTGCTGTGAGCGGGCCAGCACCACGGTCATTTGATCGAGTGGTTGATTGGCCGGCACGATTCCCGCGTCGTTGGCGGCGTTTGCCCATTGGGGCAAGTGATTCGGCAAGACGCGCAGATGGCCGGTACCGGCATTCGAATTCACGATGCGGGCTGTTTGCGCCTGAAGAGCCACACCGAGGGCGGAAAGCACCGCCAGGACGGCCAGCGCCCGGAGGCCGCGGCGCACAAGGTTCATGGAGCAGGTGAACGGAGAAACACAGATAGAAAAGGGGACGTGCAGCGATTGACGCATGGAGAGACTTTCCCTTCCGGACAAGGTCGTGCAGCGAAATCCAAGAGAGCTAATGGCCTTGTTCGGGGGAAGCGGCAACAGATCGGTTGCCCATAAGGTTCGGCCGGCGTTCTCAACGAATGCGATCGAAGTCCGGTTCTCGCCAGGTAGCCTGACGGATAGATCGGAATCGATCATGCGAGTTTAGCTGTAATTGTGCGCTAGCCGAGAGACGTGCGCAAGCACGATCTAAGCCGTGCTTGCACTTTGGAGTTTTCCTGCGCAGTGAACCTCTGCTTCACCGAAGGGCTGCTACAGGGAGGCTGTCGAGCCCTTGGAGCGCTATGCCGTCGACGGCATGCGCATGGCTTCCAACGCGGCGGTGAGGTCTTTGCCGAGGGCTTGCTGCGCTTCTTCTGTCAGCTTTTCGCCGTGGCTGGTGAGGTAGAAGACATCGATGGCGGTTTCGCCTTCGGTGTCGATCAGCGCCACCTTGATGTTGCACTCGTGGCTGCTGAGGTTCAAGGCGATCTGGCGAAGCAGTCCGGGCACGTCCTGCGCAATCACCTGCATCAGCGTGGAGTGGGAGGAGGACTCGGAGTCGAATAGGATGCGGGTAACAACCTCAACCTTGAGGTTGGAGGGGTGGCTCATGTGGCGGCGCGCTTCGAGCAACTGCTCGACCGAGACTTTTTGCGAAACCACGTCGTGAAGATTGGCCAGGAAGCGGTCTTTCTCGCTGGGATTGAGCTCCAAGGTGTGGAAGACGTCGGTGAAGTGGAAGCTGTCGACAATGACGCCGGCTTCGTTCGAGAAGGCGCCTGCCTTGACGATATTCATGCCCCAGGCTGCCAGGGCGCCGGCCACGTCGGCAAACAGCCGGGTGCGGTCTCGGGTGATGACGGTCAGGTCAAAGAGCTGACGGTTGGGGCGCAGGTCGAGCTGGACATTGTCGTTATCCAGGTTGAGGGCCATGTAGAAGTGATTGCGGATCTGCTCGGGGAGGCGGGTTTGCAGGTAGCGTTGGGGAAGGCCTTCGAGGAAGTGCTTGAGGGCGTCGTACTGCGTAGGCTGCACCATCGAGCGGATTCGGTTCAGCAGCGTAGGGTCGATGGAGGCGTGGTAGCGAATCTCGTCGACCGAGCGGTCCATGAAGTTGCTGGTGGCCATGTAGAACTGCCAGATATTCTCGGCCTTCCACGGCGTCAGCGCCTCGGGATTGACGGCCTTGATGTCGGCAAAGGTCATCAGGGTGAGCATCTTGAGCAACTGTGGGCTGCCGATCTTGTCGGCAAAGCCGCGCACGTTTTCCATGTCGAAGATGTCGCGGCGCAGGGCGGCGGACATCTCCAGGTGAAGGCGAATCAGCTTGATGATGGCCTCGCGCTCCTCGGAGTCGAAGTCCAGGCGAGCCAGGAAGGCCTCGGCCAGTTCGACGCTCTGGGTGGCGTGTTCCCCGGTGCGGCGGGCCTTGCCGGTATCGTGCAGCAGCAGCGACAACAGGAACAGGTCGAGCCGGTCGATTTCCGGCAATAGCTGGGCGAGACGCTGCTCGTGTTCGTTGACGGGGGTGCGCAGGCCGTGCACATTGTCGATGGTGAGGAAGGTGTGCTCGTCGACCGTGTAGCGGTGATAGCTGTCGCGGATGACCAGGGCGTCGATGCCATGGAACT
>CAZLMY010000092.1:0-22474 GCA_964560845.1 uncultured Occallatibacter sp. | reverse complement strand
TTCCGTGTCAAGGAAGCGCTCTAACCAACTGAGCTACGCGCCTGCAAAGCAATATTCACAGTCTATCAGGATCACGGCCGGGGGGAAAGTTGGTGTGTCAGATCCATCCCCAATGCTGTAGGATCATCCACGAAGCAAGAACCTCTTTTTACCCTTTAGGCTGCGTTGCTTGGAAGGACTCTGTAGTTCGCTCAGGACTGAGGAAAAGACTTCGGCCTGTTGCATGCAAGAACTGCCATGACCGACGTTTCGAGCACACGACTCAACCCATTCCGCACTGCGCCGAATCTGCTCACTCTGCTGCGCATATGCCTAGCTCCGTTTCTGGTGGCTGGAATCCTGGAAGGCAACTACCGGCTGAGCCTTGGCCTGTTCCTGGCGGCGGGCCTAACCGATGCGCTGGATGGCGCCCTTGCCAGGATGCTTGAGCAGCGCTCGAGGCTTGGCGAGTACCTTGACCCGGTGGCCGACAAGCTGCTCCTCAGCACGCTGTTCCTGGTATTGACCCACCGTGGCCTGATTCCCGCGACGGTGACGGCACTGGTCTTTGGCAGAGACGTGGGCATTCTGGCAGTCGCGGCCATCCTCTACGCTGCCGTTGGCCGACGCGAGTTCAACCCCAGCATCCTGGGAAAGGCCAACACACTGGTGCAGGTGGCCGCGGTCGCTACCGTACTGTTGCACGAGTTGACAGGGGCTCACTGGGTGGCCGACCTGCGCATTCTGGCGCTGGACGCAACCATTGGCCTGACCATCGTTTCCGGACTGCACTACGCTTGGGTCGCATCGCGACGGGTCACCACCAATGCGGCGAATGGTACCGGCGGCAAGTGAGTATGAGGCGGGTCTTCAGTCGTCTTCTGTGACGTCCTCCGTCTCGGCTGTTTCCTCGATCTCCATGTCGCGGAATTCGTCGGCGTCAAAGACCTCGCCACATTCCATGCACTCGACAAACTCGCTGTCTTCGTGCCGGGAAACTATTCGTACCCTCGGGTGTTTGCAGATGGTTGCCATCGCTCCGGATTCAGTTGAAAAAACGTGCTCTTTCCGCCAGATTGTATCTATCTTTTCGACAATTTGAAACGGGTATTTATTCAATCTTCGGTCCGAAAGCCAGATTTTTTTATTGCGGCCCGCTGGACGATTCCAAAGCGGACTTGAAACTCCGACAGTTTCGGTCGTATACTGAACACGGACCGAAGAGGTCGGATACTCCATGCTGAAGCTGACCAAGAAAGCCGACTACGGGTTAATGGCGCTCAAGTACTTGGCCGAGCACCCGGAAACGCCTGCGCTAAGCGCTAAAGATGTTGCAGACGCTTACGGAATCCCGGCTCAGCTCCTGGCCAAGATTCTGCAGCTTTTGACAAAGAGCGGTTTGTTGCGTTCGCACGCCGGGATGAACGGGGGCTACGCCTTGGCCCGCGATGCGCGCGAGATTTCGGCCTACGAGGTGATCCATGCCATTGACGGGCCTTTCTTCATCACTTCCTGCACCAAGGGCGCAAAATCCTGCGACCTGACGCCCAGTTGCACCATCAAGGAGCCCTTGGCGCGCGTAAACGAAACCATCGCCGGGGTGCTGAAGAGCATCAGTATTCAGGACCTTACGGAACGCGAACAACCTGCCGGACCTGGCCCCGCGCCACAGCGGCTGGTCGCCTTGACACTTTGACCGAAGCTTTCCCCCTCCGCGGATGCGGAGAGAAGCGATTTTGAGGACGGAGATCAAATGAGTACTGTTGCCAGCCAAGTTGAATTGCCCGCAGGTGTGAGCCTACCGATTTACATGGACAACCACGCCACCAGCCCGCTCGACTCGCGGGTGCTGGAAGCCATGATGCCCTACTTCACCAGCAAGTTCGGAAACGCGGCCAGCCGCAACCACTCCTTTGGATGGGAAGCCGAGCAGGCTGTGGAAGCGGCGCGCGAGCAAATCGCAAAGCTCGTTGGAGCAACGGCCAAGGAAATCATCTTCACCTCCGGCGCGACGGAGAGCAACAATCTGGCCATCAAGGGCATCGCCGAGATGTACCGCGAGCGCGGCAACCATATCATCACCCAGGTGACCGAACACAAGGCCATCCTGGACACCTGCAAGCGGCTCGAGAAGTACGGCTATCGCGTGACCTATCTGCCGGTGAAGGCCGACGGCCTGATCGATCTCGAAGACCTGAAGCGCGCCATGGACGACAAGACCATCCTGGTTTCGATCATGGCGGCGAATAACGAGATCGGCGTGCTGCAGCCCGTCCGGGAGATCGGCAAGCTCTGCCACGAAAAGGGTGTCATCTTCCACACCGATGCCGTGCAGGCGCTGGGCAAGGTACCGGTCGACGTGATAGCCGACAACATCGACGTGCTTTCGCTCTCCGGCCACAAAATTTACGGCCCCAAGGGCGTTGGCGCACTCTATGTTCGCCGGCGCAACCCCAGGGTGCAGATTGCGGCCCAGATCGACGGCGGCGGCCACGAGCGCGGCATGAGGTCCGGCACGTTGAATGTGCCCGGCATCGTCGGGTTGGGCAAGGCCTGCGAAATCTCTCGCGAAGAGATGGATTCCGAGGCGGCTTATCTGCGCGGCCTGCGCGACCGGTTGCAGCACAAGTTGGAGTCGGAACTGGACTATGTGCACATCAACGGCTCCATGGAACACCGCCTGCCCGGCAACTTGAACATGAGTTTCCTCTATGTCGAAGGCGAGTCACTGCTGATGGGCATCAACGACGTGGCTGTTTCCAGCGGTTCGGCATGCACCTCGGCCACGCTTGAGCCATCTTATGTACTCAAGGCTCTCGGGTTGGGCGACGATGTGGCGCACAGTTCCATACGGTTCGGGCTGGGCCGATTCAACACCGAGGCTGAAGTGGATTACGTGGGTGCCAAGGTGGTGGACGTGGTGAAGAAACTCCGTGAGCTTTCGCCGCTTTACGAGATGGTGCTGGAAGGCATCGACTTGAGCAAGATTCAGTGGGCGGCACACTAAACAGTGGACAGTTTTCAGTGATCGGTGGTCAGTCTCGTTGCAATTCTCGAACGCAACGCCGCGGACCCAAAGTAGCCGATCACTGACAACGGATCACTGACAACTGAAAACTGTTTTTCCGCGGCTTCCCCCGCAGAAGGATTGGACAACATGGCATACAGCGACAAGGTAATCGATCACTACAACAACCCCCGCAACGTAGGCACCCTCGACAAGGCCTCGACCGAAGTCGGCACGGGACTGGTCGGCGCGCCGGAGTGCGGCGACGTTATGCGTCTGCAGATTCGAGTTAACCCGGAGACGCAGGTCATTGAGGAAGCCAAGTTCCGGACCTTCGGCTGCGGCTCCGCCATCGCCAGCTCCTCCCTGGCGACGGAGTGGATCAAGGGCCGGACTGTCGATGACGCGCTGGCCATCAAAAACACGGACATCGTGAAGGAACTCTCATTGCCGCCGGTGAAGATTCACTGTTCGGTCCTCGCCGAGGATGCTATTCGCGCGGCGATTGGCGATTGGAAGAAGAAGAACGGCGCGGCGGAGCCTGCCACAGCCGAAGCCGCGGCAGCGCACTAAGCGGTTTTTTGCTCACCTGGCTTTGAAGGGGCGCGAGTCATTCCGGGCTCCTTCAACCCAAGATGTAGACGCAAAGAAAGGCAATCATGTCCAACATGGTAAGCATCGAATCGAAACCGGCAGGAGGCACAATCGCGATTCAGCCACAGCCCGCCGCAGGCGCAGTTGGCCCCATCGCAGGTGGGTTGCAGGTGACCGAGCGGGCCGTTAAGCGCATACGCGTGGCCATGGCGAAGGAGGGCGTCTCGCCTGAAGAGGGTGGTCTGCGCCTGGGCGTCATGGGCGGCGGCTGCTCCGGGCTTTCTTATTCCATTAAGTTCGATACCCGGCCACGGGAGCGAGACCGCATCTATGACTTTGACGGCGTGCGCGTTTTCGTCGATCCCAAGTCGTTTCTCTATCTTCACGGCATGACGCTGGATTACGAGGAAACGCTGATGCGGCAGGGATTCAACTTCATCAATCCGAACTCCTCGCGGTCCTGCGGCTGCGGTTCGTCGTTCTCGTCGTAGGGTTTCGATCGTAAGGGTTCAGCCATGTTGAAAGTTCTCGATTCCGCAGTCCCGATCGCCTGTTGGTCCTGTTCGATCGGACACAACGATTCCACGCTATTTTGCCCGCATTGCAGCAAGATCCAACCTCCGCCCGGTGGCGACTTTTACCAAGTGTTCGGTCTCGATCGACGCTTCACCATCGATCTGCCGGTGCTGGAGCACGAGTTTCACCGACTCAGCCGCAAGGTGCATCCGGACCGATTTGCCCGCGCCGAAGAGAACGAGCGGCAGTGGAGTCTTGCCGATACCGCGCTGCTCAACGACGCTTACCGCACCTTGAAAGATCCCCTGCATCGGACCGAATACCTGCTCAAGCTCGAGGGCGCGGAGATTGGCGAAGAGCACAGCGGCAAGGAACGCAAAGACCCTTCGCGCGTGCCCGCCGACCTGCTGGAAGAAGTCTTCGACCTCAACATGCAGCTCGAAGAGATGCGCATGGCTCGCAAAATGGGCGAAGACGATCCGGCCCTTGAAGCCAGCCTGAGCCAGGCAAAGTCGAAATTTGACGGCCTCCTGGTCGCGGTTGACCAGGAACTGGTTGCGCAGTGGACCGCATGGGACGCGGGTGACGCGACGGTGCGAAAGACAGCACAAAAGACCATGGTGTCCCTGCTGGATCGGCGCCGCTACCTCAGCAATCTGGTTCGCGACGTGACCGAGACACTTGGGTCCACCACTTCATCGCAGCGCTAAACCTTGAAATTGGGCATCAGACCCTTTGGAGTTTGGAAGAAAAGCATGGCGGAATCGAACCTGACTGGTCGAGTTGTTGGAATCGACTTAGGAACCACCAATTCTCTGGTCGCATATATGGAAGGCGATGCGCCGGTAGTGATCCCCGGCGTGGATGGTACGAATCTGGTGCCCTCCGTAGTGGCTTTGGATCCCGTTCCCGCCGGTGGCGGCCGTCCAACGGTAACGGTGGGCAACACAGCACGAAAAGCTCTGATTGAAACCCCCGAACGGGTCATCTATTCGGTCAAGCGGCTCATGGGCCGCGGTCTTGAGGAGATTCAAGATGAGCTGAGAATGTTCCCGTTCCGTCTGGCCGAGGACGTGGAGGCGGGCGAAGTCCCTCGCATTCAGTTGGGCGAGCTCAGGTTCACTCCGCCCGAAATCTCGGCTTACATTCTCCGCCAGCTCAAGCGCAACGCCGAGCGGTTCTTCGGCGCGCCGGTGACCCAGGCGGTCATCACCGTTCCAGCCTATTTCAACGATGCACAACGCCAAGCCACCAAAGATGCAGGCCGGATGGCCGGTCTTGAAGTCCTTCGCCTGGTGAACGAGCCCACCGCGGCGGCTCTGGCCTACGGTCTAGATCGCGCCAAGGTGGGCACCATCGCCGTTTACGATTTCGGTGGCGGCACCTTCGACATCTCCATTCTCAAGCTCCGCGACGGCATCTTCGAGGTACAGTCCACCAACGGCGACACCCACCTGGGCGGCGACGATATCGACAATCTTTTGCTGACCATCGCGCTCGATGAAATCTATGCCGAGCACGGGGTCAACCTGCGCAGCCATCCAGGTGCAGTGCAGGCCCTGCGCAAGGCCGCTATCGAGGCCAAGATCAACCTCTCAACCGAGCAGGCGACGCAGTTCGACATCGAACTGCCCAACGGTGACCGCTATCAGCGCGAGATTCCCCGCGAAGTCTTTGAAATGCTCATCGAGCCGGTTCTCGAGCGTACTGCCGGTCCTTGCAAACGCGCTCTTTCCGATGCCGGACTCACGCCGGAGCAGATCGACGAAGTGGTACTGGTGGGTGGATCGACGCGGATTCCAGCCGTGCGCCAATTGGTCGACGATCTCTTTCACTTGAAGGGACGCGGGAAGAAGCCGCACACGGAGCTGAACCCGGACGAAGTGGTGGCCCTGGGCGCCGCGGTGCAGGCCGACATTCTGGCCGGCGCGTCGAAATCCACTGAAGAAATGCTGCTTCTGGATGTGACGCCCCTTTCACTCGGCATCGAGGCTTTAGGCGGCACCGTCGCGCGCATCATTCAGCGCAACTCAACCATTCCCGCTTCGGCTACCGAGCACTTCACCACCGGCGTCGAAGGCCAGACCAACGTCGCCATCCACGTGGTCCAGGGTGAGCGCGAGCTGGCTTCCGACTGCCGTTCGCTGGCGCGCTTCGACCTGAAGGGCATTCCTCCCATGAGCGCCGGGCTGCCCCGCATCGAGGTCAAGTTTCTCATCGACGCCGACGGCATTCTGCGCGTCACAGCGCGCGAGCAGCGCAGCGGCCAAGCAGCCAAGATCGAAGTCAAACCGACCTACGGGTTGACCGACGAGCAGGTCGAAAGCATGATTCTGGATTCCTTCGATCATGCCGAGGAAGACTTTGCCAAGCGCCTTCTGATCGAGGCCCGGAACGAAGCAGAGACGATTCTCGCGGCAGTTGAGCGCGCGCCGGAGAGCCCAGCCTGGGCGTTTTTGACAGGCGAAGAACAAGCGGCGGTTGCAGCGGCGCGCGACCGGTTGTCTGCAGTCAAGCTAGGCGAGGATCCGGCCGCGATTCGGGACGCGACGCTGGCGCTGGATCAGGCGACGCGGCGCTTTGCAGAATTGATGATGGAAGCGGCCGTGACCACCGCCATTCGCGGCAAGACGATGACCGAGGCGGGCGAGAACCTGGGTGAGGCGGTCACAGCGCCCCACGCCATGGCTCCGGCGGAGTTCAAGTAGCCAGCGGGTCAACAAATTAGCACAGAAGGACAAGGAGTTTGGACCGATGAGCGAAGCAAATCAAAAGAACATTCCGGCCGACAAATTGGTTCGGGTCACCTTTATGCCCGAAGGCAAGACGGTGGAGTTCGAATTCGGTACCATGCCCTACGAGCACCACGGCAGGCCGATGTCCTTCCTGGATGTGGCCGAGAATTTCAACGTCTTCCTCGACCACGCCTGCGGCGGAGTCTGCGCCTGCACCACCTGTCACCTGTGGATCAAGGACCAGGAAGGCATCAGCGAAGCCGACGACGACGAGCTGGACCGCATGGACATGGCTGCCGACCAGCAGTTGAATTCGCGTCTAGGCTGCCAAGCCGTCATCACAAAACCGGGCGACTACGTGGTGGAGATTCCCAAGTGGAACCGCAACTACACCTCCGAAGGCAAACCCTTGACCTTGGCGGAACAGAAGTAAGGAGCGAAGCGGATGACGCGCGAGATTCTATGGACCGACTCCGAGGAGATCGGCATCCAGCTGCAAGAAAAATTTCCCGGCTTGGATCCCTTGACGGTTCGCTTTACCGACCTGCGCCGCTATGTAACGGAGCTGGATGGTTTTGCCGACGATCCTGCCAAGTCCAACGAATCCCGGCTCGAGGCCATCCAGATGGCCTGGCACGAGGAGTTCGTAGATGCGCAAGGCTAGAGGCCGAGCCAGTTAATCAGAGGGTTTCGATACCTAGTAAGTCATGTGGAAGTAGAATGACGACATGCGAACCGTTAAGGTACGGATCCCATCCCTGGCGGCCCTCACAGATTCCTCAGCCCCACGCCTCTCCCCGCTCCTCGCTCCAGCCGAACGAAGCCTCGAAGTGCTGAAACTCCTTCTTTTGGCCGGGCACTAGGTACACGCTGAGCACGTCAAATCGAACCGGCGGGGCGGACTTTTGGGGCAATTGGCGCACATATTGCCGGGCCAACCGGCGCAAGACATGGCGTTTGTGGCTGTCGACTGCAACCTCAGCGGGGGTCATGTCATGCGCAGTGCGGGTCTTGACCTCAATGAAGCACAACATCGGTCCCTGCCACGCAACCAGGTCGATGTCGCCGGGTAGATTGCCGGCTGACCAGCGCCGTGCCACGACCGTGTAGCCCTTGCGCCGAAAAAAGAAGAGAGCCGCGTTTTCCCCTTCGATGCCGACTGCCAGATGGACGGGCATGGCGTTGACCTTGCGCATCTGCGCCAAGCGATTCAAAGCAGCGATCGAGCGCTCCAGTCCGGTGATGCGTATCTGCTCCATCCATCCCATGGCTGTCCATTGTGGACTGAAGAGTGAAAACACGCAAACCTGCGCTCCTGCCTTTTCGGCTGAAAGACGCCGATATTGAGGCTGAGCGGCAAAAATGACGTTGGCCGCTGTTTCAAATTGATATGGCGCGTTCCGTTTTGGGAATGCGCCATCCCGCTCGAATGCAACTTCCCTCGCCGCTGCCACGTGCTTCGTCGAGAATGATTAAGACTGTACCCACGTTACAGGAGAGGGTCGTTATGTCTCGCGGATTGATTGGGGGGTTCTTTTCCCCGCGCACTGCACAGGCTGTGTCTGTGCCCATGGATGCGGAAATCCAGGAAGAAGTTCCAGAACAGCACGTCGATCGTTTTTTTGAGTTTGCCCTCGATGCGCTTCCGGGCAACGCCATGTTTTGCGACAGGGAGTTGATTCTTCGCTACTTAAATCGCTCGTCGCGCAAGACGCTGGTCTCGCTGCAGCAGTATTTGCCGGTTCCGGTTGACCAGATTGTCGGCAAGTCCATCCATATTTTTCACAAGGCCCCGCCCAACGTCGAGCGGATTCTGGGAGCCAAGCACTCCCAAGGAATGCACAAGCTACCGCACAAGGCCATCATCGATCTCGGCCCGGTGAAGCTGGACTTGAACGTGGAACCCATGACCGATGAGCGAGGCCAGTACGTTGGCGCTGTCGTGCTTTGGGGCGTCAGCACCCAGCAGGCGCTGGACAAGTTGAGGCAGGCACAGGAAGCACAGCGCGCCGACATCGAACACCTCGACGGGAACCTGCAAATGGTGGCCACTGCCACACACGAGATCGAAGCCAGCATCGGCGAGATTGCGCAGAATGCCGTACATGTGACCGATGCAGTCGAGTTGACTCGCGCGGCAAGCGAAGAGAGCAAGACTGCGATCCAAAGCCTTCGGGGCTCCAGTACTGGGGTCGCCAAAGTTGCCGGTCTGATTGCGTCCATCGCCACGCAAACCAGTGTGCTGGCTCTGAATGCCAACATCGAGGCAGCCCGGGCCGGTGTACATGGCAAAGGTTTCAGCGTCGTAGCCAGCGAAGTCAGGAAACTGGCGGAACAGACGGCTGCGGCGACCAATGAGATTCAAGCCAAGGTCGCGGTGATCGGTGCGGATATTTCGACTGCGATGGCAGCCATCGACCGGATTGTGAGCCAGACCGATGGCTTGGCAGGACTCTCCCACCAGATGGCTGCCGCTGCCGAAGAACAGCATCTGGCCACCAAGGAGATGGCGCATAACCTGGAGCGTGCTGCTTTCCGGACTTCGGAGATTGCAAACATGAAGATGGACGAGAAAATCAGATAGATGTCGCTGTTCGCGGGCGAAAGCTCAAAACCGGGCCGGCTGACAGAGTTCCGCTGTGTGCCGGCCCCGTAATCTTTGTGCAGCTGATCGGCTCAGCCATGCGGATGGACAAGTTCCAGCGAATATTCCTGTTCGAGCTGGGTGAGAGTCTCCTCGAGAATGTCGAGAGCCACAGTGGCTTCATTCTCGCTTACGACAAGAGGCGGACAGAGGCGGAGCGTAGTTTCCCCGCAACCCAACACCATCAAACCCCGCTCGAATGCCAGAAGCGCCCATCGATCGCGCAGAGCGGCGGCCGGCTCACGCGTGGCTTTGTCTTTCACCAGTTCGATGCCAATCATCAGGCCGCGGCCCCGCACGTCGCCTACCAATGAATGGGTACCAATCCAGCCGCGCAGACGTTCCATCATGAATGCTCCCACCCTGGCGGCGTTCGCCAAGCCGTCCCGTTGGAGGATGTCGAGGGTGGCCAAAGCCGCTGCGATCGAAACCGGATTGCCGCCAAAGGTCGAGGCATGGGAACCCGGCGCCCAATCCATGATTGCGGCCTTGGTCATGCAAACGCCGAGCGGCATGCCGGAAGCGATGCCTTTGGCCATGCAAACCATATCCGGCTCGACGCCTGAGTGCTCGATGGCCCACCATTTGCCCGTGCGCCCCGCGCCGCATTGCACCTCGTCTGCAACCAGCAAAATGCCGTGCCGATCGCAGATGGCGCGCAACTCGCGAAGGAAATTGTCGGGTGCCACCACGTAACCCCCTTCGCCCTGGATCGGCTCGACAAAGATGGCGGCGACCTCTTCCGCTGCCAATGCCGTCTTGAACACCTTCTCCTCGATAAACCGCGCACAGCCCAGACTGAAGGCTTCCTGCTGCAGTGCGGTGCCTGAGCAGCCGCGATAGGCATAGGGATATGGAATATGGGTAACGCCGGGAACCAATGGCGAGAAGCGCCTTTTCTGCTGTGGTTTGGAGGCCGTCAGCGACAAAGCCCCCATGGTGCGGCCGTGGAAGGCTCCGAAGAACGAGATTACCTGCTGACGGCCCGTGTGGTAACGGGCCAATTTGAGGGCGCATTCCACGGCCTCGGCCCCCGAGTTGCCGTAGAAGAACTTGTGCGGCCCGAACATGGGGGCAATCGCCGAAAGGCGCTCGGCCAATTCGGTGAGAAGCTCGTTGTAAAAGTCGGTTCCAGAGATGTGGATCAGCTCGGCGGCCTGCCTTTGGATGGCCGCCACGACCTCGGGATGGCAGTGTCCAGTCGATGCGACGGCGATGCCGGCGGAAAAGTCAAGAAACTCGTTGCCGTCAACGTCTTCAATACGAATTCCGCGACCGCGCAGAGCCACCAAAGGGTAACAACGAGTGTAGCTGGGGGAGATCAGGCGGGCATCGGTATCGACAGCAGCCCGGGCTTTGGGTCCTGGCAGCGGACAGATCAGCTTCGGGCCGTATTGATCGTGAAGCTCTTGATTGGTCATCGTGATACTCCTCGGGAGGTCCCTCGGCGGGACCACAGGGTAGACAGACAGGTAAGCGGTTCTCCCGTTGCGCGTGTCCGAACCTACAAATGCAGAAGCTCTCTTCTCAAGAAGGAAGCCATATTGCCGAAATCTTCGAAGTACGTTTGTTGGAGACGCGTCCTCTTGCTCTGCCTCGGAACTTAGCTGGTGGGATCGCCACTCTTGGCGAATCTGGGATGCGATCGAAAGGACGGGGCAGTGTGCTTAAGTGGAGGGGATTTAGTCTCCGGCGAAGAGGCTCGGGCGAACCTGGGAGGGCTGCGGGCGGAGGTGCTTCCTTACGGATATTCCGCGTGCACGACATCGCGACCAGCGCTTATTGGCTGGCTCAAGCAGGGTCAGTTTGACAATGCGCATTGGCATGGTCACACGCTGGCGAGAGCATAGCATGCGCAAGAGGAAGCATTCCACTAGTTCCCCCGCCACGAGTGCCGCATAGGTCCCCCTTCTGTTGGCGAGTTGGGAAAATCGGCGTGGGTTGAGAGCACGCGCCAAACAGCTACTCAGGTCAGGAAGGGCTGGAATTGAACCATAGTTCAAGTTCATGCGGGAAAGCGCCGATAACGCCACAGTGGGCCAGTTTCTGCGACTATGGTTCTACTTGTGTGAATCGGCAAACCATGTTTCAAGGTGAAGACAGGCAAGAGTCAAATGAGGGTTCAAGCGCCATCGATTGGCGCATCTCAAGGGAGCAAGGCGATGAAAAGTCTGGTTGCAGAAGACGAAGCGACGAGCCGGAAAGTACTGCAAGCTTTCCTTTCCCAGTTCGGACCATGCGATATTGCCGTCGACGGAAAGGAAGCCGTGAACGCAGTGCGGTTTGCCCGTCAGAACCACGAGAGCTACGATCTGGTCTGCATGGACTTGAGAATGCCCGAGATGGACGGCCAGGCTGCCATCCGCGAGATCCGCAAGCAGGAGATTACCGCCTGCACCTTGAAGAACGTCAAAATTATTGTGACTACCGCCCACTCCGATATCGAGAGCATCACTGAAGCTCTGAAGGGTCGCTGCGACGCCTACCTGGTGAAACCTATCGACACAGCCAAGTTGCGCACCGATCTGAAAGCATTCGGTCTCATTTTGTAGCTCGCTCCCTCTGCTCCCAGGTGGTTGGCGCACACGGTGCGAAGGCTAAGATACCGAAAAAGTGGAATATAGGTGGTTATTTACCGGATGTGAAGGCTGAGTAGCGTTTGCCCTCTTCACTCGGCTGCCGAGGTTTGCAATCCGTGTGAGTCATAGATTCTCTGCCGCGTCGAGGCTCCTCTAATCTCTTTGGGGCACCACCACGTGATCGTCTGCGCTGATGGCTGCGCAGTCGATGGTTAAACAGCCGCCCAGGTCGCTGAAACTCCTGTCCCAGCGGGGACGATCGTCGGCCGGCAGGGCAGTGAGAGCGTAGCTTGAGGTTCGCATGATCTCGTACCAGATGTTCTGGGCCTGCCAGAGATTGAGCTCGAAGGGCAGTTCTATCAGGGTGCGCGCCAGTACCAGGGCCCTTTCAAGCATCTCCATTGACCCGGAAGACATCTGCAATTCGATCATGGCGCGCTTCATGCGCTGATCGGCGATGTAGGAGAGTGTCGCGGTTTCCATTGAAACCTGATCGGCCTTTGCCAGGGAAAGAAACGACCGCAACTGGGCCTGATCGATTGGGTCTGCTTCCAGCGCCCGCCGCAGGCCGGCGTTGACCGCAAACCCCGCTGCGAGCGTGAGTGCAGGCGGTTTGGGCAAGCCCGCTTGGGAGAGGTAATGCAACAAGCTGGCGTGATCTTCGTAAATGGTCGTGAGCGAGTTCTCGATATCCCATAGGGTCGAGTTCAGAATCAACTGCACGATGCGCCGCTGCTCGTCGGTAAACAGCGAGGTCAGTGAATAGTCCACGTGCCCGTAGAAGCGGTCGAGCAGGCGGATGACTTCAGGGAAATAGGCTCTCTGTACGTGTTCTGCTGCCTGTTTGGCAAAGGCTTCAAAGTCTGCCGCATCGCTTTCTTCATAGGGTTTCACGGCAGCCGTAATGTTCTGGTCGCCAAAATGGAGAACAGCGAACGAAAAGCTCCTTCGTTGGCCGGTGATGGCGCTGGCCACATGGGCGCGGCCCAGCGCCAGGCGCCCGCGGCCTGAGGTGTAAATGTCATAGGAGATACGCCGAACGTGGTAGCAGAACAGGTCGGTCTCTTCGGAAAACGAGGAGAACACGGAGCTGATGGCATAGTGGGCCGCCACTTGTTCCAGTCCCAACTCCATGGAAGCGACGCTGGTCTTGTAGATTCTCGCGCCATCGCCGGCGGCGGACACATTGGAGCGGGCCTCAGCGAGGCGTGCCAGGAACTTTGGTTCCAGGTCCTCGCCCAGCGGGCCGAAGAGATCGCGCGCCAACTGCAGCACCCTTGCGGCGTAGGCGATGATCTGCACCGTCTCAATGCCCGAAATGTCGTCGAAGAACCAGCCGCAACTGGTATACATCAACTGTGTGTGCCGCTGCATCTCCATTAGCTCGAGGGCGCGGACCCGCTCCGATTCCGAAAGGGCATGGCTCTGATGCGCGGTGAAGAAACGATCCGCAGACTCAGTGGAGCGGTCGAGCATCACATCGATATACGCATCCCGAGCAGCCCACACGTCTTTGAAGAACTCGGGACCTTGCAACTCCGTGAGCGGGACGAGGGAATCGCGCAGCTCATCGAGCGCCTGGCGCAGCGGCGCGCGCCAGCGCTGATTCCAGCCGGCCTTGCCGCCGTTGCAGCCACAATCGGAGCGCCAGCGCTCTACGCCGTGGGCGCAGCTCCACGAGGTATTTTCCACAATTTCGCACTCGTATTCCGGTGGAAACTGCTCCAGGTAGCTTCCGTAGTTGGCCAAATTGACTGACTTATCCTGTTCCAGCAGGCAGAGCGCATAGGCCAAAGCCATCTCGCCGTGTTTGTGGTGGTGGCCATAAGACTCGCCGTCTGTGGCCACGTGTACCAACTGGGGCCTTGAATTGTCGGTAAAGCCGCTTTTGAGGCGCGCCGCGAAGTTCTCGCCGGAATTCAGAAGCCCCTCAAAGGCGATGGCGCGGGAGGCCGGACCGTTGTAGAAATAGACGGAAAGGGAGACACCTGATGGGAACCGCACCAGATAGGGGCGGGTGGTGTCCACCGAGGCGTTTGGAGTTTCGCTCCAGTCGGCGCCCTCTTTCAGGAGCCGAACGCGGCGGCATTGGTGAGGGGCCAGCAGGGTGAATTTGATGCCATGCTGCGCCAGCAACTCCAGCGACGCGGAGTCTGCTGCAGTCTCAGCGAGCCACATGCCTTCCGGCTGGGTGCCGTAGTGGTGCTTATAGTCGGCGATGCCCCAGCGGATCTGGGTGGTGCGGTCGCGCTGGCTAGCGAGAGGCATGATGATGTGGTTGTAGACCTGCGCCAAGGCTGAACTGTGGCCTTTGAACGTCCTACGGCTGCGGTGTTCGCCATCCAGGATCATGCGGTAGGTGCGGGGAGCGTTTTCCTTGACCCAGCTCAGCAGCGTGGGGCCGACATTGAAGCTGGTGCGGGCGTAGTTGTTGACGATGCGGATGATCTGGTTCTTGACATTCACGATGCGCGCCGCACCATTGGGGGCGTAGCATTCCGCGCAGATCCGCTCGTTCCAATCGTGGTACGGGGCAGCCGTGTCTTGCGTCTCAACTGTCTCCAGCCAGGGGTTCTCGCGGGGCGGCTGGTAGAAGTGACCGTGAATACAAACAAAGCGTTTACTGGGGGCCATGATTTTTCCCATCATTTGCCGGGGACGGCGGCTTGGGCCGGAAACCGGCCATCTTGGCTATTGTAGGCTCGTCGGCGTTATGGGAGCGGGTTGTTTGACAAGATCGCAGGCTCGCCAAAGGTACCAGCTGGCCACAGACCGATAAGGGGCCCAGCGCAAACCCCGTTTGAACACCACGTCGGGCTTCGGTAGGTCGTTGCAAGCCAGGGGCCGGGTCTTGGGTACCCTTTGGAAAGTTAGAGCGTAGCCTTTGCGAACCCCGTAGTCGGTCATCGGGAGCACGTCCGGCCTGCCCAAGCGGAAAATCAACAGCATTTCCACAGTCCACGGACCGATTCCACGGACTTCCGTGAGCCTTTCGACGATTTCCGCATCCGACATTTTGCCCAGTACGGCGTTGGAAGGGACTGTGCCATCGAGGGTCCGGGTCGCCAAGTCGCGGAAGGCCTTGATCTTGTTACCGGAGACTCCGGCGGCGCGCAGCACCTCCTCGGGCGTATCGAGCAGAAGTTGGGGTGCAGGATCGCCGCCATAGATGGCGCGAACCCGGCCATGAATTGTGGCGGCTGCCTTACCGTGCAATTGCTGGTAGAGGATCGATTCGAGCAGGGATTCGAAGAGGGACGGCAAAGGGTCGAGGCGCAGGTTGAATGCTCCGACACGGTCGATGAGCCCGCCTAGCTTGGCATCGTGCGCCTTGAGGTGGGCGAGCGCCTCGGCGGCGTCATAAGGAAGCTTGGGACTCTTGCCGTCGTGGATCATAAGCGAACAGTGTACCCTGCCGGATTGAGAAGAGAACGAGGATATCCAGAAAGAGGCAGAGATTCTGCCGCCACTGGCCGCGCCCTAGTAACATCGAGGGCAGAGTTGAAAACTGGAGTGCCAAAACCATGAAGATGCGGCCGGGAACGCAAACGGGATTTCTATTATGCGGCAAAGAGTGGAGCGACGGGGAAGCGCTGGAAGTCCGGTCGCCATGGGACCAGGGGCTGGTGGGACGAGTGACCGTAGCCACCCGTGCCGACGCCCGCCAGGCCGTGAATCACGCAGTATCGAGCCTGCGCCGCACTCGTGCGTTACCACGCTGGAAGCGCCGCGAGATTCTGGAGGATGTGGCTGCCGCCTTGATTGAGCAGAAAGAGCGCTTCGCACAACTGATTGTGGCCGAGGCCGGCAAACCGCTGCGTTTGGCACGTTCCGAGGTTGACCGCACAGTTCTTACGTTCAAGACCGCGGCGGAAGAATCGGCGCGACTGGGTGGGGAAAGCCTTCCTCTGGATCTGACCGAAGGCAATGAAGGGCGCTGGGGACTGATACAGCGGTTCCCGGTTGGCCCGATTCTGGCTATCACGCCGTTCAATTTTCCACTCAACCTGGTGGCGCACAAAGTGGCCCCTGCCATCGCAGCCGGTTGCCCGATTATTTTGAAGCCTGCCCCGCAGACGCCATTCACGGCGCTTGCGCTGGGAGAAGTGATTCTAAAGGCCGGCTGGTCCGCAGAGGCATTGGCCGTGCTTCCGCTCGGCAATGCGGATACGGCCTGGCTGGCAGAGAAGGAAGATCGCATCAAGTTGGTGAGCTTTACCGGTTCGGCCAAAGTGGGCTGGGAGCTGAAAGCTCACTCTGGGCGCAAGCGGGTGCTTTTGGAACTCGGCGGCAACGCTGCGCTGATTGTGCATAGCGACTGGTCGGATTTGGACGAGGCAGCGAATCGAACAGCGCACGCCGCCTTTGGCTTCGCCGGGCAGTCGTGCATCAGCGTGCAGCGGGTCTTTGTGGAACGCAGCATCTTTCAGACCTTCCTATGGAAGGTGGTGGAGCACACGGCCAAACTGGTGGCCGGCGACCCGACCGACGAGGCGACCGAGGTGGGGCCGCTGATTCGCGCCAGCGATGCCGATCGTATCGAAGCCTGGGTGAAGGAAGCTGTCGAAGGCGGCGCCAAACTGGTGGCCGGGGGCGAGCGACACGGGTCAGTCATTTCTCCCATCATTCTTACGGGGACAAAGCCCGGCATGAAAGTGCGCGACGAAGAAGTCTTTGGTCCGGTGGTGATGATTGAGCCGTATGAGGACTTTGAGCAGGCAATGGCCGACGTGAATCACTCGCGATATGGCATGCAAGCCGGACTGCTGACCCGGGATGCCGGTCGCATTCTCACCGCTTATCGCGAACTCGAAGTGGGAGGACTCATTGTTGGTGACACTCCCAGTTGGCGTCTCGACCCCATGCCCTACGGCGGCGTCAAGGATTCAGGGCTGGGCCGTGAGGGGATTCGCTCGGCAATCGAGGAAATGACCGAGCCGCGCATGCTGGTGATGTCGGGTCTTGGCTAGCCGGACGGGCAAGTTCGCGGCCGTGCTCATTCCTAGGCCACAAAAAAAAGCGCCCCACCGGCGAATGGTTTCGGGATAGAATCCAGGAACAATTCGCCGGAGGGGCGAGGAGCCGCGATCACAAAAAGATAGGCTGTGCCGCATCGCCGCCGAGAGGCCGATTTCTCTGCCCCACTGGACTCAACGTTGAGCGCACTTTCTGGATCGATCCAAATATAGGCGGCGCAACCGCATGTTTGGCAGGTTCCATCGGGTACCACGAGGCAAGAAAATGTGGAAACCCTGCTGTTTCCTGGATATTCTCCAGCATGGACGTTCCGAATTCAGGGACGTATGATACGCATATAGACGGTTCATTCACGGGCTTTGGGCTGTATTCCGTGGGCAGAGCCCCTTCCTGAGTCAGGTATTTTTGGGCAACTTCGGGTAATTATGCGGAAGGGCTCGCACATTGTTTCGATTTGTCCGGTCGTTTGATTGTGGACATGGTGTCGCTTCAGGAGCTGGAAATGTCCGTGGAATCAAAATCCGCCCAGGAAGTATCGCATCAGGATTCCGGCTTCGAACCCGCCGCCATTCGACAGCAGCTAGACCGCCTACTGGTTGACCCTCTCTTCTCTAACAGCAAACGGTACCCCGTGCTGCTGGCCTACGTGGTGGAAGAGACCCTTCTCGGCAACGCCGCCCAATTGAAGGAGCGGAGCATCGGGGTGGAGGTCTTCGGCCGCTCCCCCAGCTATGACGCCAATGCCGATCCGGTGGTACGGATTACGGCGGGCGAGGTGCGCAAGCGGCTGACCCAGTACTACTACAACCCCGCTCACGCCGCTGAATTGGTCATCGAGCTTCCATTGGGCTCCTATATCCCCATCTTCCAAGTGCCACTCCATCCTCCGGAAGCCGATGTTCCGGTTCCCCTGCCCGATCTGGCGCCCGAAGTCCCACTCAGCCCGGTTGCCCCGGCAACCAAGCGGAGCTTTCCGTGGCTGAGATGGCTGCTTGTTTGTCTCTTGGTTGTCGGCGCGGCGGCTGGGGGCCTGATGGCTGGGCTTGGATACCGTCCGGCGGCGCCACCGAATCCGATGGACCGCTTCTGGGCTCCTATTACCGGCGCCACCGGGTCGGCCACCTATTGTGTGGGCGAACCCGCCAGGAATCCGCTCGAGATTGGCACGGTCGACTCGCTGCAGCCGACACCGCCGGCTGACTACAAAGCAGAACCACTCTACTTCCGGCTCCACTATTCCGGTCTGTTTGCCATGGCGGACGTCATGACCCTGACCCGGACAGCGGCCGCGCTGGAGACGCGTCACAAGGCCTTCCGCGTGCTTCCCGCATCCGATGCGAGCTTTGCGCAGTTGCGCGAAGGACCGATAGTGCTGATTGGGGCCTTCGACAATATCTGGACACTGCGCATCACGCAGAACCTGCGGTTCGGGTTTGAATCGGAAAACGGCGTCGCGTTGATCGTGGATCGGAAGAGCAAGAACCAGACGACCTGGGCCACGGCTTGGGATTTGCCCTATCAGAAGCTGAATCGCGATTACGCCATCGTGGCCCGCATCCACGACACCACGACCGGACAGCCTGTGATCATTGCAGCGGGCATCTCCGAAGAAGGCACCGAAGCCGCTGGGGAGATGCTGTATGACCCCGAGTATCTGGATGTACTGCTAGCCAAGGCTCCGCACGACTGGGAGAAAATGAACCTGGAAGCAGTCATTGAGACGCAGGTAATTGGAGGCCACCCCGGGCCGCCAAGGGTGCTGGCCATGGAGGCCTGGTAAAAACCCGGGTGCCTTCCGCTGGGCAACCTAGATTGTCGACGCCATGTTTCAGGCCGCAGGGTGCAGATCTGTGTGCCAAAAATCAAATCGACGGGCATAACCCCTTTGTTCTCAACGCTCCCGGGAGTCGACAATCAGCGTAACCTGTTTCGTTTCTGCTAGATAGGCTGAAGAGCCGGGGGGAGAGGTAGGGGGGGTGGGTCATTCTGCCCATTTTCGTCCCACAATCTCTCTCAAGAGGGCCTTCGATCTCTCACTATCATGCGCCCATCGGGGGTAATTATCTGCAAAGACATCGGAGATTCGAGGCATTGCGGAAAAGAGGATTGCCTGCTTGAGGAGGCTCCGGGATGCCTCCGAGCACCATGGGCGTGTTCATAGCGGGACCGGATCCAGGTGGGCGACGATCCAGGTGCAACCCAGTCCGAGACGATGGATCGTTTTTCTGGATCGACTTCCTACACATGCGGGCTGTACCAAACGAGCCATCTTTTCGAGCGCCATATGACTGATTTTGTGGTATCTGTCCGCGCGTAGCCTCGCTTACACTTCAAACGTGGGACGACTTCGCTCGTAGCGTGACAGTAGTTCATGCTAGGCTAGAAGCGAAGGGAAAGCGAATCGAGGCAGGAACATGCTTGAGACCGTTGAGCAGAAGGTCGCCCAATTTGGCAAGCAGATATCGCCTGGCTCCTGGTTCTTGTCGAAACAAGCTGACATCGACGAGCACCGTGAATTATTACCGTATTCTCACTATGTTCGACAGGCGTGGAATGAACTGAGACTGCAAGGGGTATTGTGCGTGGATGGCCGCCCCACGGTCTACCTTTGTGCCGACGTCCAGTTCACTCCGGATGCAAAGCGAAAGCACCACAGTTTTGTCTGGAATCAGGGGCTGGTCCCATTACTCATATTCCTCACCCCTGAGCGCGTCGAGGTGCATAGCACCGTCAAAAGGCCCCACAAGGAATCGGATCAGGGGCTCTTCAAGGGAGATTTGCCCAGCCTGATTCCGAACCTCGGTAACATTGCTGAGGTTCTTGAGGCAGCCAAACTCGTACGTTCTATTGAGACCGGCACATTCTTCCAGGACAATGCTTCATTCTTTCCAGCGAACGAGACGGTCGACCGTTGCCTGATGGAGAATCTCAAGTACACAGCCAGGAAACTTACAACAACTGGCAGTTGGAGCTTGTCTCGTGCACACGCCCTGTTGGGACGCGCCTTGTTCATATCGTTTCTCCAGCAGCGCAAATTCATCAAGCCGGATTACTACCCGGACGGGACCGAAACCCTCCTCGATATTCTCAGACGGCCACGTGTCGATGAGATCAAGCGCCTTCTTTACCGGGAATTCTTTCAGTGTCTGAAGCGCGAGTTCAACGGCACAATGTTTGACGCTGGACTTGCCGACGAAGAGCGCCACATCAACAAGGCCCATCTCGATATCCTCCGTGATTTCCTGAGCGGGGACGACATGAAGTCGGGCCAGATGACGCTTGATTTCCAGACATACGATTTCCGCTTTATTCCTGTGGAGACTATCAGCGCCATCTACGAACAGTTCATGAAAGATGGCGACCTGAAAAAGAAGCGCGAGGAGGGTGCGTACTACACTCCGCGGCATTTGGCGGAGACAACTCTCCATATGGCGCTTGACGGCCGCTACGACACCGCTGCACGATGCAAAGTTCTCGATCCAGCTTGCGGATCGGGGATTTTTCTCGTCGCGATGTTCAACCTGTTCGCCGAGATCTGGCTCCAGGGAAACCGGAATAGCCGGAAGCAAACCAGGGCACAAGCCCTGCTTGGTATTCTCCAGCGACAAATTAGGGGAGTGGACCGTAACCCAGATGCGTGTCGCATAGCGGCGTTTAGCCTGTACCTCGCTCTCTTTGAAAAGCTTCGACCGATGGATATCGAGGAGTTCAAGGAAAAGGTACGCCAAGGCCCCTTTTTGCCGCTTTTGCTCTGGACTGCTGACGAGCAGATCGAGTCACCTGTCATTCTTCAGGGAGATTTCCTGAAGGACTCTCTGCCGCTTGGCGATGACTTTGATTTTATTATTGGTAATCCGCCCTGGGAGAGCCGCGGCGATAAGCAGATTGCGCTGCAATTTGCCAAGCGATCGCCGGACTTTCTTCGGGATGGAGGCATAGGCTGTTTGCTGTTGCCCTCAACCATCACCGTTAACCGCCACGGTACGCTCGATGGCGCTTGGTTCCGCGCTGTCACAGTGGAAAAGATCGTGCAACTCGCTGATTTCCGGCGTGTGCTATTTGAAGCAAAACACCCTTGCTTCATCATTCGATTCGTTAAGGCTCCGCCAACATTGGAGCACATCGTAATCTACGAGACCCCGAAGCTGAACCGCTTCGATCGGCAAAGCGGCGTATTTGTTGTTGAACCCGACGACCAGAAATTCATATCCCAGCATGAGATTCTTGAGGCATCGCTGAGCGGCGGCTTGCAGAAAATCTGGACTAGGAAGTTTTGGGGCACGCCCCGTGACGAATCGTTTTTACGTCGCTTAGATTTTTATCCCCGCTTATCGGATTACGTGGGCAATGGAAAGAAGTGGCATGAAGGCGTCGGGTTCAAGCCGTTTTATCCTGGAGCCTCTCAGGGGGAGCCGAAGCCGATCAAACCATGGAGACTCTCAGATGATTACATTGAGAATGACAGTCAGTTTCCACAGCTAGCGTTAACCAAAGCAAACTTCACAAGTCTGAAAACGGGGCTAGATAATTCGGTTCATCAAAAAAGAAGAATTCCGGCCTCATTGGAATTCTTGCACAGGAAACCGGCGGATACTGTTTTTCAGGGACCCATGCTCCTGTTCAGCGAAGGGTTCACGAAATTCGCTTTCTGTCACGATAGGGTGCTTTTCCAAAATTCTCTCCGTTCGATCAAAGCTCGGAATTCGGCTGATGCCGACCTCCTGCGTTTTTTAACCGCCGTCCTAGGTTCACGTTTGATGCGATATCATGCCTTCCATTCTGGTTCCAGCAATGGAATCGAGCGTGAAAAGTTGCACTTGTACGAAATTCTCAACCTTCCATTTGCGTTGCCCGAAGACGAACTAGCACCCCACGAAGCTGATGAAATAATCCGCGAGGCCGCTGGCATCATCAAGCACCTTGAGCGCGCGGATGAGGAACGGAAAGCAGAAGATGTGAATTCGGCCCGGCAAGCACTACAACCGCTTGTAGAGCGATACTTCGGTGTTACAGATGCCGAGCGAATTCTCATTGACGATACGCTCAGAATATCCCAACCGAGTATTCACCGCCCGAGCCTTGATGGCGATATCCCGTCGCTCGCGTTCCCGGAGTCTGAAGATCGGAAACGCTATGCTGATACCCTCTGTGACGTACTCAATCGGCGAGCGCGCAAAGAAGGGATCAAGATTAGTGCCGAGGCGATGGCATCCAAGGAACTTGGTCTGATCTTGTTCACAGTGTTGTTTTCGGATACTCGTAGACCATATGCGGAGGTAGGCGGCGACCTAGAACTCTGGAAGGCACTCGATAGTGTCGCCACCGCGGCGAAGCACCGGACCGGATCATTCAGCTACCTGCGGGGTTTCCGGTACTTTGAGCCGGACAGACTTCATCTACTTAAACCTGCCACCATGCGAAACTGGTGCCGCACAGCCGCCCT
>CAZLMY010000091.1:0-22741 GCA_964560845.1 uncultured Occallatibacter sp. | reverse complement strand
GCCTTCGCGATACGAGTGCCGGCTCCTTTACAGGCACCGTGCCAACTGCCCTCGAACGCCAGGGCGACTTCTCCAAGACCTTTGACGCCAAGGGAAACCTGATTGTCATTTACGATCCATCCTCCACAACCGCCAATGCAGCGGGAACGAATTACACGCGCACCGCCTTGCCGGGCAACAAGATAACCAACTTGAACCCCATCGGAGCCGCAATTCTCGCCCTCTATCCGAATCCCAATCAGCAGGGTACTGGAAGCAGCAACCTGAATAACTTCTTCTCCAATGCTCCGGGAACCGATAACAACAACAGCTACGACACCAGGATCGACCATCAGTTCAACGGCCGCCAAAGCATCTTTGGCCACTATACTGACTTCACCAACAAGATTCACAATAGCGACTATTTCGGCAATGGGCTGTCGCCGGTGATGGCCGACGACCGCATCCCCGGAAAGAACATCATGGTGGATCACACATGGGCCATCAAGACAAATCTCATCTTCGAACACCACTTTTCCTGGGCGCACAGCGAATCCAACCGCGCAGAGGCAGTTCATAAAACAGCAGATACTCTTGGCATCAACGCCACCAATGCTGCTCCTGGCATCACGGCAAGCATGAGCCCGCAAATCAGCATTAGCGGCGCCGCCGCGACGGGAAGCGAGAGCACCATTGGAAACTCCTATCCGTTCGAACAGAATGAGTCGTCGGTGTGGCAGTATGCAGCGAACACCAACTGGGTAAAGGGAAAACACACTTTCAAATTCGGTGTGGACGCCAGACGTTACCCCGTTCAGTTGTGGGACCCTCAGCAGATGGCCATCAGCGCGGGCACCGGGTTCACAACCGGGCCGAACACCACCTCACCGAAGCCCGCGACAGACTCCGGATCGGGAATGGCCGAACTCTTGATGGGACTGGCAACCGTCTCCTCCGGTTTCGAACCCGAGACCAAGTCGGTGCATTACTACTACGGAGCATTCGCCCAGGACACATGGCAATTGATACCCAAGCTGACTGTGACCTACGGCTTGCGCTATAGCTTCGAGAGCGGGGATGTGGAACAGAACAACCTGCTCAACTACATCGACACAACCTCGACCTCTCCAATCAACGGACAGGTTGCCTCTCTTCCAAACGAACCGGCTCTCCCAACCTTGGTCGGAGGAGTAGGAATTCCGGGATTGAATGGAACCGGCCGGCAACTGCAGACGCCGGAGACGCTGCACTTCGAGCCGCGCCTTGGCCTCACGTATCAAGTGAATGCAAAGACCATCGTGCATACGGGCTTCGGCATTTTCTATCACCCGGCGGCAGCCTGGCAGCAATACCCCAACGCAGATGGTGCAATCCGGACTTCCACTTCCATCGACGCACAATCCAACGGGTTGCAGACACTGCCCGGTTACTCGCTCGCCAACCCGTTTCCTAGCGGGCTTCCCGCGCCTTATGGCAATAGCGCCGGCCTGGGCATCGATCTTGGCCAGAGCATCGCAGGCCCTGGACGGCAGCAGAACATTCCCTACCAACTCAACTACTCGCTCGACATCCAGCGCTCGCTCCCGGGAAACTTCGTCGTGACCGCAGCCTACGCCGGAAACGAGGGCGTGCACCTTATGGTGCCCCTCTATTTGAACCAGATTCCGGACGCCGATCTGGCTTTGGGCGCAACGCTGCGCACCACGGTTGCCAATCCCTTCCACGGCGTGATCACAGATCCGACTTCCACCATCTCCGCCAAGACCGTCACATACGAGCAACTCCTGCGTCCATTCCCTCAATTCACAGGCGTCGAACAGCTCAATTCCGGCGTCGGCCACAGCACCTACAACGCCGGTCAAATCACAGTCGAGCATCGCGAGAAGGACGGACTCTCGGTGATCTTTGCCTATACCTTCAGCAAGGCGCTCGACAATGTGGGTGAGATGACCAGTGTTGCCGGAACTTATAGCGGATTTCAGAACGTCCATTGCCCACGTTGCGACAAATCGCGTTCGGACCAGAACGAGACCCACGTAGTGCGTTGGAGCACACGCTACGAATTGCCCTTTGGCGCCAACAAGCCGTTCTTGAATCGGGGATTCATTTCACCGATCGCAGGCGGCTGGGCGCTGAGTGGAATCTACTCGCTCGATACCGGCAGACCACTGACCGTGAGCGCCACCAACTATTCCTACTCGTTCAGCGGCGGAGCCTTCCGCCCCAACACAACCGGTGTTCCGGATAAGACGCCGGGCGGTTCGCAAATGAAATTGAATGGACAGTACTTCAACCCAGCCGCCTTCATCCAGCCCGCCAATTACACTTTCGGCAATGCGAGCCGCCATCTGGCGGACATCGACAGCCCGCTGGCATGGAACTTCGACGCCATGGTGGAAAAGAACACCCACCTGACTGAGCGCTATGTGCTCACCTTCCGTGCCGAGGCCTTCAACGCCTTGAACAATGTCACCTTCGCCGGACCGACGACCAGCGTTTCATCGGCAACGTTTGGAGAAATGGCAACCATGAGCCAAAGCAATACGCCACGCAACGTCCAGGTGAGCGCACGCTTCACGTTCTAACCAACAACAGAGCGCCTCCGGCCATTTCAGAGGCGCTCTGTTGCACGGGACAGGAGATACCGATGTTCAAAAAAATAGGCTTGCTTTTCGCAATTACAGCGGGCTTCGTGCTCGTTGCGACTCATGCTTGCGCAGCAGACACGATCGTCATCAACGCGAAAGTGATCACTGTCGATTCCGCACGGCCCGCCGCTCAGGCTTTCGCCATCGACAACGGGCGATTTACGGCGGTTGGATCGAATGCGGAAATCCTCAAGCTCAAGACCGCATCCACCAAGGTCATCGATGCCAAAGGCATGACGGTGACTCCGGGGTTCAACGACGCCCACCTGCACCCCCAGGCGATCTTCGACGAAAACTCGCAGTATTACCGTGTCTGGCTGGGTGCCGACAAGGTCAAGACGATCGATGAGCTGGTGGCCGCGCTGAAGCGCAAGGCCGCCATCACTCCGGCAGGCAAAATGATCAACGGGTATGGCTATAACGACGTAGTGTTAGGTCGCCATCCCAACCGGCAGGATCTGGATAAAGTGTCCACCACGCAGCCCGTCTCGATCACTCACGGTTCCGGTCATATCACAGTTGTGAACAGCTTCATGCTGGAGGCCGCGGGCGTTACGAAGGAGACAGTGGACCCGCCTGGAGGCGCTCTCGACCGCGATCCCGATGGAACTCCCAACGGTGTCCTGCGTGAGAGCGCGCGCAGTGTGCTCTCGAAAAGCCGCCGCGAAGAACGGGGCGGATCGAATGACAGAGCCGCCATTCCCCATGACGAGGAGATCAAGGGGTACTTGAACTGCTTCCGCCAATACTCAGCCAGGGGTCTCACCAGCGTGGGGATCGCAGGGGGCAGTCCGTCGTCTTTCCGCTTGATGCAGGAAATTCGCGATTCCGGGAATCCTGTCCGGGTCGGCTTCATGTTCAGCGTTGGTTCCTTCGATCAACTCGATGCGGCCGGAATCAAACGAGGCTTCGGCGACGATCGTCTCCGGATCATTTCCCTCAAGAACTTCCAGGGCAACTCGTTGAGCGGGCGCACCGCATGGCTAAGCCAGGCCTACTCCGACCGCCCCGATTATTTCGGCATCCAACCGGCAAGGACGCAGGAGAAACTGGACGAGGATGTTCAAAAGTGGTGGGATGCCGGATGGCAGGTTGCTACCCACTCCAACGGCGATCGCGAGATCGATATGATGCTGACGGCTATTGAGCGCGCTGAGGCAAAGAATCCTCGTCCGGATGCCCGCTGGCGGATTGAACACGCAAGCATCATGAACCAGTCGCTGCTCGATCGCGCCAAGAAAGACGGCGTGATCCTGGTGTTTCACTCCTATATGTGGGAGTACGGAAATATCCTAGCCTCCTACGGGCCGGAGCGCCTTTCCATGATGCACGCGTATCGCACGGCAATCGACATGGGCATCCATGTGGCCGGCCACTCCGACTCTCCCATCTCCGCGGCTTACCCGTTGCTCAGAATCCAGGATATGGTGACTCGCAAGAGTTCCGACGGCATCGCGCGCGGTGAGAATCAGAGGGTCAGCGTCGAGGAAGCCATCAAAGTGTGGACATTGGACGGAGCCTACGCCACCTTCGATGAGAACAACAAGGGGTCGATCACTCCCGGAAAACTGGCGGATTTTGTCATTCTTCAAAAGGACCCGCATGAGGTTCCGCCGGATACGATCAAGGACATTGTTCTTGAAGCGACATACATGGGTGGCCAGAAGGTATATTCCGCTCCGGAAAAGCCCGTTGCCATGATTCCACAGCCCCCGATCAATTACGGCGATGCCAATTTCGGTGACGGCGATGAAGAGGAAAATGAAAATGGAAGCAATTAACAAAGATAAATTGCTCTTCAGCCCCGGCCCCCTGACCACCAGCGCCACGGTCAAGGGGGCCATGCTCAGAGATCTTGGATCTCTCGATAGCGAGTTTCTTGCCACCGTTCACAACATTCGAACGCGTCTGCTGGACCTGGGACCGTATCCACCCAAGGACTACGAATGCATCCTCATGCAGGGCAGCGGCACCTTTGTCGTTGAGTCCGTCATCTCCTCCGCCATTCCCCGCGACGGCAAATTGCTGGTGCTGGTCAACGGCGCATACGGAAGACGCATCGCGAAGCAGGCGCAGGTCTACGGCATAGCGCTGGAAGTGTTTGAAGTTGCGGAGAACATAAAATTCACGGCCGCACTCGTCACCGAATATCTGGCCTCAGCTTCCGGCTTCACTCACGTCGCCGTGGTGCACTGTGAAACCACCAGCGGCATGTTGAA
Source organism: uncultured Occallatibacter sp. (assembly GCA_964560845.1). Lineage (GTDB taxonomy): Bacteria > Acidobacteriota > Terriglobia > Terriglobales > Acidobacteriaceae > Telmatobacter. Next base: position 17,895 of record CAZLMY010000091.1, on the reverse strand, counting down.
CCAGGTGGAAGAAATCGGCCATGTGGTACATGCCGCGGGCGCTTCCTACATCGTGGATGCGATGAGCAGCTTCGGCGCGGTGCCCATCGATATGGTGGGTTCGCATATCGATTTCCTGGTTTCGTCTGCAAATAAGTGCATCGAGGGAGTGCCGGGGTTCGGGTTTGTCCTGGCAAAGCGCAGTGCTTTGGATGCGGCAAAAGGCAATGCGCGAACCCTCAGCCTCGACCTTTACGACCAATGGGCAGGCATGGAAAGGGATGGTCATTTCCGGTTCACGCCGCCAATTCATACCATTCTGGCCTTCGAGCAGGCGTTGAATGAACTCGACGAAGAGGGTGGGGTCAGTGCGCGGGGAGAACGCTATCGGCAAAACCACCTAGCGCTTTGTCGCGGCATGAAGACCCTCGGCTTCGAGATCTATCTCGCGGACGAGGACCAGAGCTTCATCATTACTTCGTTTCGCTACCCTGCCAGCCCGGCATTCCAGTTCGCAGACTTCTATGAGAGACTCTGGACCCTCGGCTTCGCAATTTATCCCGGCAAGTTGTCCTATGAATCGTGCTTCCGAATCGGAACCATTGGGAGAATCTCCATTTCAGACATCGAAGCACTCCTCACGGCGATCGGCAAAGTGCTGCGCGAAATGGGTGTCTGTTCGAACAGCGAACTGATTCAAGAACAAGCATCCGCTTTGACTCATTAGGCTTCGCAGTCTGAGGCCTTGTTTGTCGTGACTCACCAGTTGCGCCGTCCGGCGCGGGATCATCGCGCCGGGAACCTTGGGGGAAATCGCCGGATCGATGAGTTGCTGGAGATTCATTTCAACTCTCGTGCATGACCGGAGCTGGGCCCGCACCGTTGCCTGAGTGATTGGTCTGGTCTCAGTGCTTCCCTGGCAATGCAATCGCGTGCTTCCGGATACTGCAAATCATAGCCATGCCGTTGATGAATGCGAGGAAAGACAGCTAACCAAAGCTGGGCCTTGGTGTAGACCGAAAGCGTCGGCAAAGCGCGAACTTGCTTCTAAAAGGCTTGCAACTACCTGTACAAACAATTACATCGTCGTTCATTATGTGATTCAGCCCTCCGGGAGCATGGTCATGCGGCCAGCGGCAAGGTAATTGGGCCGTCCGGCAGGTCGAGAGCAGTCGGCTTCGCAGGGTGGCAGATTGAGGTCTGAGGTTTCCCAGGTCCCCGGAAGGGAGGGACCTGGGAAACCCAACTTGAGTGGTTGCATTCACTCCCAGGAACTAGAAAAACCGGCGGTCTGGGCGGTTGCATTTGCGGCAGAGCCGGTTATGCTTTCCGCAGGGGGCATCACATGCGGCGCACGTTGGGAAGACTGCTGGTGATTTGGGTTGCGGTTGGCGCAATCGCCGGGGGGCAGGCGATTCATGGACGGGAAGGCATTGTTCTGCCTCCGCCGCCGGCGGTTGAGGCTACGCCCGTCTCCGACGACTACTTCGGAACCAGGGTGGTGGACAACTATCGCTGGCTTGAAGATGCCAAGAGCACGGAGACGCGCGCCTTCATCGACGCCCAGAACGCCTATACCGCGCGCTACCTGAAACAGGCGACCATACGGCCGCAGGCGGTGGACGACCTGGACGCGCTGGAAAATGTCTCCCAGACCCGGATGCCGCTGCAGCGCGCCGACAGCTACTTCTTTCGCAAGCGGCTGGCGGGCGAACAGCAGTTCTCAATCTATGTGCGCCACGGTTGGGCGGGTAAAGACGAGCGCCTGGTGGACCCGGCAAAGCTGAGCCGGGATACGAACACGTCGGTGACGCTGCTGGATGTTTCCCGGGACGGGACGCTGCTGGCTTATGGAGTGCAGCAAGGCGGGGCCGACGAGACCACGATCCAGGTATTCAACGTAAAGACCGGCAAGGCGCTCGAAGACGAGTTGCCGGCGGCGCGCTACTTTGGCGTGAGTTTTGCCCCCGACGGCGCCAGTTTCTATTACGCGCGCAACAACAAGCAAGGCACGCTGCTGTTTCAGCACGTGATGGGGACGCGCATTTCGCGTGACGTGCTGGTGTTTGGCCGGGAGTTTCGCGGCGAGGAGCTGACCGGCAACGACCTGTTCTCAGGCACGGTGACCGACGACGGCCGGTATCTGGTGATCCAGATCGATCGCGGCGTTCCGGCCCGGCGGGTAGACATTGTGTTTCGCGACCTCACCAAGCCAGGCTCGCCGTTCGACATTCTGATCTGGGGGCTGGATTCGCGTTTCAGCGCCGTCTGGAACAAGGGCGCGTGGTACGTGAAGACCGACTACAAGTCGCCCAAGGGCCGGATCATGAGGGCCGACCCGGGCATTATGCCCGACAACTGGGACACGGTGGTGCCGGAGGGGCCGGATGTGATCGACGACTGGGCGGTGATGGGCGGCAAGGTCTACGTGAACCGGCTCAAGGATGTGAAGACGGAGACCACCATCTACTCGCTCGACGGCAAGCAGATTGGCAAGATGGACTACGAGGGCATTGGCTCGGCTACCGGGCTGGTGGGGCGGACCATCGACCGCTACGGCTTCTACAACTTCCAATCGTTCACCGTGCCCCCCACCATCTACCGGCTCGACACCGCTACCGGCAAGCGGGATGTGTTTTTTCAGGCCAAGGTCCCTTTCGACCCCAGCCAGTACGAGTTGAAGCAGGTCTTTTTCAAGTCGAAGGACGGCACCCAGGTTCCCATCTTCATTGCCGGCAAAAAGGGCTTGAAGCGGGATGGCACAGAGCGGCTGCTGATGACCGGGTATGGAGGCTTCAACCTGAACATGACCCCATGGTGGAGCCCGTCGTACGGCTGGTGGCTGGACCAGGGAGGCTATTTTGCGCTGCCCACCTTGCGCGGCGGCGGCGAATACGGCGAATCCTGGCACGAACAGGGGATGTTCGAGAAGAAACAGAATGTCTTCGACGACTGGTTCGAGGCGGCTGAATACCTGATTGCCAACAAGTACACGTCGCCGCAGCACTTTGCCATCGAAGGCACGTCGAATGGCGGACTGCTGATGGGGGCGTCGATCACGCAGCGGCCCGATCTGTTTTCCGCCGTGCTGTGCGGCTATCCGCTGCTGGATATGCTGCGCTTTCAGAAGTTCCTGGTGGGGTCGTATTGGGTTACGGAATACGGATCGAGCGAGAACGAGAAGCAGTTTCCGTATCTGCTGAAGTACTCGCCTTACCAGAACGTGAAGCCGGGAGCGCACTATCCGGCGGTGATGTTCTTTACCGGCGACAGCGATACGCGGGTAGACCCGCTTCATGCGCGCAAGATGACGGCGCTTCTGCAGGCGGCTTCGACCGGCGGAAGGCCGGTGCTGCTGCACTATAGTCTGGCGGGCGGGCACAGCGGAGGAATGGGCGTGGACCAGCAGGTGCAGGACGATGCCGATCGTCTCACCTTTCTCTGGACTGAAACGGGACAAGCCAGCCGGGTGAAATAGGTTTTTGGTCCAGGATGGATAGGTTTGCGGCGCAACTAGTCTTGCGTAACCTCTTCTGTTCCCAATCTCTTCCGATAAGGAGAATGCGGGACTTGGGCAGTACGACTTCGCGACAGATTGCACCGGCTTGAGGCAGGTGGATTGGGGCGGAGGGGCAGGAGACTCCGCTTCGGTCCTTGCAGAGCCGGAAAGCGTGTGAAGCGCGCAGGGACTTCGCTTCCGAGTGCGCGCGGGCTGGAACCTTGGGGCAAGAGTAGTGTCGCCGGGGTGATTGTTCGGGGTGAAGATGGCGCTAATCGAGTCGGAGAGCGTGCAATTCGATCGCAGGCAGGAGGCAGCCCGGTTGGGCGCGCTCTATTCGACAGGGATACTCGATACCCCGCCGGAGTCCAGCTACGATGCCATTACGCGGCTGGCCGCGGAGTATTTTCGTGCCGATTCGGCGGGGCTCGGATTTGGCGACGAGCATCGCGTCTGGCTCAAGTCGCACTGGGGGCAGCAGGTGCGCGAACTGCCGCGCCGCAACTCCATCTTCGACATGGTGCTGGCCGAAGATGGGCCGGTCGTCATCCCCAATATATCCAGGCTTCCCAACGGGACCGCGGCCATGCTGACGCCCAAGCTCATGGATGCGGCGTTTCTAGCGTCGGTCCCGGTGCGCTCGGTGGACAGCAAGATTCTTGGCGTGTTGACCATCTTCTGCCGCGAGCCGCGTGCGGGCATGGCGCCGGACGAGTTGCGTATGCTGGAGAGTCTGGCGGGGATGGTTTCAAACCAGCTGGAGCTGCGCAGGCTGCGCAACCATTTCGCCGAGGTGGAGACCAGCCGCCTCTACGTTCCGGAACTTACTGCAGCGGTTTGGCCGTCTGGCCCGGATCTGCGTCGCGCCCTCGACCGGCGCGAGTTTGTGCTCTACTACCAGCCCGAGGTGGATCTCTCCACGCGCAAGATTGTGGGTATGGAGGCGCTGATCCGCTGGGACCATCCGGAGCGCGGGCTGATTTCGCCCATGGACTTCATTCCGCTGGCCGAGGAAAACGGGCTGATTCTGCCCATCGGCGACTGGGGACTTTCCGAGGCCTGCGAGCAGATTCAGGACTGGTGCCGCGAAGATCCCCGTCACGGCTCGCTTCGTGTCTGCGTGAATCTCTCGGCGCGTCAATTCTCGCGCGAAGGGCTGGCCGACCATGTAGAGGCTTTACTGCTGCAGTCCGGGATTTCAAGCCGCCAACTGGGGCTGGAGATGACCGAATCCAGCTTGATTCCCAACATGCGCATTGCCCTGGAAGTGCTGGGTAGCCTGCGCAAACTAGGCATCTCGCTGTTGATGGACGATTTCGGCACCGGCTACAGTTCGCTGAACAACCTGCATTCCTTTCCCTTCGATGTGTTGAAGATCGACCGCTCGTTTGTGGGCCGCATGACCGAAGGCGATCAACCGCTGCAGATTGTGCGCACCATTATTGAACTGGCGCGCGTGATGGGCATGGATGTGGTGGCGGAGGGCATCGAAACTCGGGAGCAATATCGCTTGTTGCGGCAATTGGGTTGTCGCTTTGGACAGGGCTATCTGTTTGCCCGTCCCATGAGCGCCGAGGCCGTGACCAAGCTGCTCAGGCTTCCTGGACGCATCCTCCCCGACCCCGAGGTTTGCGAAGCTTTCAGCGCGTAGAGTCGGGTCGGGAGACCGGCGCTACCTGTATGAGCCCGTTTCATCCCCGTGGGTCAGCAACGCCGTAAGGGGCTAAACAGAAAGGGGCCAGCCGCAGCCAGCCCTTTGTCGTACGTCGATCCGTCCCGCCAGGGCACGAACAACTGTCCCCTGTTTCCTGCTGTTACCACCGCCCCCACGCCCGGCTAATGTAGTCCGCCAGCGTCATGCTGATCAGCGTAATAAATGTAAAGATCCCCGCGCCCACCGTCAGCTTCGTTAGCTTGGTGCTGTACTTCACGTGCATGAAGAACAGTACCACCAGAATCGCTTTCGCGCAGGCTATTGCAATCGCGATGATCGGGTTGAAGATGCCCATCTCTATATACGAGGCCACCACAGTCAAGGTCGTTCCCAGCAGCAGCGCCAGAAAGATCACCACATAGACTCTGGGGCTGACAATGTGATGCTCCTGTGCGGCGTGTGCCTGTTGTTCGCTCATGCGCCTTCTCCTTTACTGATGCCTGCTGATTAAATACAGCAGCGGGAACAGGAAGATCCAGATGATATCGACGAAGTGCCAGTAGAGACCGAAGTTTTCAACAAATGTCACATGCCCCGTTGTATAGTCCCCGGCGCGCGCCCTGAAGATCATGAACCCCAGGATCGCAATGCCGATGATCATGTGCAGCGCGTGCATGCCGGTCATCGCGAAATAGAGTGAGAAGTAAACTTCAGTTCTCCGCGCAATGTCCAGCGGGAGCGGTTTGTCTCCGGCCGCGGTGGCTTCCTTGTCCGATGCCGGATTCACAAACGATTGAACACTGAAGTGGAAGCCGGGTACGTGGTGCTTCTCGATCTTCTCGGAGTACTCAATCGTCTTGATGCCCAAAAAGCCAAGGCCCAGGATGAATGTTAGCACCAGGCATAACACCAACCCGCTCTTGCGCCGCGTCTCCGCGCACCACACGCCCATGGCCATGGTGAAGCTTGAAGTAATCAGCAGCAGCGTATTGAGGCTGCCCCAGAAGATATTCAACTGGTGCGAGCCGGCCACAAATGCAGGATAGTACCAGTTGCGATAAATCAGATAGGCGGTAAACAGCCCGCCGAAGAACATGACTTCGGTCAGAAGAAATAGCCACATTGCAAAGTTGGCAGTGTCCGCCTGCTGCTCCACCGAGTTGAAGTGGTGGCGCAGGTAGGCCGGGTGCTCGTCATGTGCAGCCTCAGGGGCGCCGTGGGCAATCGCTGTGCTATCCGACACTGGCTACCTCTTTCGCTTTCTGATTCTCAAGCCATTCGTAGTCGTAGGCCTCGTGGTCCATGATCGGTATCTCGAGGAAGTTCTCAGTCAGCGGAGGCGACTGCGTCTGCCATTCCAAACCCGTCGCCTGCCAGGGATTGTCTCCGGCAATGGCGCCGTACTTCAGCGACCAGGTCAGGTAGAGGATGGGCAACAGGTAGCCGACTCCGAGAATCGATGCGCCGGCCGTCGAGAAGACGTTCAGGATCTGGAACTCCGGGGGATAGGCCGCATAGCGCCGCGGCATGCCCAGCATGCCCAGAATGAACTGCGGGAAGAAGGTGAAGTTGAAGCCGATGAAAGTCACCACCGCGGCCAACTGCGATATCTTCTCCGGATACATGCGTCCTGTGATCTTGGGCCACCAGAAGTGGATGCCCGCCAGGAACGCCATCAGCATGCCGCCCACCATGACAAAGTGGAAGTGCGCCACGATGAAGTAAGTCTCGGTCAGATGAATGTCGGTTCCCGATGTACCAAGAAAGACGCCGGTCAAGCCGCCGATGGTAAACAGCCCCATGAATCCGAACGAGTAAAGCATCGGCGTCTCGAAGGTGATCGACCCTTTGTAGAGCGTGAACGTCCAGTTGAAGATCTTGATGGCCGAAGGCACAGCGACCAGCATCGTGAGCAGGCTGAACACCAGCATGGAGTAGTTCGAAATGCCCATGATGAACATGTGGTGGGCCCAGACAAAGAACCCGAACACCGCGATGGCCACCGACGAAAACGCCACCGCCGTATAGCCGAAGACGCGCTTGCGGCTAAAGGTCGAGATCGTCTCCGAGATCACTCCCATTCCCGGCAGAATCATGATGTAGACAGCCGGATGCGAGTAGAACCAGAACAGGTGTTGGAACAAGAGCGGATCGCCGCCCTTGGTGGGGTCAAAGATGCCGATGCCGATGGTGCGCTCGAGGGCCACAAGCACAATCGCGATGGCCAATACCGGCGTGCCCAGGACCATGAGGATGCTGGCCGCATAATGAGCCCAGACGAACAACGGCATGCGGAACCAGGTCATTCCCGGTGCGCGCATCTTGTGAATGGTGACGATGAAGTTCAGGCCCGTGAAGATTGAGCTGAACCCGGCGATGAAGACGGCGAGCCCGGTAGTCAGCACATTGGTATTGACATAGTGCGTTGACAGCGGTGTGGTGAATGTCCAACCCGTGTCGACGCCGCCGGTCACCATGGTGACGATCACGAGGATCCCGCCCACCACATACAAGTACCAGCTCAACAAGTTGACTTTTGGCAGCGCAAGATCTTTGGCGCCCAGCATCAGCGGAATGAGAAAATTACCCAGCGTGGCCGGAACGCTCGGCACCAGGAACAGGAACACCATGATCACGCCGTGCATGGTGAACACCTTGTTATAGGTGTCCGTGGCCATCAAATCGCTCTGCGGCGTCAGCAGTTCCAGGCGAATCAGCCCTGCAAGAGCGCCACCGATAAAGAAGAAGAACGTGATCGAGATCAGATAGAGAATTGCAATCCGCTTATGGTCGCCTGTCAGCAGCCAGCTCAGAAGTCCATTCTCTTTGGTGATGAAATTCACCTTGGGAATTCTGGCCGTAGACTGGTCGGGAAGATTAACAATCGTTGAGCTGCTCATTGCTTCACCACCCCTTGCGCCGCAGGCTTTTGGCCGGCTTTCTGGCCGGCTGCGGGCGCCACCTTGCCCTCGCCCTCCGGCAGCAGATCCGTCGTCGTGGTTGTCTGCTGGATTCGATAGTCGGAGTTGAGGTTCTTGATGTATTCAACCAGCGCGATCACACCTTCTTCGCTTACCTGCCCCTGATAAGTGGGCATGATCGGCGCATACCCTTGCGTCACGTGCTCCGAGGGATTCAGAATCGACTCGCGCAGGTAGGCGTCGTCTGCAATCGTCGTCTGTCCGCTTGCCAGCATCAGCTTCGATCCGTACACATTCGCCAGGCTCGGTCCGCGCGCGTCAGGGCGGGTGTTGTGGCAGGCTGCGCAACTGAGACTTGCAAAGAGCCGCTCTCCGTTTTGCGCAAGCGAAGCTCCGCTAGTCGATTCAGCCAGCCACTTCCGATAGCCTTCCGGGCTCAGCACTACGATGTCGCCAATCATGGCGGAGTGGTTGGTGCCGCAATACTGCGTGCAGAACAAGTGATAGGTGCCAGGCGTCGTGGCTTCAAACCACACAGTGGTGTAACGTCCCGGAATCGCTTCGCGCTTCACTCGAAACGCTGGAATTGAAAAGCTGTGAAATACGTCCTGCGATATCAGCGTCAATTGCACTGGGCGGCCCGTGGGCACGTGCAGTGAATTGATCTCGTGCTGCCCGCCCGGATGCTCGGCCTTCCACATCCACTGCTTACCCACCACGTAGATGTTCATGGCGTTGGCCGGCGGGGTGAACACACGGAAATAGATCAGCGATCCCCACACAAACATGATCAGGAACAAGCCCAGCGGAATGATGGTCCAGGTGGCTTCAAGCAACGTCGACCCTTCAATCTGGACCGCCACCGGATGACGCTTCTTGTTATAGAGAATCGAAAAACTTGCGACAAGCAGGATGACTATGGTCAGCCCAATCAGGCTCACCAGCGTGATGAAGAAGAGCAGTGCGTCCATCTGAGGCGCGATCTTCGACGCCTCCGGCGGAAACAGCGCGAAGTTCGTCATCCACTTGACGAGAAACTGCCAGAGTACTGGGCTGATGTGATCCATTCCGTTATCCGTTCACCTTTGTTCCCGTCCCCGTTGATCCGGTGCCATGTGTTCCGTTTCCGGCCCCGCTCGCCTGCCGGGCATCCCGGCGGAACATCGCCAGCATGAATCCTCCCAGCGAAAACATCGTCACCAAGCCGCCCAATTGCACGATGCGCGCCACAATCAAGGAATGCTTGTTGGTCTTAGGATCGTAGTGGTAGCAATAAGTCAGAATATTGTCGACCGGCGAACCGATTCGATTCGACGATGCTTCAACCAAGCCAATTCGCAAGTCCTTCGGCGAATATTCCACGCCCATGTAGTACTGGGCCAACTTTCCCTCTGGTGTCGCAATCTGAATCGAACTTGCGTGCGCGAACTGCGTCAGCTTGCCGTCCGGCCCGGGTATCTTCACATAGCCGAAGCCGACCGCCATTGTCAGGGGATCGATGTTCGCTTGCGTGCCGGTCAAAAAGTGCCAACCCGCCGCTGTCTCCGGATGCCCATAGCGCTTCAGATAAGTCCGCTTCTTGGCCGCGGCCAGGTCCGTTCCCTCGCTTGGATCGATGCTGACGACGATGATGTTGAAATCGCGTCCCGGCACTTCATCCACCATCTGGAGCGCGCCAGTCAGCCCGTTCAATTCCTCTGAGCACAGCATGGGGCACTGGTAGTAAACGAGCGCGAGAATTGCGGGCTTCTTCCCGAAGTAATTGCCTAACTGAACCTGTTTGCCTTCGTCGTCGGTAAACGTGAGCGCCAGGGGCAGTTGGCCGTTCAGCCTTTGTGAAATGCCCACGCCGTTCAAGATCGCCGGCGGCTTGTCGCTCGCCGTTGCCATCTGCTTCTCGTCGTACCGCGACACCTGCGCACTGACAGCCGGCGTGAACAAGAATGCACCAAGCCCTGCCGCCGCCGCCGCGATCAACGCCGCGCTGCGACCGGATTTCCGGGTTGTGCTTTCGCTCATCATTTCTTCCGCTTCCCAACTACAACGTGTGCTGCGCTGCCGTTGCTTTCATTTGTTTGCTGCAAAAGTACGCGACCATCGGCCCGAGCAGCATTTTGTCAAACTCACAATCGCTGAAACACTTCCCTCTGGGGCTAAAACCCGTCCTCTGTATTCGGCTTCCTACGGCACGACTGAATTCGAGCCCTTTCACAACTTGACATTTACACAGACCGGTGGCGTGCTCTACTTCTGCCGCTCCGCCGCAGCCGCTGCCTGCACTTGGTCGAGTTCAAACCCTGTCCGCGCAAATCCATTGGTCAGGGGCTTGCCAACTACCGGGTTCGTATCGCCGGTCAAAAGCGGCGCCTTCGCCACATCGGGTGCAACAGGCAGGCCTCTTGCGGCAATCAATTCCATGGCCCGCTCAATCGGGATTCGTAACTTACCCTTGGAGCGATCGGCCCAACTGTAGTTCTCAAGCAGCACATCTTCGCGTGCATGAAGATCGATAATGTCTTGGTTCCCGTCGTCAGTTTGCAAGCGCGGCGTAGGAAATGTCTGCGCGAGTTCCGCAACCTTTTGTTGCAACGCGGGATTGTTCGGCAGATTGCCAAGCTGGCGCACATCCACCGTCTTCGTCCACCTGTTTGTCGGCCCGTCTTCCTTGTTCAACTCCGCATTGATCACCTTTCCGATGCCGTAGCAAAGCACCGCCGTCACGACCACGAAGATGCCCAGAGCGGTCAGGAATACGATGATTCCTGTGGTACGAACGTCGCTCCGCTCATATCCAGCGGATGCGTCGACCTCTTCCGGAGAGTGCTCGCCGTGTCTCAATTCGTCCTCGTTATGCATGGGCATGTTCAGGCTCCAAAATCTCGGCAACGTGCGGATCGTTGGTCTGCACCAGCGGTCGCGTCTGCAAACGGTTGCAATAGAAGGCTGCCCAGAAGGCGGTCATTGCTACAGGCACGGCGACGTATTCCAAAATGCCCCAGCTGAAGTGGAGGTTGCGCGCCGCATCCTTGAAGTTCGGCTCAATCAGCCAGAACAAATCAAACGCCCTGGCGAACAACATCCATTGGCAAACTCGAACGAGTCTTTTTTTGTTCCGCTTCAGGTCGCGCGAAAGCAACATGGTGAAAGGTATCAGCCAGTGGAAGATGAAATCCAGCGTGATGATCACGCCCCAGCCACCGCGGATACGGTCGAGATACCAGTTGATCTCTTCCGGCAAATTGCCTGACCAGATAATCAGAAATTGCGAGAACGCAAGGTAGATGTTGAGCATCACAAACGCAAATGTGAACTTGCCCAGATCGTGCTGCTCGGTTTGCCTGAGAATCGTTTTAAATGGCTCAGCCTTTGACAGCGAGATCGACACGATGATGCCCAGCGCCAGCACCATGTAGCCCTGGCCGACAAGGAACAGCAAGCCATACACCGACGAGTACCAAGTGGGATCGAGCGACATGACCCAATAAATGGCAGCGGCGGTCATGGTGATTGCGTAGACGATGATGCCGGGACCGCTGATGTTTTCAAATCGCTTGATCCACTCCGGCGTGGAAGCAGGGGGAGCCGCATCCCGTTCGAGTCCAAGGCGATTCAAACGCCACGTATAGAGCCACCACACCATGAAACAGAACACGCCCACGAGCCAAAACATCTGTTCGTTCAGCATGGGGCGCTTGAAGTCGATGGCGTGCGCCTGCGCTTCGTTGATCAGGCCCGCCTTGAGAGCAGCGGCTGTATCTTCAATTTGCGCCCACAGGTAAAGCCGTTTCATGTTGAGCGCAAGGACGATCCAATACACGAACACCACGGGTAGCGTGCGGCTCATGGCTTCCAGCGGGCGGCGCAACAACAGTCCCCATTTTCCGCCGCTGCAGTATTGCACCATCAGCAAGGCCAGTCCGCCGACAGAGAAGCCGAAGGTAAGCATCAGGCCCAGCAGCCAGCCGCGCAGAAGATGGTCGACCGAGTTGTCCGCAAACGCCAGCCCTGCGGCGACGATCGCGAAGACCCCGGCAATAACCAGCGCGCGCGTCTTCCAGGCGTTTACAAACGCAGGGGCGCCTAGCTCTGCGGGCAGCGTTTTGGCGTGAGTAGTGTGAGCCATTCCCATTCGTCCTAAGTCCTTACTTCGTGGCCGCTGCGGCCGGTTTGCTTGCGGGAATCTTGATGGCGGGATCTGCCGGATTCGCCGGCGCCATAGCCGGTGTTCCCTGACTGGCATCGTGCGGATAGGCCTGCACGGCCGTTGTCGGCAATGCCCACGGATTGGCATACTCCGGATGACCGCTTCTTTCGGCGATCGTCTTCAGGTCTTCCACGTGAACGCCTGCCGGCACATCTTTCTCCTCGGCTGCCTGGCTGAGTTGCAATGCGCGCACATAGGCGGCCACCGCCCAGCGATCCACCGGCGTCAACTGCGCCGAGTAATCCGGCATAGCCCCATAGCCGTGAGTCATCACATAGAAGTAATGCGAGACCGGCTGCGCCAGCCGCACCGTGTCATGCAGATTGGCGGCCGGCTTATAGCCGCGTTCCACGATTGCGCCCAACCCATTGCCCACGCGCGAGTGGCACGGCGTGCAATAGATGTTGAACCTCTCTTGGCCGCGTTTCAGTACATCCATGGTGACCGGAAAGGGCATCAGGTCTTGCTCTTCGCGATAGCCGTTGGCGCCCTGAATCACGCCGGTATAGAAGTAGCTGTCTTCGCGCAACTGCCCCCGGGCCACCGTGTTCAGCACCTGTGGCCGCGCGCCGCGATGATCGGCAAACATCACCGAGCCGCGCTGCGGAACCAGCTTGGGCTGGTTCTGCATATCCTGACGGCAACCGCCGATGGCGAGTAGCGCCGCAAGACCGGCGATCATGAAACCGCCACGGCCAACCCGAGCCGCAGCGGCTGTGGCTGAGAGCTGATTGCCGATAGCTGTTAGCTGCTTTCGCATCAGTACTCCACCTCCACCACGGAAGCCGGCTGAAAGCTTTCGAGATATGCCCTGGCTTCTACCAGGTCGAACTTAGGATCGAGCGCCTCAAGGCAGAGGAAGAACTTATCCGTGGTGGCGCCATTGCGAAAGTTCGGCGCGTTGAAAAGAGGATGATAGAGCGCAGGAAGCCCGTTGAGCGCGAACATGCCGAAAGCGGCCGAAAGACCTGCCCATAGGATTGTCCACTCGTAGGCCGGCACAACGAACGCGGGCCAGGAGTAAGTGGGTCGTCCGCCGATGTTCAGCGGATAGGCCAACACCGATATCCAGGTCTCCAGCGAGAACATGGCCGCCAGGCCCATCAACCCGCCGACGAGCGTAATCAGCGGAACCTTGTTGCGGTGAAAACCAATCGCCTCTGCCGCTTCTTCAACGGGATATGGTGTGTAACAATCCATGCGGCGCCAGCCGTCGTGGCGCGCTTGCTGTGCGGCCCTTACCAGGTCGCTCGGCGTATCGAATTCGGCCAGAAGGCCGTAGGTTCCTTCACGTGCGGGCATTAATCACCAGCCTCTGCCGTCGCTTTGGGCGTTATCTTGGCCCCGGGCAGCAAGATGCGAATCTCGTTCATGGGAATCATGGGCAGGAAGCGAACGAACAACAGGAACAGGGCTGTGAACAATCCCAGCGTTCCAACGAAGGTCATGTAGTCCCACTTGGTTGCGCGGTACGTACCCCACGAGGACGGCAGGTAGTCGCGATAGAGGCTGGTCACGATGATGACGAAGCGCTCGAACCACATGCCGGTGTTTACCACGAGAGAGAGTGCAAACATGAACGGGATGTTGGTGCGCAGCTTTCTTGACCACAGCGTGGTCAGCGGTATCGCGAGGTTGCAGGTGATGAGAACCCAGTACGCCCAGCCCATGGGCCCGAACATGCGATTCCACATCATGAAGGCTTCCCAGTGCGACGCCGAGTACCAGGCCATGAAGACTTCCATGCCGTAACCGTAGGCCACGATGAATCCCGTGGCCAGCATCACCTTGCCCATGTTATCGATGTGGCGATCGGTGACCAGGCCCTCGAGGTGATAGAACTTGCGCAGCGGAATGGCCAGGGTGAGTACCATGGCGAACCCCGAGTAGATGGCGCCTGCCACAAAGTAGGGTGGGAAGATGGTGGTGTGCCAGCCGGGCAGAATGGCCACGGCAAAATCGAAGCTGATGACCGTGTGCACGGAAAGCACCAGCGGCGTCGCCAAACCGGAGAGCAGCAGAGATGCCGTCTCGTAGCGCATCCAGTGGCGTACCGAGCCGCGCCATCCCAGCGACATCATGCCGTAGAAATACTGGCCGAGTTTGGACTGCGAACGGTCGCGGAAGGTGGCCAGATCGGGCACCATGCCGACATACCAGAAGACCACCGAGATGGTTGCATACGTTGATACCGCGAACACGTCCCACAACAGCGGCGAACGGAACTGCGGCCACACATTCATGGTCAGCGGAACCGGCAGCATCCAATAAGCCAGCCACGGACGGCCAACGTGAATCAACGGGAACATGCCGGCGCAAACCACGGCAAAGATAGTCATGGCCTCGGCAAAGCGGCTGATGGAATTACGCCAGCCCTGTTTGAACAGCAGCAGAATCGCGGAGATCAGCGTGCCTGCGTGGCCGATGCCGATCCACCACACAAAGTTGATGATGGCAAAGCCCCAGGCGACTGGCTGCGTGATGGCCCAGATGCCCACGCCCTTGAGGAACAGCCAGGTAACTGCCACCAGCAGTACAGTCGCCAGCATGCCGCCCATGCTGAAGATGGCAAACCATCCCAGCGGCGTGTTGGGCGTGAGCACGATGCGTGCGATCTTCTCGGTAATCGAGAGGAAGGTCTGTCCCGGCGCAATGACGCGATATTCTCCGGTCGCGGGATCGATGCTCGGGTTGTGTTTCACTTCACTGGTCGCCATGCCGCTCTCAACCCTTCACCGGTGCGTGTTCCACCGGGGCCTCTTCGAGTTCTGGGTTCGGATTCAACACCGCGGCCACGTACTTTGTGCGCGGGCGTGTATTCAAATCGGCAAGCACCTGGTAGCTGCGCTCATCGGCTTGCAGCTTAGCCACCTTGCTTCCCTTGTCGTTGATGTTGCCGAAGCTGATGGCCGAGGCCGGGCAGGCTTGCTGGCAGGCGGTTTGTATCTCCCCGTCGGCAATGGCCCGGTTGTCCTTGTCGGCTTCGATCTTCACTGCTGTGATGCGCTGCACGCAGTAGCTGCACTTCTCCATCACGCCGCGCGAACGAACCGATACATCGGGATTGCGCATCAGCTTCAAGCTCTCCGTCTCGAAATCGGAGAAGAGCAGGAAGTTGAAACGGCGCACCTTGTAGGGGCAGTTATTGGAGCAATAACGCGTGCCCACGCAGCGGTTGTACACCATGGTGTTCAACCCCTCGGGCGAGTGCACGGTTGCGCCAACCGGGCAAACCTGTTCGCAAGGAGCGTTCTCGCAATGCTGGCAGGCCATGGGCTGAAAGTGGGCACGCGGTGCGGCCAGGTCGCCTTCGAAATAAGTATCGATGCGCAGCCACTGCATGTTCCGCCCGATGCGTACCTGCTGCTTACCGACGACGGGAATATTGTTCTCGGCATAACAGCTCACGATGCAGGCATTGCATCCGGTGCAACTATTCATGTCGATCGACATGCCCCAGGCGTTGTCTTTGTACTCCCAGTTGGGGAAGAGCGTCGTATCCTTGTCGGTCTTCTCGTGGCCCTCGCCCTCGTTGGCGAACCCGGGATTGGCCTTGTATTCGCCCAGCGTGGCGTAACGAATGATGCCGCGCTCGTTGATGGCTTCGTCGGCTTCGAGGGAGTTGTTGCCGCTGCCCTGCTGGCCAAAGGTCTTGCCGCGATGATCCTGGAAGTGGCTCTTGGTGATGGCCAGGCCCCACTTGCCTTCGATCTTCCTGACGGAACCGGTGGCGTAGAAGGGTGCGTCCGCGGTGCGAATCAGAAATGCGTTGAAGCCCTGGCCCGAGCCCACGCGGCCGGCAAACGAGCGGCCGTAGCCCAGGTGCACGGTGACCGAGTTATCCGGATGGCCCGGCGCCACGATAACCGGTGCATTCACCTTGCGGCCCTGCACGGCGATCTCGACGATGTCGTCTTCAACCAGTCCCAGGCGAGTCAACGTCGCGCCGGAAACAATGGCGGCGTTATCCCAACTTAGATTGGTTACCGGCTTGGGTAACTCCTGCAACCAGCCCACGTTGGACCAGCGGCCGTCATAGATGCTGGGATCGGGGCGGTAGATGATTTCGATCGAATCCTTCGAGGAGGGCGCTGGAATCGGGCCCAGCATCTCGATTGTCTTGTTCGGAGCCACCGGGTAGGAAGTTCCATCAATCCAGCCTTGATGCAACGCCTTGCGCCAGCCTGTTTCAAAGTCTCCCTTGATGAGAGGCTTGCAAGTTTCGCGCACTGCTTCGTAAGCGCTTAGCATCGGCTCGTTCGCAAGCAACTGAAACACATCGTGCGCGGTCTTGCCGCCATAGAGCGGATCGATCAGCGGCTGCACGATTGAGACCGTGCCGTCATACGCGCGCGCATCCGACCACGACTCTAAATAATGCGCTGCCGGAATGTGCCAGTGTGCGATCTGCCCTGTCTCGTCGACATGCGAGCCCAGGTGGGCCACGATCTTGGCCTTTTCAAACGCTGCTGCAAATTCAAGATCGGCGGGTGCGGTGTAAATTGGATTGGCATTCAGAATCACCAGCCAATCCGCCTTGCCCGCATTCAGGTCGGCCACCAACGACTTCAAATCAGATTCCGGGGTGGAGGAAAGCGGATTTACCTGTACCGGAGGAACGGAGTAGGAAACCGTCTTGCCGCCGTTGCCCAACGACTGATTGATGGCCACCGCATAATTGGCGATCGATGGGTCCTGATACAGCCCCGGAATCACAACGCACTTGCCAGCGTGCGCCTTCAGGTCCTTGGCCAGTGCGGCCAGAAACTTCTTCTGCTCGTCGGTCCAGGCATAGGCCGGAGCATCAACGCCGGTTACGCCAATCGCCTTCGCAAGCTCCGCGGCAAAAGCAGGAATCTCGCTGGCCCGCAAGCCCAAACGATGTTCCGCCTTGAGCCCGGTCGTGGTCGGTGTGGACTCGATGGCATACAGCCGGTTCAGCTTCTCCGGCGATTTGCGCCGGTCCGCATATTCGCGGACCAGCCTGTGGAAACCGGGGAAGCCGGCGCCAGAAAGAAAATCCGCATCCAGCGAGACGATGACATCGGCCTCGGTCAGCGAATATTGAACATTCAAACCCTGCGCGAGCGAAGTTCCCGCAATGGCCGGGTCATACTGCACCAGCGTCGCTTTGGGATAAGCCGCCTGCAAGGTTTTCCACTGCCGCGCCAGCGTCGGCGAAACGATGGTCGAGCTCAGGAAGTAAATCCCGGTGCCATCCTTCGAGGCAGCCGCCTTCATGCGCAGTTCCTGCGCAAACTCGGCCCACTCGCGATTCTCGCCGCGATACATCACATGCTGCGAGCGGTCGGGGTCGTACAAGTCAAGAAGTGTGCCCTGCGTAAACGGATCGGACGAACCCTGGTTATAGCTGTGCTCGGGATTGCCGTCGACCTTGATGGGCCGGAACTGATCGCTCTTCACCAGCACCGGCACCGCGCCGGTCACAAACGGATGCGCCGTGGCAAAGTACATCGGCTTGCCCAGAATCAGATCTTCCGGCTGCTTGACATACGCATAGATCGGTTCGTCGGGCTGCTTGGCGCAACCGGCCAGCCCGGCCAGCGCCATGGACGCGCCCATCAGCTTCATGAAGCCGCGACGCGTAACCGGATCGACCCACTCCTGCGCCGCGGAA
>CAZLMY010000090.1:0-22996 GCA_964560845.1 uncultured Occallatibacter sp. | reverse complement strand
AATAGCTTTGCTGTATTCTTGGAAGGAGATCCAGCGGGCCTTCCATCGGATTTGAATTGTTTGGAAGGTGGCCACCCTCCTCTCAGGAGTGAGGTAGCCCGGCGCCAACGCCAGCCTGGAAGTGAGGTTTTTCTTTGACAGCAGAGCAATTGGAAGCATCGCGCGCCGAAAGGTTGCGCCAGAACGGACACGGGACTCTCACAATCGAGGACGCCCGGACGTGGATTGAGGAGACTGGCTTATGTCTCTTCCTGCCCAAGCGGCAGTTTTCCTCTTCGATCGCACCCTCCTTTGTCGAGGCCATATCCGGCCAGCGGGACGCCACTCCCGATCCCAAACATATTGCATTAGCTGAAGAGCTCCTGGTACGTCTGGAACTCGATGGCGTTGCTGTCCGTCTTAATCTGCTCGGACAACCCGGAGAACAGCCCGACTTCGTCGTGGCCGGCTGGGTGTTGCCCTACGTGTATGCGCTCCGAGGCGACCGCGATTGGCGGCGTAGCCCCCAGTTGACAGGCTCGCGGCAGGTTTCGCCACTGGCCGTCCAGGCGTATAAATTCCTAGAAGCCGGCGATGCCACCATTACTTCACTGACTCACAAGCTGGGCAGGGAAGTGACCGAGACCGCTGTTCTGCGCGCCATCACCGAACTCTGGCAGCAACTTCGCATCATCCCGGTTGTGGGGGCCCCCGGCGAAGCAGCCGAGTGGCAGCTTCTCCGCCTGCGCTTTCAGAAAGCGATTGCCGAGGGAGCGTCCACTTCGCAAGTCACAGCGATCTCCGTGCTCGCCTCCATCTACCTTCAGGCCGTCATCGCCGCAACCATGGAAGAGGTCGAGCTGTTTCTGGCGCCTCTCACGGCGCGCAGCAAGGTACGGGAAGTGCTTCGCGGCCTGGTTGCGACCCGCCAGGTGCATACCATCTCACTTGGGCACGCGCCGCACTTTTACGTGGCCGGCACCCTGCCCGAGTTTGCAGTCGCTCCTACGCTCTATTCCAGTTCGTCCATGGGAGCCTCCGCATACTTCCTTCGTGCGCGCGAGCATGAAGAAGAGATGCCCGAGATTGAAGCGGCTGAAGTGGAAGAGCCGGCAGCCCCAGTCTTGATGGAGGCACGCAAGTCCACCGAGCCCCATACGCCCCGTCCGGCGGCTGTACGCAAGCCCGCTTCGGCGGGAAGTACGGCAACGGCGCGGCCGCACTTCAGCCGTCCCGCCCCACACGCCCGCGACCGCAAGCCCGCGCAACCATCCGGCGGCAATCGTTCCAGCGCACATCCTGGGCGGCGCGCAGGTTCTGAGGCACGTTCCTCCGCCGTACGGCCTGGCGCCACGCTTCCCGCTAACGGACCTCGGCCAGCCGGCAGCGCACCGCGCACCGCGAGCGTCCCGGGAACGCGGACCGCAAAGTCGGCCTCACCTGCATGGAGCCCGCGCAACGGACATGCCGGCGCCGCCAATGCGGGCGCCAACACCGGCACGGCCACGCGCACGGGCAGCAGCGTCTCCCGCAGCGCAAGCGCTCCTCGGACAGAGGCGCGCACGAGCCGCAAGCCTGCCCTGACGGCAGGCGCCAAGGCCGGCAACGGCAAGCGGTTCGGGTTCACCGCCCGGCCCAAGCAGGAGACGAAGAAGCGCGGATGACAGCGGAAGAAAGTCCATTGCACGCGTTTGAGCCGGCCCCGAAGATCATTGTCGCAATCGATGGTCCAGCCGGGGCCGGAAAGAGTACGATCGCCCGGCATCTCGCCCGGCATTTCGGTCTTCTGAATCTGGAATCCGGCGCCATGTATCGTGCCTTCGCCTTGAAGGCGCTGCGCGGCGGCGTCTCTTTGGATGAGCGCTCCGCGCTGGAAAGCCTGGCAGCGCAAACCAGCATCCGCCTGGAGCCGGGAGAGGAACAAAATCGCGTCCTGCTGGATAACGAGGACGTCACCGATCTGCTTCGCAACCAGACAGTCACCGATGCAGCCTCGCGAGTCAGCGTTTATCCTCCCATTCGAGCCTGGATGGTGAGCCTGCAGCAGCAACTGGGCGCAGAGGGCGGAGTGGTGATGGAGGGGCGGGATATCGGCACAGTCGTCTTTCCCAACGCCCAGGTCAAGATCTTTCTGGATGCGGCAGCCGAAGTACGAGGTCTGCGCCGCTTCGATCAGATGGGCCCGGCCCCTGCCGTGCAGCCGGAAGAGGTAGTGCGCGACTTGCGCGCCCGCGACGAACGGGATCGCAATCGTGCCGACTCGCCGCTCCGGCCGGCAACGGATGCAGTGTTATTGGATTCGACCAACATGACACTGGCCGAAGCCGTCGAGGCCGCGGAAGCCATCGTGGCCTCAAAACTCGGTCTAACCGAATCGGCAGGATCTGCTGCGTGAGCGTACCCTTCGATTCCAGTGTTCGTGTTGCAACTCTCTCGGGGCGTGTCCACGCCAGTGCCTCGCTTTCGAGGTAGTCCGGTGTCGGAAGCCCGGCAGTAGCTCACCGCAAGACAGGCAAGCCTGGCCAGCTGACACACGGCTTGAAGCGATGTTTCAAAACACCAATGGGCCGTTCACTCTAGAAACTGCGGTCGAGCCCCTTTTTGAATTGCTTGTCTTCTTCAGGTCGCAAATGGTTACGGCGATTGACGATTTCACGTTTCTTGGCGAGTTGCGGAGCAGTTCGAAAAAGCCTGTCGAGGAGAGTTCGGACAGGTGTCTTTCTGAGTGCAGACAATCCCGCAGCGGCTAGAGCGATTCCAGAATTGGTGTGCCCTATCTTGCATCGTGCAGGGTCGCCGCTCCTTGGGGTCGCGTCGACTTGAACGCTGCGGTTCCTGGGTACAGTCATTCTGGAATCGCTATAGACCGGTTCCACAATTCCCGTGCCCTTTGTAGTCTCGTGCAAGGTAGCTTTTTCTGAGGAAAAAGCTACTTGAGAGCAGTGGGTTCCAGGTACACCAATTGCGGAACCGGTGTAAGGCCAGCATTTATTTTCAAGCATTTGCGGCACGACGGAAGCCGTGCCCTGTTACAAAGCGCTGACTCTTGGCGAACCCTGAATCTCGCGGATGAGGCTCTCGATGCTTCAAGGCCGCTGATTCAAGGTTCATTCCTGCGAAAAGAAAAACTGCACATGCCTTGCAAAGTATGGGCTTTTGACGGGATCTTGTGTATAAGCATGTAAGAATAGAAGCTCTCCGACTGCGATTTTTTCCAATCGATGCAAAAGAGAAACATTCAGAGATTGAAGACAGCCTGTCGAGAACATACTTTTTTGAACCGAAGTAGAAACATACATTCTTGTAAATCTGGAGCCTACTATGGCGATTCAATGTCCCGAATGCGGATCATCGCGTTTTCATATCTCTCGATTTCGTATCGTAGACCTGTTCAATTTGTTTCTCCTGAGGTATCCGATACGGTGCCATGAATGCGATCAGCGAACCTCTGCGTTCATTTTTCAAATTCTGATGGAGAGACCGATTCCGAGAGTGCGAAAGAAATAGGTCTTGGTTTTTTGCGTCCAGCGATCGCATGTTCGAGTCATGAATTCTATCCTGTTGCTGACGAACCTCGGCAGGCTGGTTTCGACGGCACGGACCGCAATTCTCTCTGTGCGCCAAATGCCCCGTTTATCGCACATTCCGAACCGATCGGGGAATGGATTTGAAACCACGAGACGCAACCCGCAATGAGGGATGTTCCGAAAGGCGGTTGAGCGCGGTTCGTCCATCCTCTCTCCTCGGGGCCACTAACGCGCCACCGGCACTGCCCGCGCCCGGCAAAATGCTATAGGCTCTTAGTTGTATGGAAATCACCTGCACTCGCTGCCATCAGGCCGTATTGGCCGAAAACTGCTATTGCCCGACATGCGGCCTGCCCCAACTGGTGTATACGGCAGAGCTGCCCAGCGGACCGGAGCAGGCGGATCGCTGGACCGAGGCGGTGCGGGATGCCGGCAGCGTCGACTGGAAGCCGGCCATGCGCCTGGCCGCAATGCTCGCCGTTCCGGCGGGGGTATTGTCCAGTGGCCTGACTCCAACGGGCAGTTTTGGACTCTTCTGGATGGCGGCCGCGGCAACATGGACGGTGCTTCTTTACATGCGCAGCCAGCGGCCGGCCTGGATCACAGTCGGCGCCGGTGCACGTATCGGTCTGGTGACCGGCCTGTTGGCGGCATGGCTAGCCTTCGGGATCAACGGCGGCTCCCTGGTTGTGGAGCGCTATCTTCTGCACCAATCCAGCCAGATCGATGCCGAGTGGAAAACCACGGTGGACCTTTATCAGCAGACGATGATGCAGTCGGCTTCCGGCATGAGTTCGGCCGATGCGAGCCAGGTGCAGGCTGTTTGGGCCCAGGCATTTGGCAACATGCGTCAGCCTTGGGGCCATGCGGGGTTCGTCGCCTTCAGCTTTGCCGTCAACGCAGCCTTTCTGCTTTTCTTTGCCATTGCCGGCGGCGCCCTGGGCGCACGGCTGTCGGCTCGCAGCCGCCGTCCCGAGGTTTGAGACTCTTTTTCCCTTGCGCCTTGCGGCCTTGAACCGCGAAGATAACCGTCATTTCCAGCCCCGCCCGCGGGGCGTATTCTTTACAACTTCTCCACAACTTGCTCCGGAGTGGTGACCCCTCGTATCATCCGGCAGAGACCATAGCGGATCCAGAGTGACAGAACCCGGAAACCACTGCGCTCAAGTCGACGCGACCAACAGGGAGCGGCGACCTGGCACAACGCCAACGGGGCACAGCTACTCTGGATACGCTCGAGCGGCAAGAGAGCACACATGAGCGAAGCCCCAAACAAACCAAGCCTGCGCATCAAGGGCAGGTTGATGTCCGCCTCCGAGGTCGAGCGTACCCTGGTACGGCTGGCCCACGAGATTGTTGAAAAGAGCAACGGCAGCGATGGCCTGGCGCTGGTTGGCATCAAGCGCCGCGGTGTGCCCCTGGCAGAACGGCTGGGCAAGCTCATCTCCGGGATCGAGAAGCGCCCCATCGATACGGGGGTGCTGGACATCCAGTTCTATCGCGACGACCTTTCGACCGCCGGCGTGCGACCCGTGGTGACCGAGGGCGCCATTGGATTCGATATCGAAGGCCGCGATGTTGTGCTCTGCGATGACGTCCTCTATACCGGCCGGACCATCCGGGCCGCGCTGGACGCGCTGTTCGACCATGGCCGCCCGCGGCGCGTTCAACTAGCCGTGCTCATTGATCGCGGACATCGGGAACTGCCCATTGAGGCCACCTATATCGGGAAGCGCGTACCGACCAGCAGCCGAGAGATCATCGAAGTCAAGTTCCGCGAAGTCGATAACGACGAGCAGGTCCTGCTGGTGGAGCGGGTGGACTGAACGATCAAGACAGCTTTTAGCCTTTAGCTTTTAGCTGTCAGCTAAAGGCTAAAGGCTAGACGCTGGCAGTTGAAAGCTGAGAACTATGAACCTAGCCGCAACACCTGTCCGCCGCCAGATCCATCCTCCGCCTGTGCCCGCCTCGCCGTTTCCTTACAATCCCGGTTCCCTGCTGAGCGCTGCGGACCTGGACCTGGAAGGGCTGAGCAGGATTCTGCTTCGCGCCACCGAACTTGAAAACGAAGACCCGCTGGTTCGCGCCCGCATTCTGGCCAAACGCCGGGTGGCTCTGCTGTTCTACGAGTCCTCAACGCGCACCCGCACCAGCTTCGAGCTGGCCGCCAAAGGCCTGGGCACCGATACCACGCTCATCTCCAGCCTTTCCTCGAGCATTGAAAAGGGCGAGTCGCTGAAAGATACCGGCCTGACGTTGAAGGCCCTGGGTGCAGAGGCAATCATTCTGCGCAGCAACTCCTCGGGCGCGCCCTGGCTGCTGGAAGCCGAGACGCGGCTGCCGGTGCTGAACGGCGGCGACGGCATGCACGAGCATCCCACGCAGGCGCTGCTCGACCTGCGCACCATGCTCACGCACCTGCGTCCTGGGTTGACGACGCTCGCGGCCGACACGCTGGCCGGCGTCACCGTCACCATCTGCGGCGACATTCAGCACAGCCGCGTGGCCCGCTCCAACATGTTGCTGCTGCCTCGGCTGGGCGCGAAGGTGGTGCTCTGCGGCCCCAGGGAACTGCTGCCCGAGATAGCCGCCACCGCCGGTCCCGGCATCTCCGTCGAGCGCGATCTCGACGCCGCGCTGCGCCAGTCCCAGGTGGTCATGATGCTGCGCATTCAAGCCGAGCGCCTGGCCGGTCTGCAACTCGATCTCGAACAGTACAAGACCGGCTATCAGCTCACCGGGCAGCGTTTGGCCGCACACGCGTCCGAATCCATCGTGATGCACCCCGGCCCCATCATTCGCGGCCTGGAGATCACGGCCGGAGTGGCCGACGGGCCGCAATCCGCGATCCTGGAACAGGTCAAGAACGGCGTGGCCATCCGCATGGCGGTCGTCGAACGGGCGCTGACGGCGGGTAAAGAAAACGGAGGCCGCGCATGACGGCTCTTTTAATTCGCGGTGGTCACTTGATCGACCCGGCGGCGGGCATCGATGCCCCCAAAGACATCCTGCTCAAGGATGGCAAAGTCTCTGAAATCGCCGCTCCCGGCAAACTCAAGCCGGTCAACGGCACCGAAGTGCTCGACGCCAAAGGACTGGTGGTAGCTCCCGGCCTGGTCGACATGCACGTGCACCTGCGCGAGCCCGGCCAGGGCTATAAAGAGACCATTGCCACCGGCACGGCTGCCGCGGCTGCCGGCGGATTCACCGCAGTGGCGGCCATGCCCAACACCAAGCCGGTGAACGACTCGGCCGAGACCACCCGCTGGATGCTCTCGCCGGATCGCGGCGCCGTGGTGCGTGTGTTTCCCATCGCCGCCGCCACGCGCGGATCGAAAGGCGAGGCCATCAACGACTTTGCCGCCCTCAAATCCGCTGGTGCGGTGGCCGTGAGCGACGACGGCCTGCCCATTCTCAAAGACAACATCATGCGCGAGACCCTGGCCGCCGCGGCGCGCGTGGGGTTGAGCGTCATCCAGCATGCCGAAGACACGCGCATGACCCAGGGCGGTAGCATGAACGCCGGGGCCATGGCTTTCAAGCTGGGGTTGCGCGGCATGCCCGCCGAGGCCGAGTCGGCCATCGTCGAGCGCGACATCCGCCTGGTGACCGAGCTGCGCGACGCCCGCGCCCACTTGCACGTGGCTCACACCTCGACAGCCGCCGCCTTGGCCGCCGTGCGCCAGGCCCGCCGCAATGGCCTGCGCGTCACCTGCGAGGTGGCTCCGCATCACTTCCTGCTGACCGAGGAGCATGTGGGCTCCTATAACACCCACGCCAAGATGTGTCCGCCGCTGCGCTCGGCTGCCGACCGCGACGCCATGATCGAGGCCATTCTCGACGGCGTAGTGGACGCCATCGCCACCGATCATGCGCCGCACGCCGCCCATGAGAAGGAAGTGGAGTTCGAGAACGCCCCCAACGGCATCACTGGCCTGGAGACCGCCCTGGGCCTGAGCCTGCGCTGGCTTCACAAGGAGTGGAAGATGCCCCTGGGGCGCGTGCTGAGCCTGCTCAGCGCCCAGCCGGCCGCCTTGCTGGGCCTCAAGGGCCGGGGCACGCTTACGGTGGGCAGCTTTGCCGATGTGGTGATCTTCGACCCCAAGGGCGAGTGGACCTTCAACGCGCGCGAAACCCGCTCCAAGAGCCGCAATACGCCCTTCGACGGCTGGACCATGCTGGGGAAGGTCCGCTGGACCATCAGCGAAGGCCGCATCGCCTTCAAGAACGAGACGGCATAGGGGCGAACGAAGGAACCTTCGCTTGCCCGGTGCAGGTGGCGCAGGAAAAGAATCCGTCTATTTCCGCCGGACGGTCGTTTCCGGATAATGAAGCCGGGAAAGACGGCTGCCTTTCTAACGACAAACACGTCAATGTGTGACATCGATCACGACGCTTGTTCCCAACCTGTGAGCCATTTGCTAGGATGCTGGGATGAACCAGCCCATCGTTCTAGTGAGCGGCAGCAAAGGCGGAGTGGGGAAATCGCTTACCACCATGGCCTTGCTTGACTACTTTTCGGCCAACCACCGGTATTCCAAGCTGATTGACGCAGACACCAACAATCCGGACGTTCTGCGCTGTTACGGAAAGTCTTGCGAAGGCGAATTGCTCGATCTGGACGATGTGGAGGGCTGGATCCGGCTGGTGAACCTCTGCGATGCCGCACCGTTCAAGACCGTGGTGGTGAACACCCCTGGACAGAGCAACGCGGCGGTTGGCAAGCATGTGCCGATTCTGCTGGATTCCCTGCGCGAGCTGGCGCGCCCCATGATCACTCTTTGGGTGATCAATCGCCAGCGCGACAGCCTTGAGTTGTTGAAGGATTACATGGATAACACCCCGGGCCGCATGGTTCACGTGGTGTGCAACGGCTATTTTGGCGAGCAGCAGAAGTTCGAGCTCTACCGGGAAAGCCCCGTCCGTCAGACCGTGGAGACCTTGGGCGGAAAGAGCCTGTTTCTGCCCGACCTGGCTGACCGGGTAACCGACGAACTCTACGGCAAACGCACGACCCTGGCCGAGGCAGTCCAACAGTTCAAACTCGGCGACCGGGTTGAATTGCAGCGCTGGCGCACCACAGTAGCCGCCATGTTTGCCGAAATCGGGCTGTGACGGAAAAGCGAATGAAACCGGGTGCCCCAGGTCTCGCGGATAGGACCTGGGGGCGCAACATCGGGCCATGTTATATCGCGATATAACATGGCCCGAGCATGTATACCACGAATCTTCGCAAGGTCGGCGGCTCGATCATGATGGCGGTTCCTCCTGCCATTCTGGACGAGCTTCATCTCAAAGCCGGAGCAGCAGTGGGGCTGGTCGTGGAAGGCGACCGCCTCGTAATGCATTCCAGACCCAGGCCGAAGTACACGCTCGAAGAGCTGTTGGCTGCCTCCGACTATTCCCAGCCCCTGACGCCGGAGGAGCGCGAATGGATCGACGCGCCCCCCGTAGGCCGTGAATTGCTGTGAAGCGCGGAGACATCTATCTAGTCTCGCTTGAGACTACGAAGGGGCATGAGCAGCGGGGGCAGCGCCCGGTTCTGGTTGTATCTCCCAGTGGGTTCAATGAGCCGACAAAGCTGCCGGTTATCTTGCCAATCGCGGGTGGCGGTGAATTTGCTCGCTGCCTCGGTTTCGCGGTTCCTTTGACGGGTATTTTTACGACCGGAGTTGTACGATGCGATCAGCCGCGGGTACTCGACATCGAGGCGCGAGGCGGCAGGAAAGTCGATGCCCTCCCGCCAGAAACCCTTGCAGAGGTGCTAGCCAAAGTAATTACGCTATTCGAGTAGCGCAATGAACCGAAGGGCTTAGGCCAATCTTGCTTCTGGCAGCTTGCACCAAGCCGACCGCTATCCCTTGCGGCGGTAGAGGATCTGAAAGTCGTAGCCGGGGTTGGCGGGGAACAGGCTGGATACGTGGCGGAGGCGCTCGGCCAGGGCCGGGGCAGCCAGCAGGGGATATTCCCGCTCGCGCAAGTCGTGATAATCGAAGTCGACAGCGAGCGAAAGCATGTAAACCGCCAGCGCATCGGAGAAGGCGGACTCGAAGTAGCTGCTGCGGGAGCGCTCGTCGATGCCCTTTTGGCCGACGCGGCTGTCCTGCGCGCGGCGCCGTGTCTCCCAGGCATCCTGGCTGGTTTCGCCGCGAACCTGGGCTTCGGCCTGCGACCAGGCCAAGGCGGAAAAACTCTCTGGAACGCCAGCGGCTTCAACAAAGTTGTGGGCCACGTTGATGAAGAACTCGAATGCCAGGCCGAACCGGTCTTCCACTAATCGCGTGGAGAGGAACACCGCCTCGATAGCGCCCATCTGTGCGTTGCGATGGCAGATGGCGCGGTCGCCGAGGTCTACCGTGTACGACGGGGCGATCATGGTGTCGCCGGTATCGGCAATGGCCAGGGGCACAAAGTAGTAAGCCCGGTGCGCCAGGGCGGCGGACAGCGAAGCCGGGACGGCGCATACCAGCCGCTCCAGATCGGCGTCGGAGATGCGGGTCTCACCCCAGGCCGCGAATTGAATTCCATTGGTGGCTTTCGCCACGGTCGCGTGCGAAGCAACCTTCTCCGCAGGCCAAAGTTCGATTTGTGCGCTGGTCGTCATGCAAGCTGTATTCTAGACGACGGAGGCCAGAAGGATGCGCGAAACCGCAAAATCCCCACACCCGCGTGGCGCAACGGTTCTCGGTTTCCCGTTAGAGGGCTTCGGGCTGTTCACCAGCCTGCTGCTGGCCGTGGCCGCCGCCTTCTTCACATTCTTCGCGTCTACCTGCCTCGCCATCTTCTCCCTGCTGGCTTGGAATCAGATTGGGCACCATACGGTTGACTACGCGGACAGCTATCTTTACGTCGGCACACCGGCCGGGGTGGTGGTGCTGATTCTGGCGCTGCCGGTGTTTGGCGCGTTGTGGGTGAGAGCGCGACTGCGCAGGTAGGTTTTCCGCGCATTGTTTGGCAGAAAAAGAGCGGCCATTCTCAAGTGAGAATGGCCGCTCTTTTGGTTCCAATGGCCCGATGTCAGCCCTCAGGCCAGAACGCTAGTTTCCCGCCGGCTTGGGGTTGGCGCGGTCGTACTTGGCCAGCTTGATCTTGCTGGCCAGACCCAGCTTGGATAGCAGCCAGATGCCGTAGTAGTTGGGATCGACCTCATACCAGCGCAGACCGTGCTTTGCCGAAACGGGGTGCGCGTGGTGGTTGTTGTGCCAGCCCTCGCCGCCGCTCACCAGCGCCACCCACCAGTTGTTGCGCGAGTCGTCGCGGGTTTCGAAGCGTCGGCTGCCCCACATGTGGGTAGCCGAATTGACCAGCCAAGTGGCGTGGAGGCCCAGGGTCACGCGCATGAACGCGCCCCACAGCACCCAGCCGATGGCGTTGATGGGACCGCCCATCAGCCAGCCCAGGCCGAACAGCACGGCGCCGCTGGCCGTGAGCGGAACCCAGTGGTACTTGCTCAGCCAGACATGGTAGCGATCGCGGGCCAGGTCGGGAGAATAGCGGTTCAGCACATCGGTCTGGGCATGGGTTGCATTGCCGAAGAGCATCCAGCCGGTGTGCGCCCACCAGCCGCCCTCGCGCGGAGTATGAGGATCGCCCTTCTGGTCGCTGTGCTGGTGGTGCACGCGGTGGGTCGAGACCCAGAACATCGGTCCGCCCTCAAGCGCCAGCGTGGCGCAGGTGGCCATTACATATTCCAGCCACTTGGGAACCTGGTAGCCGCGATGGGTCAGCAGGCGGTGGTAGCACATGCCGATACCGACATTGATGGCCACCACATAGCCAATCAGCATGACCGTCAGGCGCTGCCAGGAGAAGAAGAAGAGGGCAGCCAGTGCTCCAACGTGGAAGAGGACAACAACGGTCAGCGTCAACCAGTTGATTCCGTCGCCGATGGTTGCTTCGCGGCCCATGCGAATCTCCGGCCGGGCGGTCGCCACGGGGGACACGGTTGCACAGGGAGGCTCCGGCTGGACCGGAATGGGGAAGCTGAGACCTTCGGGGGTGACTGCGGGGGAAGGGGTGGTTACAACAGAGATCATTCGATGCGACATCCTCGGAGAGTGGCGCCGTGCCCACCCTTTCCTTCGATTGTATAGGAGACTCTGCCTATACCACGACACGCCTGCGATTGTCTGTGATTCCGACGGACAAATAGGGACTTATTTGTGCAATTATGCTCACACGGCAAGGTGGAGGCAGCCGACCAGGTAGCCCGACACCCGCTTGGCTTGGGCTGGGGCTACGATGAAATGCCTTTCCGAGGAGGAGGCATTTCGGAGTTTCCCTGGTTCGTGCTCTCCCAGGTCCCAAACTCGGGACCTGGGGCAGCCAACATCGTCCATGCGGTCGGAGACCTAATTCGTGCTGGCAACACCGAATTCGCCGCCACCACTGACAAACAGCTGCTCGGCCCGTCCGCGCAGAACACGGTAGAGTGCAAACTGGCGCTGCGTTTCGCCGCGCAGCTCAAACAGCAGCTCGCCGCGGTTGTCGGCCATGGCGTCGACGGCATCCACAAGCCTCATGCGCGGGGCTTCGTCGAGGTGCGCGGCGTCGGTCACGTTCTTCAGCAGCACCTGCACATTGCCGTAGAGATCGGGTTGCGCCACCAGGGTCACGAACTTCTGTTGGGCTCCGGAGCCCTCGGTGTGCGCCGTCAGCACCATGGTGGCTCCGGAGCCATAGGCTAACTCGAAGACCCGGAATTGCTCGTCCAGCAGGGGCGCCGGCGGAGGAGGCTCTGGCGCTGGCTTGACCTTCCTTCTGGCGCCGGGTTTGGGCGCCGGCGCGGGAGGCGGTGGAGGCGCCTTCAGGCCCAAGGCATCGCGAGCCATGTCCTCCAACGAGGACCTCATTTTGGCTTCATCTTCCGGATTGGCCCAGGAAAAGTCCCAGGGATGTGCGGGGTGAGACTTTGCATCGGACACAGCCACGGCCTGCTGCATGTCGGGCGGCAGCCCCATCAGGCTGGGAACAACGCCCAGGTTGTTGCCGTTTGCCTTTCCGCGCTTCAGAAGGGGGCGATCGGGGTCGGTCTGCGTGGCCACCGAGTCCACTCTGCCGATGTCTTCTGCCGGCTTTTTCTTGCTTTGCTTCAGCACCGGCCGGTCGAGGTCGGCCGAGGCGCTGCTGCTGGCCGAACCGCTGTCGGGAGTGCCGCTGTCGTCTTTCTTGTGGAGCTTGGGCCGGTCAGGGTCGTCGCCGGCTGCCGGTTGGGAACTCGCGGTGTCAGAGCTGCTGGTGTCCTTCTTGTGCAATTTAGGCCGGTCCGGGTCGCTATCCGCGGCGGGCGCGCTGGAGGCGGTTCCGGAGCTCGCAGATCCTGCGGCGGGAGGATCGTCGGCGTGATGCTTGCGATGCAACACGGGCTCATCGCTCTGCGCGTCGTCGTCATTCCGCATCTGGGCGGCCAGTTGCGCAGGCGTTGGTTTCGGCTTTTCCGCAGGCATGGCCTTCCAGGTGCCATAGCCGACCCACGACCCCTGTTCCCGCCCCGAATTCTCAATGTCGAAAAGCCCTACCGGCTTGCCGTCCTGCTCCAGTTCGTATTCCACTTCGCCGGCCAGAGCCAACGGTTCGGGGCGGGACTTGTAGATTCCCCCGTCCTGCAGCCGGCCTTCGTCCAGCACCGCTACCGGCACAATGCGGCAGGTCTTCGGCTTGCCCGCCTCGCCGGTCCACTCCAGCACGGCCACGGAACGCAGCTCGGGGCTCTCTTTGCTGTTCTTGGCAACTTGCCCTGGATACTGCGCCCACCCCGGCACCGGGGCCAGCAACCCGGCCACGGCCAGAATCGTTGTTCCCGTCCATTTCATGTACCTGTGCTCCGTGCGCAATGACATGTGCCGCCCACCTCGGGAATAATTGATCGTGCCGGCCATTGGAGCCATTCTCCAGCGGCCATGAACCGGGATCGCTAAGCCAGGTGGCTTTCTGCCCATGGCGAAAGTAAGCTGAACCATGCTGCACCAAGCCTGAATCGACCCGTAAACTGGAGGAGCCGCTTGGCATGCCTTCGGAACTCAAGAGGAATCTCCCCATGGAACTGAATCAGAAAGTCGCCGACTTTACCCTGCAAACCGACGAGGACAAGACTGCAAGCCTCTCCGACTATGCAGGCAAACCTGTCGTACTCTTCTTTTACCCCAGGGCCGACACTCCTGGCTGCACGATCGAGGCCTGCGGCTTCCGCGACACCTTCAAGAAGCTCCAGGATGCCGGGGCCGTGGTGCTTGGCATCTCGCGGGATACGCCCAAGGCCCAGGCCAAATTCCGCGCAAAATACGATCTGCCTTACACACTCCTCGCTGATGTAGACGAGAAAGTCTGCAATCAGTTTGGCGTACTGAAGGAAAAGAACATGTACGGCAAGAAAGTCTGGGGCATTGAACGGACCACCTTCGTCATCGGTCCCGACCAGACCCTGCTGCACGTCTTCCCCAAGGTTAAGCCAGAAGGTCATGCGGAGGAAGTGCTGGCCTTGCTGGCGGAGCTGAGCCCATCGAAATAGATGCATCTGCGGCGCTGGCGGCGGCCTCTTTGCCGGGCCGCCTGCTGGCGCGCGCGTTCTTTGAGGACTCGCCGGACCGGGTGGCGCCGCGCCTGCTCGGCAAGGTGCTGGCGCACGCTACTCCGGCTGGCCTGCTGGCGGGCAGAATTGTCGAGGTAGAGGCCTACCTCGGGCCGCATCACGACCCGCCCGATCCGGCTTCCCACTCCCATCGCGGCCCTACGCCGCGGAACTCCGTCCTGTTCGGGCCCGCCGGTCATGCTTATGTCTATGCCATCTACGGCCGCTACTTCTGCATGAATATCTCCTGCGAAGCCGACGGTCTGGCCGGCTGCATCCTGGTGCGCGCGCTGGAGCCGCTCACCGGAGCTGAGCAAATGGCGCGGAACCGCGGCCTCGCTCCGGCATCCAGGGTCGCTCCGAAACTGGCGCGGCAGCTCACTTCCGGTCCTAGCCGCCTATGCCAGGCGCTCGGACTTACCCGGCAAGCACATAACAGCCTCGATCTGCTCGATCCGGCCTCGCCCCTTCAAGTTCGGGACGACGGCTGCCTGGTCCCTGAAGCCCTGGTGACAGCGCGCATCGGCATCAAGGATGCGATCGACTGGCCCATGCGGTTCGCCATGGTGGAGCACCACTGTGTCTCGGGTCCGCGCCGATTAACGGGAGAACGGGTCTTCTTCCCTTAGAATTGCGTCCATCTGTATACAACATCTCAACTTGTGAGGAAACCCTCCGCTTGAAGCTCTCTTCCCTGTCGCTTCCTTCATTGGCCACCGCCCTTCTGACGGTGGCCCTGTTCGCGGCCTCCGCTCTAGCCCAGGCCCCGCAAGCGGGCGCCCCACCGGGTGGGGCCCCTCCGCCGAAACACGACCATCCGGCGCCCACAAATCTCAAGGTCTTGCCAAAAGACCTTACCGGCGAGCAGGTTCACGAAATCATGGAGGCATGGGAGGCGTCACTGGGCGCCAAATGCGGAACCTGCCACACCCCGGATCCCAAGAACATCGGACCCAACGGCAGGCCGCGGCTCAACTTTGCCGACGATTCCAGGCCGGAAAAGGCCACGGCGCGCCTGATGTACACCATGACCCAGGACATCAACCGGAACTACGTCTCCAAGGTCGAGAACTCCGGCGAGCCGGTAACCTGCGGAACCTGCCACCGCGGCCATTTGGGCCCTGAGCCGTTTGTGATTCCGCCGGATGACGGCCCACGCCCGCCGCAAGGCACTGCGCCCGCAGCGGGGACAAGTGCACCGAAGGCGAAGTAGCCTCGAATTCAATCGGCTGACTTCCTAGACAGCAAAGGGGAGCGACCTATGTTGTCATGAAGTCAGCAGGTTAGCGACCGCTTCGCGGTCATCGCGAGTTCGCGAGTTAGCAGGGTCTTGGCCGGGGCAGGTTTCATTCTGCGCAGGTCGCCGAAGCCAGCGGGGGACTGTCACACAACAACGGGCTTTCACAATCGGTCGACACCATCAAGACGAGCGGCCCTGCAATGGCCAAACGAATGAATATCCTGCGCAGGATGTGCAGACTTAGATCGTGGGGTTCCGCGCGCCTCGCACAAAATCCCCGCTGTTCCCGCCAGACTTGGCCTCGAGCCGCACCTCGCGGATTACGATGCCCTTGTCCAGGGCCTTGGTCATGTCGTAAACCGTCAACGCAGCCACGGCCGCTGCCGTGAGGGCCTCCATCTCTACGCCTGTGGGGCCTACTGTGGCTGCGGTTGCGGTGATGCGTACGCCTCCTTCAACCAAGTCCGCCTGCACGTCGACATGCGAGAGCGGCAGAGGGTGGCACATGGGGATTAGATCGGCGGTGCGCTTGGCCGCCTGGATGCCGGCGAATCGCGCCACCTCCAACGGGTTGCCTTTGGGGTTGGCAGGCAAAGCAGCCAGTACCGGAGCGGATAGTTCCACAAACGCCGAAGCAGTCGCGCTTCGCCGCGTGGGCTGCTTGGCGCTCACATCCACCATCCTGGCCTGACCCTTGGCGTCGAAATGCGATAGCTCGGACATGTGATTGCTCCTGACGGTGGGAAGTGAAGAAGTGAGAAAGTGAAGAAGTGAGCAAGTGAAGCCGGGTGGTCGCAGTCTCCAATGTGAACCTTCGGGAGACTCCAAACCTCGAAGCTTCGAAACACAGACCACCGATCTGGCTCGTGCCTTACGGCATAAGCAGAATCCGCACAATCTCGTCCTGCTCGAAGCGGTGCACTCCCTCCGGCACGCAGATGAAGCAGTTTGACAGCGCCAGCGCGGCCACGTCGCCCGAGCCTTGGGTCGACACGCAAACCACATCCGGCAACTCGCTGCCCTCGCCAAATGTGCAGCTGGCCGGCAAAAAGCGCGTTAGCCCCTTCTTTCCATGCTGATGAGCTGCCGATGCCAGCCGTGCCAAGGCGAAGCGCGGCCCCGGAGTCAGGCTTCCCGCGAGCGCGCCGAGCACAGGCTGCCCAAACAGCAGGAAGGTTACTGCGGTAGAAACGGGGTTACCGGGTAATCCGAAAAGAGGCACAGGGGCTGCTTCGCCGGATGAGCCCTTGCGGGGCAGTTCGCCAAAGACCAGCGGTTTGCCGGGCTGGATGTGAACGCCGGTAAAGTGGAAGGTTCCGCCAGCGCGCGCCAACGCCGGCTCGACCAGGTCGAATTTTCCAGCCGAGACTCCACCGGAGATGAGCAGCATATCCGCCCCGGCGGCCAGGGCGAATAGACGATCGAGCGATTCATCGGTGTCCGCCGCCGTGGGCAGAACCCATGGTTCGCCGCCTGCCGCGGAAACCAGCGCAGCCAGCATGGGGGCGTTGGAGTTGCGAATCTGTCCTGGCGCGGGCGCCGAATCTACCGGAACGAGCTCGTCGCCGGTGGTTAGAATCGCCACCCGAGGCCGGGCAAACACTTCAAGCGCGTCATACCCGCAGGTTGCGGCCAGCGCGACTTGGGCAAAGTGGATGGGAGTTCCGGCTGCCAGCAACGGGTCGCCGGTTTGAGCCTGAGCGCCTTGGGCTACGACATTTTCGCCCAGGGCAAGGGTGCGGGGCGGCAAGAGCCATACTTGGCCGCTTTCGACCTCAGCGTGCTCCACCATCATCACCGCGTCGGCTCCGATGGGAACCGGTGCGCCAGTCATGATCTCCCAGGCGCCGCCAGGGGGCAGAGGGCCGGCAGGCGCCGATCCTGCACGGGACGAACCGGCGATATCCAACAGCATGTGGGTGGAAGCCTCCGCGGCCCGGCAGGCAAAGCCGTCCCGCGTCGAGCGGGGAAACGGGGGCTGATCGCGGTCGGCATGGAGGGTTCGGGCCAGTATCCGGCCCATTGCGGCACTCAAACCAACCGTCTCGGTCGGGGGCCTCTGGAACAACCGTTCGGCCGCATAATCGGCCACCAGTAGCGACGCATCTTCGTAACTTGGAAGCGTTCCGTCCATGCTTGGATTGTAGTTTGTCGGGAAAGCCCCATGCAGGAGGTTTCCGATGGGCCAGAAAGAGCAAGGGCGCTTCCGTATGACGGAAGCGCCCTTGCCGCGGTAGAACCGAAAGTCCGATTACTTCTTCTTGGGCTTGTCGGCCTTGTAGGTGGTGTCGATCTTGGTCTCGAAGCCGGCGAGGATGCCCTTCACTTCGGGCGCATACATGCCAGTCGGCGCGATTTCCAGATACTTCTGGTAGGCTTCCAGGCAGCCCGGGGGCGCCACGATCTTGCCCGACTTGGGGTCAACGGTAGCCTTCTGGATGAGTCCCTGGCCCTTCAGGTAGTAGAGAATGGGCTGGGTCGGATCAGCCGCAATTGCCATATCTGCTGCAGCGACCTGAGCGTCGGCATTGTTCATCTGGAAGAACACCACGGCTTCGTTCTTCAGATAAAAGGCGGCCTGCGTGGGGTTGATTTTTGCTGCTGCTTCATAGGCGGCGTTCGCTTCGGGAACCTTGCCTGCGCGAGCATAGATTTCGCCCAGTCCGGCATTGGCTGCGCCTTGCGTGCCTAGATTCGGCTTCTTCGCCGAGGCTTCCAGTTCCAGGGTCTTCTTGTACGATGCTTCCGCTTCGTCGTACTCTTTCAGTCCAACCTGAGCCTGTGCCAGCTGGGCCCAAAGGACGGACTCGTTGGGCCGAGCAGCGGTATCCTTCTTCATCAAAGTTTCGATCTCGGTGTACTTCGCGGTCTTGATCTCCGCGATCTTGGCGTCGATGTCCGCTTTGGTGGCGGTGGCGCCGAGGGCCGCTCTTGCCGTCACAGAGGCCGCATCTGCATCCTTGAAGTCCTGCGCGGCGGTGCGGATGTCGGCGTTGATGTTCTTGATTACCTCGTTGGCTTTCAGGGCCTCGGAGTTGCGCTTCTTCAGTTCTTCGAGCTGCTTCTTCTCATCGGGGGTAAGCTTGTCGATGAAATCCTTCCGGGACATGTCAATATCCTGCATGACATCCTGACCGGCCACCAGTTTTACGCCCTCAACCGCATCGACCATCTTGTCGGCCGGAGTTTCCGGCTGGCGGTAGATCACCATGTAGGTGCCGGGATTGGCGTCGCCTTTGTAGTCGCCGCTGGCATCGACCGGGAAGGTGTACTTGTTTGTGTGGCCATCGTCGTTTGACAGGCTCACCGTTCCAGCGGAGGCCGAAATTCCGGTTGGGTTGGTGACGTGGCCGTGAATCTTGGCCGTAGGCGCGGTCTGCGCAAGCGCGGGCAGCAGGGCAAATGCCAGCAGGCCCAGCCAAATTGAAATCGTGCGTTTCATGTTCTTCTCCTTGGGAGCGGCGGGAACGAGGCTGCCCGCGGGCTCGAATAAATCATACTGACCAGCCCACTCTCCGGTCGGCGTCGACAGCATTCGCCAGGGAATGTGTCCTTGCAGCCGAAGGTCCGAGGTGGCACGAAAACAGCAAAGACGCCTGCATCTCCAGCGGCCAGATTCGACTCTGTCCGGGAACCGCACACGCGTAATCCCACTTGCGGAAGACTCCCGCCAGCAGGACTCAAGTTAAATCCAATCGGCTACCCAACACAAGAGCTTATAGCCCGATGCGCCATGGCCATACGGCCCACAAAAGTGCGATCTTACAAAATCGAATGGATGCAAGCTGGTTGCAAGGCGCCTACCGAGATTCCGCCTTGAATCGCTTCACTGCGCAATCCTCTCTATCCTAGAGCGATTGAAACAGGACCACATGTGGCCTGTATCACACCCTAGAAAGAATCTCCTGTGGCAGACCCTAGAATGAATCTATGGCTACCACGATTCGCCCCGCCACCCCTGGGGATATCCCGCAGATTCTGGCATTCATCCGGGGACTTGCCGCTTACGAACGCGAACCCGACGCCGTAACCGCAACCGAAGAGGGCCTGCTGCGCGATGGATTCGGGCCTAACCCTTTTTATTTCTGCCTCATGGCCGAGCATCAGGGCAGGCCTGCAGGCTTCGCGCTTTACTTTTTCAACTACTCCACCTGGATGGGGCGTCCCGGTCTTTACCTAGAAGATCTCTTTGTTCTTCCGGAATTGCGCGGATTGGGCATCGGCAAGGCGCTGCTGCAACGCGTAGCCGCCATTGCCGTGGAGAAAAACTGTCCCCGCCTGCAATGGGAGGTCCTGGACTGGAACACACCCGCCATCGACTTTTATCGGGCCATGGGCGCCGAGTTTCTCGACGAGTGGCGCAACGTGCGGGTCTCCGGCGATGCGCTGGCGCGGCTGGCCACCTGCGATGGGGCCGCCTGCGATGAGGCCACCTGCGATGGGGCCGCCTGCGATGAGGCCACCTGCGATGAGGCCACCTGCGGTGGGGCAGACGGCGCTTGCGCGCCATGAGGTTCGGGGCTTTCCCCGATTTTCAGAAACACCAAGCATGCGCGGGTAGCAACGACCGCACCAAGCTCCGCTGAGGATGACAGATAATGAATCGGATTCGAATAATTGGCGGCGGACTTGCCGGACCTGAAGCGGCTCTGACGGCGGCGCGTCTGGGCTGCCAGGTGGACCTCTACGAGATGCGCACGATGGTCGACGGAAAGCCGCGACTCACGCCGGCGCACCAGACCACAGAGTTTGGGGAACTGGTCTGCTCCAACTCGCTCAAGAGCGAATCGCCCAACACCGCGCCCTGGCTTTTGAAGCAGGAGATGCGCCGCGCCGGCTCAGCCCTCTTGCGCATCGCCGACGAGACGGCCGTTCCCGCAGGGCACGCGCTGGCTGTCGATCGCGTCGAGTTTTCCCGCCGCATTGCCGAGGAAATCGCAGCCAACCCGAACATTCGCGTCTTTCGCGAGGAAGTTACCAGCCTTGACGAGTCGCCGGATCAGAACGAAAACGGTACGAAGTACACGATTCTGGCCACAGGCCCGCTCACCTCGGACGCCTTGAGCGGAGAGATCGAGCGCATCACCGGATCCGGCCATCTGGCCTTTTACGACTCCATCTCTCCCATCGTCGAGACCGACTCCATCGACATGGAGAAGGTTTATTTGGCCGCCCGCTGGGACAAAGGGACGGCCGACTATATCAACTGCCCCATGGATCGCGCCGAGTACGAGCGCTTCATCGACGCGCTGCTGGCCGCCGAGCCGGCCGAGACCAAGGACTGGGAGAAGGCCGACTACTTCGAGGGATGTTTGCCTATCGAGATTCTGGCCAGCCGCGGCCGCGATACCCTGCGCTTCGGCCCCATGAAGCCGGTAGGCCTCATCGATCCCCGCACCGGCCGCAGGCCCTGGGCCGTGGTGCAGTTGCGCCAGGAGAATCTGCGCGCCGACAGCTACAACCTCGTCGGCTTCCAGAACCACCTCAAATTCGGCGCACAGGCCCAGGTCCTGCGCCTCATTCCCGGGCTGGAGAATGCCCGCTTCCTGCGCTACGGCCAGATCCACCGCAATACGTATATCCAGGCGCCGCTCCTGCTGGACGAGACCCTGCGTCTCCGCAAGCAACCGAACCTATCCTTTGCCGGCCAGCTTTCCGGAGTCGAAGGGTATACGGAGTCCATTGCCACCGGCCTGCTGGCGGGGATTTATGCCGCGGCATGGGCTCGCGGAGAAGTGCCTACTCCGGCGCCGCGGGCCAGTGCTCTTGGCTCGCTCGTTCACTACATCGTTCACGCCGACCCCAAGCACTTTCAGCCCGCCAACATTACCTTCGACCTGCTGGAACCCCTGGAAGAAGAACTGCGCAAGACCATTCGCGACAAGAAGGAGCGCCATCGCATGGTGTGCGAACGCTCGCTGGCGGCGTTCGATCGGTGGTGGGCGACGGCTGCGAACGCTGCTTTGCAGAACAGACAGGATGCGCTCGAACGTTCTTGAGAACCGGCTACGATGCGCTGGAGGGGATTCATGCGTAGAGATGTTGTTCTGGTGGCCGTCACAGCGGGCGGTTCAGCGCTATGCTGGTGGCCTTTCTCGATGATGCAAACGCCCGGCCAGAGTCACCTCTGGTTCCTCCCCTACCCGTTCATCGCGCTTTTGGCCGGCTGTGCGACTGTCTTGTCGGCGGGACGCTGGCTTCGCTTCGTGGTTGCCTCTTCCGCGGGCGCCTTTGCCGGCATAGTGAGCGGCGGCGTCATCTGGCCGACGGAAGATGGGATTGCTCAGTCCTATCTGTTGCTCGGAGCTGCCATAGCGACGCTGGCGGTGACGCTTGTGTCAGCCCTCGCGGGCCTGGCGGGACGACTATTATCGACGCGCTGACGGTATTGGATGTTTGGCGGAGCCCGGTGCCTCATGCGATTGCGGAACTTCACCCTTACCATCCGCGTAACTGAGTGGTACCCTGTGCCTTCCCGGAAAGGACTCATATGCGCAACCTCTCAGCAGCCGATGCCATTTCACCAGCCATTCAACGCACCAGGGAGTTTCTCTTCAGTCCATTCAGATGGGGAACTTATCTGAAGCTCAGCCTGGTGGCGATCGTCACGGAAGGGCTGGGGAGCAATCTGCGCTCCTCGTCGCATGGCGGTCAGCCGTCGGGGCATGGGCCCATGATCACTTCGCCCCTCAGCCTCCATCCGGAATGGATCGCGGCCATTATTGCAGCTGTGCTGGTTTCGATGGTCTTTTTTGCCGTGGTGTTCTATGTGGTCACGCGGCTGCGCTTTGCCTACTTCCATTGCCTGGTCACCAAAAGCAGAGACATCGGTCCGGGTTGGCGGTTTTACGGACCGCAGGCGATGCGCTTCTTCTGGCTGAATGTGGTGGTGGGACTCTCCTTTTTGTTTCTGGCGATGGTGGCCGCATACCCGTTTGTGACGGGAATTGTGCGCCTGTTTCATGAGACACCGCCGGGTGGCCATCCGGATATCGGTTCCATGCTCATCCTCGTGTTGCCCATAATTCCCGTCGTCCTCTTGCTGGTGCTGCTGGGGGTCCTGGCAGACCTGGTTCTGCGCGATTGCATGCTGCCTCATTTCGCATTGGAGGACGCTACGGCGGGGGAGGCGTGGGCTCAGGTTTGGGCTCGCATCTTGGCCGAAAAGAGGCAGTTTCTGGCCTATGCACTGCTCCGCGTGGTGCTGCCGACCATTGGTATGGTGGCCCTGTTCATCGTGCTGATTATTCCGGGGCTCGTGCTGGTGGGTTCGTTGGGGGCGATCGGGTACGGTATTCACGCGGGGTTTGCCGATGCCACCGGGGGTGCCGCCGTGGCCGGCTTCGCGATCCAAGCCCTCTTCGGGGTCATTGCCTTTGTTCTGGCGGTGCTGGCCAGCATTTGCGTCGGAGGCCCTTTGAGCACGGCCGTGCGGGAGTTCGCGCTGGTTTTTTACGGCGGCCGGTACCAGCTCTTGGGAGACCTGCTCTATCCTCCCCTTCCTCCAACGGCGATCCCCGGGATGCCGCAGATCGTTTGACGCTGGGTGTCTCGGGTCACCCCTTTGAGGTGCTCGATTCGGTGATCGAGCTTGGTGGCAGCCCACCCTTCGCTAGAGCCTGTTATGAACTTTCCCACGAGCGGCGCTGGGAGCCAATTCTTCTCGGATCGAGGAGCGCGGAG
>CAZLMY010000089.1:0-23786 GCA_964560845.1 uncultured Occallatibacter sp. | reverse complement strand
ATATCCTTCCATTGCTTGGTGCGCGACCGATTGAAGAGATTGAAGCGCCTGAGTTTCGTCATGGGGCGGCCAGTAGCCGCCTATATCAGTGGTCCAGTATGGATAGCCGGAAAGTGCGAAGTTGAGCCCGGCGGGAACCTGGTGGCTTAGGCCCCAGTAAGTTCCGTACACATCTCCCGACCACACCGTAGCGCCAACGCGTTGCTGGCCGAGGAAGGCCGAGCGCGTAAGCAGAAATACGCGCTTGTCAGGGGTCTGAGCTTTCCAGTGCTCCTGAACGCCAAGCGTGTGCTCGAACGGAAAGATGTTGGTGAATTCGGCGCCATTCCCAATGGCGAGTTGGCGGCTGCGCAGAATCGCGTCGCCCATGTGCGGCCAATATTCTTCGGGCTCGGCGCTGTCGAGCCAGAATGCATCCCATCCCTGCCTCAGAAGCTTGCTGGGCAAATGCTCCCAATACATGTTGCGCGCTTCAGGGCTGGTGGCGTCGTAGACATGGGCGTCCGGCACGAGGAGGTGTTTCGAATCCAGAGCCTTATAGGTTTCGGAATTGGGATCAAGGAGGCCCCACACGGAGATCATGGCGTGTACGTTCAGACTGTGCAAGGCTTCGAGTTCCTTGGGTACGTCGTGGTAATTCGAATTGAATATCGGGTCGCCTTCGGTCTTCCAC
Organism: uncultured Occallatibacter sp.; assembly: GCA_964560845.1. Classification (GTDB taxonomy): domain Bacteria; phylum Acidobacteriota; class Terriglobia; order Terriglobales; family Acidobacteriaceae; genus Telmatobacter. The sequence continues at coordinate 23,113 of CAZLMY010000089.1, read as the reverse complement.
CAGAACCAGTCTTGCACGATGGTGTCGAGAGGGATGTGTTTCTGCCGGTAGCGTTGCGCGATATCCCGGATCTCGTCGAGCGAGACGTATCGGTCCTTGGACTGAAAGAAGCCGTACGCCCACTTTGGCAGCATGGGTGTGTGGCCGGTCATGGAGCGGTATTCGCGGATGACCGTGTCAATTTCGGGGCCGTAGAGGAAGTAGTAGTCGATAGACTTGCCGGCAATGGAGGACAGCTTCATCTCAAGCGGGAAACGGTTATCGAAGTAGGTGAGCGCGGCGGTGTTCCACATCAGCCCGTAGCCCTTGCTCGAAATCAGGAACGGAATCGCGACGTCGGTGTTGTTCTGTCCGAGTTCGACCGTGGCGCCGCGGTAATTGAACATGCCGCTCTGGTGCTGGCCCAGGCCGTATATTGCTTCGGAGATTGTGGGGGAGAAGCGGTCTGTGACTTGGTAGGTATGTTCGCCGTTGAGTTCGACGGGCTCATAAGTGCGCGGTACGCTCGGACCCTCATTGAGCAACGGTTGCCCATCGGCAGAGCGAAAGGAGAGATTGCCGCGCTCGAGGCTGATGCTCACTTCGAGCTTCGCAGTGCGAATGGTGGCTGATTTCGCGTCCTGTCCGAATGTGAATGGAGCGCCGGCGCAGGATTGCTGTGCATCGAGCATCCATGGGCGCGGAGCCGTGGGAGCAGAGGGCTCCGGCGTCGCGACCACATGAATTACCGCGTCCGCGCAAACGGTGACTTCGAGAATCTCCTTCCCCGCTGTTGCGCGGATGCCGTGGGTTGTCTGCTCCACAAGCGCCGGCGGAGGGCCCTGCACCTTTTGACCGGGCATTTGCGCTGCTGCAAAGGACGCGGCTGCGACCAAAAGAACGATGGCCGAGCCCATTGCCCCAGCGCCACAACTTAAGAAAGGAACCGGTTCGATCCGCCGCATACTAGGCCTCTTTCGCGTATTTTTTCTGAATCTCAGGCACAGGAACCCCGCGGGGCCGACCCCAAATGCCTTCATAAAGTCCGTGACCAGAATTCTCAGGGAACTGTCCGAAGATGTTGCGATCGATCCTGGCGTCATTTTTGGTTGCATTGATGGATAAGTCGACGCTTTCCGCCGCTATAACCTGCCAAGGCAGAATGTGAGCCACGAGAACCAAACCGAGCAGAGGCCTGCACTTCATGAGTTTCTCCGCTTAGCAAGAACAGCAGCTGGCGAGTGCCCAAGCGGGGACATGTTGCACACAAACAGCGAATTACAACCCCGTTTGTCGTCCCCTCTGTTGAACTAGTCGACGGTACACACACGAAACAAGTCGCGACAAGTTCAATAAATCGCTTCATCTATATCGAGTTTGTCGATAGGTCGCCTACGGCAATCCGCCTAAAAATCTACGCCGGCTGCCGTGCGCTCAAATCGCTTCCGCTTCCCGGTTCAGTCCCAGCAACTCAACCAGCGCATTAGCCTCGGAGTTACTCACGCTCAGGTCTCTGCAAACGAGATTCAGCCGGACTTAGCCTCACATGCGGAAAGCCTCGGGAAAACGCGGCCAGCGCTTCGAATAGTCGGTCGTCGGGAAAGATACTGTCCACAGAAATGCGGACATCGGAGGCGCCTCCAGGCGCCATCGCCCGTGCGCGCTGCTCAAGCTCATGGAATCCCGCCAAATGGGGCTCCACATCCGCTATAGCGATTCCAGAATGACTGTACCGAGGAACCGCAGCGTTCAAGTCGACGCGACCCCAAGGAGCGGCGACCCGGCACGATGCAAGATAGGGCACACCTATTCTGGAATCGCTCTAATAGAACAGCTTGCTAAGGGATGCGTTTTGCGCGGGCAAGGTCAGTTGCGCTTCAGAGCGCGCCTCAGAACCGTCTCCAGGGCAGCTTTCACCTGGGTGTACTCCTCAGCAGCAAGGGTGCCGGAGATTTTTTCGCTTTCCAGCGCAAAGAGCTCCTCCTTGAGTGCATTCAGCAGCGCGGAGTTTCTGCTTCCAGGCGTGGGCGCCGCGACCGGAGCAGTCACATCCACCAGGGCCACCGTGCCCGCAAGGGGTGCGCCCGCCGGCTTGCGCAGCAGGAAAGCCGCAGCGGCTGCCAGAAGCAGAGCCAGTGCGCCCAGAATCCACCACTTATATTTGCTGAGCGGGTCAGGGGTGTTGATGGGGGCGCCAAGTCCGCCGCCAGGCTTGTTATCCGGCGTTCCCGCATCCGCGGCGCCGCTATCCTGCGCGCCCATTCCGCCGGAAGGCTGTTGGCCGGAGGCGGCGCCTTGTTGTTCGCGGGGAATCGAGCCGGTGCCGGAAATGGTGAACTCCACCGCCTTGCCGGGTGTCGCGTCCTTGGCCACAAAAGTCTGGATGGATGGATCTTCCGGTACGCTCTTGAACGAGGCTCCCGAACCTTGGGTAAAGGTCATGCTTTTGGGCATCAGCACAGCCAGGTTCTGCGCGGGCAAAGTCTCCTGAGCGTGGAAGGTGTACTTCCCACCGCTATAGGGAACGTTGTAGCTGAGCTGGAAGAGCGTATCCTTTTCGCCCTCGTCGGGCTGGATGGGAAAGTTGAACGAGTAATGTCCCTTGGGGCCGTCGGGATCGAGCTTCACCGAAGTGGGCAGGCCGGTGGGGCGCTGTCCGGCAACGCCGTTAACGACGGCATCGGCGGGCAACACCACCTGGAAGGAATGCGTGCTCCACTGGGTGGTAGGCGGCGAACTGGTGTTGTGGACAAAATAACGTTCGGTGACTTTGAGCTGGCCGTTGTCGGACTCGACTTCCAGCACATCGGCTTCCACAAAGACGCCTTGAACCTTGGCTGCCACGTCGTAGACGGGAATGTCGGCAGGCGTGGCACCCTGCGGGGCGGCGATGAAGTAGCCAGCGCCCTGGTGGGTTACGCGCACCAGGTAAGGGCCGGAGCCTGGCTCCTTGAGAGAATAACGGCCCTGGGAGTCGGTTGTGGCCTTGGCCACTTCACCCATTCCGGCCTGGACATCGACCAGCACCACGGTGTCACCCGCGGCGGGCTTGCCGGTGGTCTTGTCGGTCACCGTACCGGTGACGGTGGCGGCCTGAGCCATTGCGCCGGTGAGCAGCAGGCTCATGGCAAACGTGCGTAGAACGAACTGGGTCGATTTCATGGTCGTGTGGGAATCCTATGGGTGTTGCGGGTGTGTTGGTTGTGGGGAAACGGACGATAGGGATCGGTTGCGAGTTGACAGTGATCGGTTAGGCAATTCGACCGGTTTCGTCCGGGTCTGAGGCTTGCCACCCTAGCGACAAAAACAAAGACGTCGCGTGGGTGGGGCACCCAATTCATGGGCCAAGTGGGAGACCCAACTCTTGGGTCGATTCGAGTGCGGGATTCAGCCTACTGGAGATGCTCAATCTCGGCGAGCAGGAGCGCTGTCTCTTTTTCAAGCTGGGCCCGTTGCACCTGGAAATCCTCTTCAGGGTATTTTCCGGCCTTGTATTCAAAGTTCAAGTCACGCAGGTTCTCGTAGAGTTGTTCCTTGCGCTCCTGCAGGTAGTCCAGGCGGGTCTTCTGACGCTGGCTGGCGAAGACGTTCTCCGGCCAGAAGGTATACACGAAGAGCGCCAGCAGTAACAGCGTCCCCGCCACTTCCCCTTGCAAGGTGGTCATCGCTCGATACCCTCCGCCGCGAACGGTTCACTGTCCACTGTCCACTGTCCACTGTTCATTGTTCAAAACCCTCCGTCGATGCCGGTTTCCCGGCGAATCTTTTCGCGGCGCTCGCGCTCTGCCGGGTCTTCATTGGCCGGGTCGGCGAGTGCGGCCTGTGTCTTGCCGATGGACAGACTCGCCCAGCGTCGCACCAACAAAACGGTTCCCAGCAGCGCCGCCGCAAATACCGCGAAGGGGGCAATCCACGCTACCAGGTCGAAACCCTTGGTGGTTGGGGCTGCCAACACCACAGCGCCATACTTGGCTTGGAAGGCCGCGAAGATTTCCTGGTCGGTTTGTCCGGCATTGATGGCGGCACGCAGTTCGCTGAGCTCCGCGGTGGAACTGGTGCAGCCGACATGGTTGCATTCGCCCAGAATCTCGGCGCAACCGCAAGTGCACATCAGCTTGTGGTTCAGATCGTTGTAGCGGGAACCGGCATCGCTGGCTCCCACCGAAATAAACACTGCGACGGCAAGCGCACCGGCTTGGAGCGCTTTCATCCAGACAGTGGAGGGCTTCACAGAATGCCCCCCTTCAGCGCCGGCTCAATAGGAGCCGATTTTGCCGGAACCCGCAAGGCTGCAGTGGACGGTGTCAGGCTGGGAACCAGTGCGATCAGGGTGCCCCAGACCAGCACCGCCAGACCGGCCCAGATCCAGCCCACGAGTGGGTTCAAGAAGGCCTTGATAATGGGCCGGCCGGTGTCAGGATTCGTGCCCTCGTAGACCACATACAGATCCCACTCGGGGGTCGAATGGATGGCGACCATGGTTTGCGGCTGTCCGCTGGCCAGGTAGGTCCGCTTCTCCGGAGTCATCTGAAATTGCGACTTGCCGTTCTTCGATACATCCAGCACCGCAAAGTCGGAATTGTAGTTGTCATTGGAGTCCTGGGTCGCGCCCGTGCATTCCAGCGTGTAGGGGCCGATGGTCAGCTTGTCGTGCAGCGCCATCTCACTTTCGACATTGCGGTTGAAGGCCGAACCGGCCAGACCGATGACCACGATCACCACGCCGATGTGGATGATGTAACCACCGTAGCGGCGGGTATTGCGCCGCGTCAGCAGCCAAGTTGCCGAGAGCAGATTGCGTCCGGTTTGCCGCGAGATGACACCTGCGCCGCGCAGGAATTCCGACAAAATGGCCGTCGTCACTGCCGCCGAAAGCGAGAATGCCACCAAAGCAAAGAAGTTGCCGTAGTCGAATGCCCCGTCTTTCCAGGGAAGGTCGCCCGCAGCTAGGCAAACCAGAACCGTTACCCAAAGCGCGATCACCGGCAATATGAAGTTGCGCTTGATGCTCTTCAGCGATGCGGAGCGCCAGGGCAGCAGCGGCCCCACGCCGGTGAGGAACAGCAGGAACAGGCCGATGGGGATGGCCACCCGGTTATACCAGGGTGCGCCCATGGTGACCTTGTTGCCCACCACGTATTCCGAGAGGATCGGGAACAGCGTTCCCCACAGAATCACAAAACAGGCCGTCAGCAACACCAGGTTGTTGAACAGAAAGCTGGATTCGCGGCTGACCAGAGATTCCAGATGGTGTTCGCTCTTCAGGTGGCTGTGCTGCAGGATGTAGGTGAAGATGCAGACTGCCAGAACGATGCACATGAAGGCCACAAACCAGGTACCGATGCTGGATTGGGCAAAGGCGTGCACCGAACTCACCAGGCCGGCGCGAGTAAGCAGCGTCCCAAGCAACGTCAGCAGGAAGGTGGAGAAGATGAGCCACACATTCCAGCTTTTCATCATGCCCTTTTTCTCCTGCATCATGACGGAGTGAAGAAAGGCCGTGCCGGTGAGCCAGGGCATGAAGCTGGCGTTTTCAACCGGGTCCCAGCCCCAGTAACCACCCCAGCCGAGCACGGCGTAGGCCCAGTGCATTCCCAAAAAAATGCCGGCGGTAAGAAACAGCCAGGTAACCATGGTCCATACGCGGGTGACCTTGATCCATTTTTCACCGGGGTAACGCATCATGAGCGCGCCCAGCGCGAAAGCGAAGGGAACCGAGAAGCCCACGTAGCCCAGGTAAAGCATGGGCGGATGAATGACCATCTCCGGATATTGCAGCAGGGGATTCAAGCCGTTGCCGTCGTCGGGGATCTGCCCGGTCATGAGTGCAAACGGCGGCGCGGCAAAGCACAGCACGGCGAGGAAGAACACCTGAATCCCGGCCATGATGGTGCCGGCGTAGGCGTAGAGGGTGACGTCGGTCTTGTGGGTCAGGCGCAGAACGAAGCTGTAGATGCCCAGCAGCCATGCCCACAGCAGCAGCGAGCCTTCCTGGCCGCTCCACAGCGCGGAGAACTTGTAGGCTCCGGGCAGGGCGCGGTTGGAGTGCTCCATGATGTAGGTGATGGAGAAGTCGTTGGTGAAAACCGACCAGACCAGGGCGAAAGCGGCCATGCTGATGGCCACAAAACCGGCAATGCCTGCGCGACGAGCCGTATCGGCCAGCCGCTCGGGCGAAATGCGTGCCGGCTGCCCCGTCGCGAGCAAGCGCAACGCCAGCGCCCCCGCCAACAGGTTGTAGGCGGCCAAAGCCAATGCAATGAGAAGAGCGAAACTGCCAAACGCTGCCATTAGGACTCCACGATGATTTTCGCACGCATACGGGGAGCCAACAGCGGCTCTCCAATCGCCATTCCCCGAAAGCTCATCTGCAAAGGGGCCGTTTCCTCAGGAAACACGCCGTCTTTCATCAAGACCGCCAGGGTACGCTAATTGGAGTGCCCCACTTGAGGCCTCCCAACGAGGGTATTCTCAATCCATCATAGGCCCTTTTAGTGTGATCTACCTCACACCGCGGATGGAGAACGGGACGCTGGCCAGATATAAGGCTCTCGCCTTCAACGCGCGCCCCACTCCCAAAGTCCGTAGCTGGTCGCTTTGTCGATGGGATGGCCGAGTTGCCGGGCCAGCAACACCATCTGGCCGCGGTGATGAGCCTCGTGGGCGATGAGGTAAGCCACAAAAGCCCAGGCATCGGGCTTGAAGCCGGAGACCTTCGCCTCTCCATGCAGAATCGGATTCAGCCAATCCACAACCGCCTTGGCGCTGGCTTCAAGCGCCAATTTGGCCTCGGGAATGGTGGTAGTCTTCGTCAGTTCCGCGGGCTTTTCCTTCCACTTGGCAGCTTCGAGATACATCAGACGCACCTTGTGGATATGGCTGACGAGCGCGGGCAGGGTGCGGCCTTTGCCACCCGGCGGGGGCGCGTCCCAGACCTCAGCCGGAAGCGCATCCAGCAGATAAAGGTGAACTCTGTTGTGGATGGAGAAGGAACGTAAGACAGCGTCGGCAGGGGAGGGGATCGCTTGATCGGAGAGGTTTCGTGGCATCAGACGGCCTCGGTCGGGAAGACGTTTCTGCCAAATTAGCGCTAGTCACGCTCGTAATCAAGAGAGTCCGAGCGCAAAGTGCTGCCTGTGTCCGTTTTGCGCTAACATCTCACTGGCGGACGAGAGCATCTCCTCGTTCGTGGCAGGTCTGGACAGAAAGCGCACCCCGTCATTGGCATATTCGGTTGCCGCCTCGCCGGTATTACCTAAAACGAGCACCGGAAGCTCGGGGAGGCGGGCATGCAATTCGGCCACAAATCCTGGTCCGCCGAATCCGGGGATGTGAAGCCCCGAGATGACCAGCCCGAGTTTTTCGGCAAACGAGGGTTGTTCCACCAGGCATAAAGCCTCTGCGGCATCTCCGACACGCAGAACCTCGGCAAATCGCTGCTCCAGGATCGATTTGCGCAAAAAGGCCCGCAGCGGATCGTTGTCGACTAAGAGAATTATCATTCCGATCCCCAGATTTCCTGCGTGGCCCAAGGTCTCGTGGCTACACGAACGCACCTTACTCTGCAATTAGGATGAGCCGAGGCCGGAATTGGGTTGCCTAGCGACGGGGCTCGAGGGCGCTTCCGGTTGAAGGAATTGGCGGTCTGTCCAATGCAGAGCAGGAAGAAGGGACTCGCGACCGCCCCGGGGCCGGCTCTTGGCCGGTCATGACGAATCAGCTGTTCGTGCTATCCCCGTCGCCCTGAACTGCCAGCGCCTCGCTGTTCGATTCTTCGCTGATATTGCCGTTCCAAACCTGGTTGCGGCCGTTTTGTTTGGCCTTGTACAAAGCCTGGTCTGCCATTTCCAGCAGGTCTGGAGCGTGTTGGCCAAGTTTCGGAGTCATGGTGGCGCATCCAATTGAAATCGTGACGATGCCGAACGGGTTCTGACAGTGCGCCAGTCTGCGGTTGCGCATCGCCTCGCAGATCTCGACGCCCACTCGATAGGCTCCCTCGTTGTCGGTATTGGGCAGAACGACGGTGAATTCCTCGCCGCCGAAGCGGGCAACGAGGTCTCCCGGCCGCGCGACCACGTCCATCGCCGCTTCCGCTATCTGTTTCAGGCAACTGTCACCGCGGGGATGACCGTAGGTGTCGTTATACTTTTTGAAGAGGTCGGCATCGATCATGAGGACCGAGAGCGGAGTCCGCTCGCGCATGCCGCGGCGCCACTCGGCTGTCAGACATTGATCGAACCTGCGCCTGTTGGCCAGACCCGTCAGAGCGTCGGTTACGGCCAGCGCCTCGACGGCGTTGTAGGCGTCTTGCAGTCGCTGTTCGGCCTGCTTTCGTTCCGAAATATCGCGGACCAGGTTCAGAATCCCCGATGGCGCGCCCGTATGCGCATCGCAAACGACACGCAGACTCGACTCCACCCAGATGTATTCGCCGCTCCGCTTTTGCATGCGGAACTCTACCACCGCGTTGCCATTGGTGGAATCCAGCTTGGCGATCACCTCTTGCACCCGGTCAATGTCCATGGGATGCACTAGGTCGAGGGTGCCTTGTTTCAGGAGTTCACCGGGCTTCCATCCCGAGATTTGCTCGGACGCCGCGGAAACATAGCTGCGGTGACCGTCGAAGTCGGCCACGATGATGGTGTCTCGGGAGTTTTCGGTCACCAACGCGTGCAAGGCAGCAATGTCCTGCAACCGCCGCTCGGTGGCCAGTTGGCGCTCCAGGACCATGGACACGCTGTAGAGCATAAAGAGCCCACAGGCGACGAAGATCTGCATAAGGAACTCGGGCGCCAGCGGCCCAAAGGAACTGGTCATGGCGAATGGCCCCATGCCTCGCACCGTGAACCAGTTACCTGCTCCGGCAACGAAAAGGGCGCCCACAGCAGCCCAACCGAGATCCAGTCGCAGCAAAATCAGGATCAGGAACGGGAACACGAGGAAGGCAACCGGCGCGTTGGATTGAGAGAACACGCCAATGGTGACAACCCCAAGCAGGAAGATCCAGCCGTAGTCCTCTTTGTATTTAGCTGCTTTCCGAAAACGGCCGCGGAGGATGGCAACAAGGGCAGGAGTGGCGACAAAAAGGCCCATGCAGTCGGTCGCCGTCCATTGAAGAAAGGCCTGTCCAGGAGCTATGTGCATGAACCGGCCTGCGACGAGGGCAAACACTAGCCCCGTCAGGATCGGGCCAAGCATCACATAACCCATAAAGCGGAGCAGATACGCGCCGTTGGTGAAGCGGGGAATATCGGTGAGCCGCCGACGCAAAAGAAATGCACAAATCAGAATTTCGGCCAAATTCAGCGGTATCAGCTCAAGGTTGATTCGCCAATGTGCACTGACACATGCGGACACGGCGAGAGCCAGGGTTCCTGCTCCCAGATAAGCCCCCCAGCGCTTCCGCGGAGCGAGCAGCAGATAGCTGAGCAGCACTCCGTTGGCCAAAGAGATCAGGTTGGCGTCGGGGGCGGGACCGACAGACACCATTGCCAGCAGGACACAAAAGAAACACCCGGCAAGGCGAACGAGTAGCCCGTACTTCCGCAACCAGGGAAGCTGGACAGTACCACGCACGGATCTGGGGCTATGCCGCACTGTAGCCCTCCCACCCTTCTTATCGGTCGAAACTTGCTGGAGAATAGGGGTACCCAAAAGTCATGTCGGTGATCTAGAACACGTTCAGACAGGAAAGCTCCGCCGAATCTGTACTATGGGGTCACATGGGAGCGAAAATCCGCTTTGCCGCCCGGCAATAAAATGATTTCCAGGCTTCCTTGCTGTCCCTCAGAAAGGCTAGGTCCTTCAATCTGCGTCGTTTTCTGCTGTTCACCCATGCTAGCGTATTGCACCTTGATTGGTCCGCTGCCGCGCAATTGAATGCGGTAGTGAAAGACCTCGTTTGCCTTCAGGCTGTCAGCGCCGAAGCTGGCGCTCGGGTAATCGACCTCAAGCAATTGGATCGCTGCTCCGGTCCGGTTCTCAACCGTGGTCTCCACGTGATAGGAGTGGCACCCGGCCACCGCCGCCAAAACAAGCGCGGCGCAACTACAGAACCCCCACTGCTTCATTCTTATGCCAAGCGTCATTCCTGGTCCCCGGGATTCTCCGATACAGCTTTTGGCGGGTCAAGGAACGCAACGCGCTTCTCCACACGGTCGAGGCGCTTGAACATCTCCGGCAATCGCTGAAAGATGGTGACCGCTCGCAGCCAGGTGCGGTTGTCGAAGCCCGGAGAGCCGGAAATCATCTTGCCTGCAGGAACGTCGTGTGAGACAGCCGATTGAGCTGTCAGAATCACTCCATCCCCCACGCTGCAGTGACCTGCCACTCCGGTTTGGCCTGCGAGGATCACGTTGTTCCCTACGACGGAAGAACCCGCGAGGCCCGTTTGCGCGCAAAGGAGTGTGTTCTCTCCTACATGCGAACCGTGGCCCACCTGCACAAGGTTATCGACTTTGGTTCCGTCCCCGATTTCTGTCGCTCCAACCGTCGCGCGGTCGATGCAGGCGTTGGCCTGCACGTCGACGCGGTTGCCCAGCCGCACCGGGCCGGATTGGGGAATCTTCTCCCAGTGACCGATCTCGTTCTTGGCGAACCCGAATCCATCTGCTCCAACGATGGCGCCATTTTCCAGCGTCACATGGTCGCCCAGAACACAGTGTTCTCGCACCACCGCATGGGCGTGGGCAAACAGATGACTGCCAGCCTGCACTCCCGGATATAGAACCACGTGAGGCAGCAGGGTGGCATGGGCCCCCAACTTGACTCCAGGGCCCACTACGACGTAGGCGCCGATGTGCGCTTCAGCGCCAATTTCCGCTGTGGGGTCGATAACCGCCGAGGGGTGAATGCCGGGGGCGTACACCGGCGGCCGATAGAAGAGTCCCAACGCCCTTGAGAATGCCAGGTAGGGGTTCTTGATGCGCAAAGTTGCTGCGTCAATTTCCTGAAATCCCGGGTCCACCAGCACCGCGGCGGCTCTTGTTTTCTTGGCCAACCCGGCATACCGGGGATTCGCTACGAAGGTCACTTCCAAGGGGCCCGCGTCCTCAATCCCTTTGACGCCAGTGACTTCCAGATCCGCGTCGCCGCGAAGTTCCGCACCCAGCCTGCTTGCCAACTCACCTAGCTTCATCGATGAAATTGTACCGGACCGAAACGCAGCGTTCCGCCTGCGGCCGGTTAGGCGGAGGATTCTTCGCCAAAGAGTTCCGGCTGCTCGAGCCCGGCCGGCCTCTGCCGCTTCAAGGTTCCGATGAGGCCGACCACTTGAAGCGTTTGAATCGCCTGGCGGGGTACGTAGATCCGCTGCGTATTCGACCGCGTGTCCGGCGGGGTGAGAAGCAGCCCCGATCCTTCTACCAGGGAGCGGTCGTTGGCCGCCAATCCTTCCAGCTCATCGCCATCGGTCATCGTCATCCGCAGCCACAATCCTGCGGTACGCGGCCGGGTGGTAAATCGCTTGTGCATCAGGCGTTCGGGATTCGCCGGGCCGCTGGAAGGTCCGGTGCTCGGCAGATCGCGCACATAACAGACCCACTTGATTTGCTCCCAGCCGATATGCAGCACCTTTCCCGTCAGGTCAAGGATCTCCAATTCCGGGGCGTCCTGGCCGAAACTGGCGCCTGCGTATCCGGCGCACCAGTCTCGCGAGAACTTGCGTACAATCACCGGTTTGCGAAGCGAGCTCATCGTTCTGGATTGTCGCACGATCCGGGGAGCCTATGGATTGGTTTTCATTCACCGGGAAGCGAACCGGGATTCTTTCGAAGGTTTTTCATCTCCGGTGTTGTCAAAGATGGCGACGGGTTCGGCACCAAAAAAGCGAAAAGACTGGTGTCCAGCTACGGGAATCGAAGTGAATCCAGTGCGATAGGCCCTAGCCAAGTCGCGACAGATGTGTTAATGTACTGGTTTGCCACCTCTGCCAGATTAAGCTGTAAGCGTAACAGTATCAGTGACTTGGCAGTGGACAGGGAAGCAGGAACGGAATCATGCCCGACTACATCTACCTTTTGGAAAACCGGCTTTCGGCCGATCAGCAGAGCGCTTTGCGCCACATGCGCGAGGCAGCCCGCGAGGCTGGAACCATCCTGTTCCTCACCGGGGATGCCGTGCGCGACCTCACCAGCGGCCACGTGGTTCGCGACCTTGAAGTATCGGTGCATGGAAATGCGCTTATGCTCAAGAAAACAATTGAGAAACTGGGTGGAGTCGTCTGGGGTGAGGATGAAACTTCGCGCAGCCTTTACCTATGCTTTCCGGGCACCGTGCGAGTCGACGTCATCAGCACCCACCGAGCCGAGTACACCAAGGCCGGGCAGCCGCTCATCCTTCATCCGGCTTCCATTCAGGAAGATCTGCGCCGTCGTGACTTCACTGTCAATGCCATGGCCATCTCTTTGAATGAAGGGTCCTTCGGGTTACTGATGGATCCGCTGAACGGAGCCGCGGATATCGAAGCGCGCTTGCTGCGCCTGGTGTCAAATTATGGCTTTCTTGAGCAGCCCTCTCTGCTGATTCGCGCTACGCGTTATCTCACGCGCCTAGCCTACGAATTCGACCCGAAAACGCAGAAGCGTTATGAGAACGCTAAAGAGGAAGGGGTGATCGAGCACCTTTCCGAAGAGCCCCGCCGTCGCGAGTTGGAGCAGATCGCCCACGAAGAAGAGGGCCTCAAGGTGCTGCAGGCTCTGGAGACGGAGGGCTGGATGAAGGTGCTGTTCCCCGCCTGGACCGTCGCCAAGGCCGACGAAGAAAAGCTCAAGGCTCTGCACGATCTTTCAGTGGAATTGCTGAACCAGGGCGTCCATGCCGACACATCCGCGGCGCAGATTCAGTTGCTCACCGCCAAACTGGCTGCAAAAGACCTGGCCGCATTAAAGAAACTGATGCTGCGTCCCGGCTTTGTAGAAGAGTGGAACAATCTGGACGCGATGGCGGCGGCTTTTGCCAAGGTGCTTCTGGCCAAAGAGAATGCCACGCCCTCGATCAGCTACAAGCTCTTCACCACATACGATCCCGAAGCAGTTCTCTGGCTTGGTTTTACCAGCAAGGATTCTGCCGTTCGCGAACGTTTCCAGCTCTTCCTGAAGACCTGGCCGGAAGTCCGCCAGCGCCTTCCCCACGCTCTGATGCAAGAGATGCGGATCACGCCCGAGCTGGCCGGCTACAGCGAGATTCTGCACAGCGTCTTCCTGGAGCTCATCGACGGCCGCTTGACCACCACCGAGGAGATTCGAGCCTTCCTCGACCCGCATTCCCCTCCTGCGCCGCCGCCCCAGGTCACCATCAAGCGTCCGCGTGCCAAGCGTGGCGCTGAGGCCAAGATGAAGGAGCAATCCTACGACGACGATGAGGATTCCGAGGACGGCATCGACGACGAGGACGAGGATCTCGACGACCTTGGCGGCGACGACGAGGAAATCGACCTCGGTTTGAGCCTTCCTAAAGTTGACTTGGATTCGGATATCGGCGACGACTCGGACGCTGACGCCGATGGCGATGACGACGATCTCGACGATGCAGGGCCCGATCCCGATGCGGCTCCCGCGAAGCGTGGGGCCAAGGCGCCAGCGTCCGCGAAGGGGAGTCCGAAGGCCGATGCGGAGAAGCCGGGGAAGGCAAAGCCAGCGGCTGCCAAGAAAGCGGCGCCCGCCAAGGCCGCGGTCAAGGCTCCCGCCAAAGCCAAGGCTCCGGCAAAGCACTAAGCCGGGCAACTTCGTTCTTCTTTTTTCTTCGGATTCAGAAAGGGCGCGGTCTCAACCGCGCCCAACCCTCCGCGAAGCGATGCGGTTTCTCGTCTTGGAGTCCCCTTCTTTCATTGCTTTAACTTCAATTCCTCGTGTATCTTCAGGAAATCCCGGAGGGTTACGATGGCGCATCTGCTTTCTCGCGGCTTCGGCTATTTCCTGCTTTCCCTGCTCGTTGTTGCACCGGCTTCTTCAGCCTTCGCCTCGCCGCCCAACACGTCTCCGGAGCCCCTGATCAAGACTGAACCTGCGGCCCCGCCGGGATACCGGCTTGAGAAAGGCGGCTGGACCTACGTGCATCTGGAGGGAACCCCGTCCGAGATTGGCTATCAGCATGGGCGCTTGTTGGCCACCGAGATTGCGGACATGGTCAAGGTCTTCAAGCTGGAAAGCACCCATGACACCAAGCGCGACTGGGAGTTCTATCGCAAGGCGTCTCGTTGGATGCTCTGGCCGAACATCGAGCCGGAATATCAGCAGGAACTACAGGGCATTGCCAAAGGCGTCCAGTCCCGGGGCATAAGGCTCGATGTCTGGGATATCGTCGCCCTCAATGGCGGCATCGAGCTGCCGGAGTATTATGTCCCGTGGCTGAATAAGCGGATGACCTCCGGGAAGCACCAGGCCTCGAACTCCCCGCACATTCTCCCTGAAGGCCGCTGCTCGGCGTTTATCGCTACCGGCAGCTATACCAAGGGCGGCAAAATCGTGATCGCCCACAACAATTGGTCGAGCTATGCCGAGGGCGCGCTCTGGACAGTGATCTTCGACATTCAACCGGCGCATGGACATCGCATTCTGATGGATGGCGCGCCGGGCGTGATCACCAGCCAGGACGATTTCGGAGTGAACGATGCTGGTTTGATGATCACCGAGACCACCATCACTCAATTCGAAGGCTGGGACCCCAAGGGGATGCCGGAATTCGTGCGCTCTCGAAAAGCGCTGCAATATGCCGGTTCCATCGACGACTACGTCCGCATCATCAAGGAAGGCAACAACGGCGGCTACGCCAACGATTGGTTGATCGGGGACCGCAGCACGGGCGAAATCGCCTACCTGGAACTCGGCCTCAAGAACACGCCCCTGTGGCGTTCCAAGGACGGCTATTTCGTCAGCACCAACTTCGCCCGCGATCCGCAGCTCATCAAGGACGAGACCGCATCGTTCGACCTCGAGAATCTGTCCAGCTCGCCCAACGCCCGGCGTGTCGCTGCCGAAAAGCAGATCGAACTGGCCAAGGGGCGCATCGATGTGGAACTCGCCGAGCAATTCTTGTCTGACCACGTGGATAGCTATAGCGGCAAAGTCGATGCCGACGAACGGTCGCTCTGCGGCCATATCGACAAGGACCCGCGCGGCGTTCCCGAGTGGGATCTGGGGCCTTACGCACCGCATGGCGCCGTCACCGGCAAAGTGACGGACTCCGACCTGGCAGCCAGGATGTCGCTGATCGGCCACGCGGGGCACCCTTGCGGAGAGGATTTCCTGGCTGCTCCTTTCCTGGCCGCGCACCCCGAGTACGGCTACCTCAAGCCGATTCTCAAGGACATGAAAGCGGGTCCCTGGACCACGTTCACAGCCGGTGAAAAATAGCGCTTTTCGACGGTTGCCGTTCAGGCCAGCCACGTGAGTCGGGGCGTCCGTTCGAGCGCCATTTGCGGACCACATCCGTTCGTTCGGGCAGGGAAGTTGCGGGCCTTTGGATCGAATCGGAGGCTCTTCGGCGCCACTGTTCCGGTTCTGATGGTGATTTGCGTCACAGTATACTGGGAATTCAGGTCTTAAGGTAAGAATCGAAATGGATCTCCTCTGGCTCCGAGTTGCGGCTGTCCTCTATGCGGCGGCAAGTGTCGCCGTCTTCCCGGCCGTGCTCTATGGGTTGATACGGTGGCGGAAAATCTGCGTCCACCTCGCCGGCCTGGCCTTCTTCTTTCACTTCGTCTCCGTGGTCGAGATGCTTATTCAGGCGCATCACTGGATGCCCGTTGGCATTCGAGAGGTCGAATCGCTGCTTGGCTTTGCTTTGGCCGCGCTGTTTTTTGTGGTCTGGTGGCTTTACGACGCCGTTGCCCTGGGCATCTGTGCCTTGCCGGCGACCTTCTTCCTGGTATTTGTTCCGGCTCTGGGTCCCGATCGCTACACCTTTCCTTCGCAGGGTGTGCGCATCAGTTGGCTCATTGCGCACATCGCGGCACTTCTGATGGCTTACGCGGCACTTGCGTTCAGCATGTTGGCCTCGGTGCTTTACCTGCTTCAGGAACGCCGCATCAAGAGCAAGCTAAAGCCCGGCGTTGACTCCTGGTGGGCCCCGTTCGACTGGATGCCGCCGCTGGACACGCTGGAACGTATCGCGCACTCCACGCTTGAATTCGGCTTTCCCTGCATGACCGTCGGCCTGGTGATTGGCTCCGTGCTGGCCCAGGAGACGGCTCTCGGCGCGTCCTATTTTCTGGATCCCAAGGTGATCGCCTCCTTCGTGAGTTGGGCCGTCTACGTCTTGTTGCTCTTCGTCCGGCGGTCGGCCGGGCTGCGCGGCCGCAAGGCCGCATATCTCTCTGGCGCAGTGTTTGTCGTGATGATCGCCGTTTGGGCGACCAACCTGTTTAGCCATGTCCACAGGTATGGTCCCCAATGACTCTGGCGCTTATCGGCATCAACCACAAAACTGCGCCCATCGAGTTGCGCGAGCGCATCGCCATCTCCCGCGACGACTTGCCCGACACCACCCGGGCTCTGGCCGCGCTGCCCGGCGTCTCAGAGTGCATGATCGTCTCCACCTGCAATCGCGTGGAGATTTTGGCCGCCATCGAATCGCCGGAGGTCGATCTGACCGGCTTCTTGCATGAGCACTTTGGCCTGGAGCCCGCCTTGCTGGCTCCGCACATCTATCAGCACCGCGACCAGCAGGCGGTGCGCCACCTGTTTCGCGTGGCCGCCAGTCTGGATTCCATGGTGGTCGGTGAGCCGCAGATCCTGGGCCAGGTGAAGGAGGCCTTTGCCGTGGCACGCGCCTCGGGCACGGTGGCCGGCCAACTCGAGCACCTGCTGCAAAGCACCTTTGCCGCCGCGAAGAAAGTTCGCACCGAAACCGAGATCGGGTCCAACTCCGTCTCCATCGCATCGGTCGCCGTGGAGTTGGCGCGCAAGATCTTCGGCTCGCTCACCGGCCGGACGGTGTTTCTGGTTGGCGCAGGCAAGATGAGCGAACTGGCCGCCCGTCATCTGGTCCAGCAAGGGGCGGGAACCATCCTGGTGACCAACCGGACTCAGGAACGGGCCCGTCGCATGGCCGAGGCGTTTCAGGGCCGCGTCATTCCCTTTGAGCAGATCTACGAGACGGCCAGCGAGGCCGACATCGTCATCAGCTCTACCGGCGCGCCCCACCCCATCTTCCGCAAGGAACATGGGATGGCTTTCCTGCACAAGCGACGCAATCGCCCCATGTTCTTTATCGACATTGCGGTGCCTCGCGACGTCGACCCGGCCATGAACAAGCTGGAGGGGATCTTTGTCTATGACATCGACGACCTGCAGCAGGTGGCCGCGGCTCACATGGCCGAGCGAAGCCAGGAAGCCACCAACGCCGAGGCCATGATCGAGGCCGAGGTGCAGCGCTTTCATCAGCGCCAGCGCACCGTGAATGTGGCTCCGGCGATCGTCGCCCTGCAGCATCAGGCCGAGGAGATCCGCCAGGCCGAATTGCGCCGCATACAGGCCCGCTTGGGTTCGCTCACCGCCGAACAGGCTGCCGCCATCGAATCCTTGACCCGCGGGATGGTCAACAAGTTCCTCCACCCGCCCATGCAGGCCCTCAAACAGGCCGCCCGCGAAGGCGATGCCGTCCGCCTCGACGCTCTCTGCGACACGTGGTCTCTGCCAACCGGCGGGGGGCGCGGTGAACAACCCCCTGACGCAACAGCCTCTCTTGAGGTAACTGAGAAAACTGAAGCCGCGAAAGTGCCTGAAGCCAGCCTGGAGAACCGTCGATGAACCTGCGAATTGGAAGCCGTGGCTCGCAACTGGCCCTTTGGCAAGCCAACCACATCACCGCCCTGTTGCGCGCCGAGGGCCACTCGGTTGAGCTGGAGATCATCAAGACCACCGGCGACCGGCTGCAGGAAGTGACCTTTGCCCAGGTCGGTTCCAAAGGCATGTTTACCAAGGAGATTGAAGAAGCGTTGGCCGAGGGCCGCGTCGATCTGGCGGTGCACTCGCTCAAGGATTTGCCTACCGAATTGCCGGACTTGTTCACCCTAGCGGCGACGCCGCCGCGCGTGGACCCCAGGGATGTCTTTGTTTCGGTGAAGCATGCCGATCTCGCGTCCTTGCCCGTGGGCGCCCGGGTGGGCACCAGCAGCCAGCGCCGCCGAGCCCAGTTGAAGGCTTTGCGGCCCGATATCGAGGCCGTCGAGTTCCGCGGCAATGTCGACACCCGCCTGCGCAAATTGGCGGAGGGGCAGGTGGAAGCCATTCTGCTGGCGGCTGCCGGTCTCGACCGGTTGGAAAAGACCGAATGGGTGCGCGAACGCCTGGACCCGAAGGATTTCTGTCCCGCGGCAGGACAAGGTTCGCTGGGCATCGAAACCCGCAAGGACGCCGCCGCCACCATTGCCGCCGTTGCATTCCTCGACGATCCGGCAACCCGCTTTGCCACCACCGTGGAGCGGGCCGCACTGGCGGCCTTGGGCGGAGGCTGTCAGGTGCCCATCGGTATCCATTGCCGCCCGGTTTCCGGCAGCAATTGCGAGCCATCGGTAGAGGTTTTCGCCATTGTCGCGGTTCCGGAATCAGGCTTGGCCGTTCGCGTCCATCATCGCGCCAACCAGACCGGTACCGACCCGGCAACGCTGGGCCGGGAAGTGGCCAAGATGCTCGTCGATGCGGGGGCCGGGCCTTTGCTTGAGTCCGTGAGCGAAGGAGCGCGGTGAGCTTGCCGCTGGCAGAAAGGCGGATCTTGGTCACCCGCGCCACCCATCAGGCCGGAAAGCTCAGCCACGGCCTCCGTGCACTGGGCGCCGAACCGGTCGAGGTCCCCCTGCTCGAAATTCGGCCGCCTCTCAGTTTCGAGCTGCTGGATGCTGCTTTGCGGCAACTCGACTGCTACGATTGGCTGATGCTCACTAGCGCCAACGCTGTCCGCGCGGTGCAGCGGCGGGCAGAAGGCTTGGGATTGGCATCCGCAGCAAGCCCGCGCAGGTCCATTCAGGTTGCGGCGGTCGGAGAAGCCACAGCCGCAGCCGCGCGCGATGCCGGATTTCTAGTTACCTTTGTCCCAGAATCATACGTGGCTGAAAGTTTGGTGCAAGGCATTGCGGAGCAGGTAGCTGGAAAGAGAGTTCTGTTGGCCCGTGCGACGATGGCCCGCGACGTGATCCCCGATGCGCTGCGGGAAATGGGGGCATCCGTCGATGTTGTCGAGGCCTATCGGAACGTCATGCCTGAAGCGGCTCCGGAACAGCTTCGACAGGCGCTTGAGCAAGGCCTGGACGCCGCCACATTCACCAGTTCTTCCAGCGTCACTCACTTGCTCGATGCGGTGCGGCAGGCCGGGCTAGCGTGGCCCCTGGCGGGTGTCCCATCGATTTCTATCGGACCCATCACCAGCCAGACGCTGCGCGACCTGGGCTGGAATCCGGCCATCGAAGCCGACACATTCGACATTCCCGGCCTGCTCGCCGCGGTCGAGCGCTTTTTCAATTCTCAGCCACACTAACTGCGCTCCGTCGCAGACTTGCTGGCACGCTTACCGAAGCATTTTTCGTACTGGAATCGAGGTATTCCACCCTGGCAGCAAAAACAAAATCGCGGTGCCCAGGGGGCGCCCAGGTGGGGCACCCACACTTGCCACCATTATAGCGATTCCAGAATGACTGTACCCAGGAACCGCAGCGTTCAAGTCGACGCGACCCCAAGGAGCGGCGACCCTGCACGATGCAAGATAGGGCACACCTATTTTGGAATCGCTCTAGGGAAAATGCTCTAACCCGCAAGCGCCTTCAAGCAGGCGGGTTGACTCATCGCTGCAAATCACCCATTACCGTTTATCTGCCGTCGTGAAACGCCGACCCTGGTCAGCGGATCGCAAACTGCCTGGTATTTCTGTTCAATAACTGCACGGCTATGCTGTCATGCAAAGAATTGCAAGAAAAATGGGTGAAGCAGAAGTGCGCCAGTCGGAGGAATTGTCCTCGCACGATCTACACCTGCTTCACCCTTGTGGTTGAACGATCATTAGAACACTATCTTGCCTGCAAATTGGACAAGTCGTGGGTTATTCATCTGGCCCTGACCGGAGATCACGCCGAAGTTCGAAGATCCGGTTGTGTTGGATGGTGGGATGAACTGCACGCGGTTAAAGGTGTTGAAGATTTCGACCCTGAATTCGAAACCGAGTTTCTGATCGGGGCCGAAGGTGGTGTGCTTGAACGCGGCAAAGTCCCAGTTGTCGATGCCGGAAGCTTGCAGGCTGTCGACACGCGGCTCGTTACCCCAGGTGTAGGGGGCAGGGGTGGTAAAGCAGGCTGGATTGATCCAGCCGGTACCGCCGGCCAGACCGCTGAGCACGCGGGCGGCTCCTGACCCGGAAGTTGCCTTCTTGCAGCCGTAGACTACGTTCGGGCGCAATCCGCCGCCGTAGTAATTGGCGCCGTTGCCTCCCGAGCTGATGTTGATGGGGAAGCCGTTCTGGAAAGTTGTAACACCATCGACGCCCCAGCCGCCGATCACCTTGTTGGCCAGGGGCGAAACATCGCTGCCGAACCTTTTGTTTTTGCCGAACGGCAGATCGAGCACATAGCTTACGATGAGGTGCTGTGGAACATTCTGCGAGGAGATGGATTTCTCAGCGCGCAAGTTGTTCCAGTCCTGGATTCCCCCTTTGCCTCCCGGCTCGAGCCAAGAGGTTATGGTGTCGGTATTGCTGAGCAGCTTGGCCCAGGTGTAGGCGGCCAACATGGTTCCACCGCCGGCGAAGCGCTTCTGCAAGGTGGCCTGGAGCGAGTTATAGGTGCTGGCGAAGCTTCCCGCACCGGCGTACTGCAGGCCGTTGTACTGCGGGAAGGGCAGCAGCAGGTTGCCGATAGTGGTTGTGGCGGAGGACAGGTAGCTTCCGGGCGCCGAAGTTGCGGCGAATGGATTGGACACAAACTGCGCAATACAGGCGTGCCCCGCCGGTGCGGTTACGCCGGGATAGCTGCACTGTGTCGGGGTGCCCGAGGCCACTTGCTGCGCGGCCTGGGCGAGGTAGTTGTCTCCCAGTTGGTCGATCTGTTGGTTGTAGGCCGGCAGGTGGGTTCCCTTGTTGGCGGCATAGGCAACGTCGGCGAACCATCCGCCCCAGAAGGTGCGCTGGATGTCGAGGTTCCACTGCTGCATGTAGCCGTAGGAGTAGGCCGGGTTCTCGAATGTGGGGCTTGATGCGCCTTCCTCATCCAAGGCGACGAGCGGCAGGCCAGTCTTGCTGTCGACGCCCGCGCCGGGAGGCTCGACAAAGTTGATCCACGGCGTGGTGATGGTATTTGTGGGCAGGTCTGGATTTCCATTATTGCCCGTGTACTCGGTTTGAATGGAGTTGACGGGGTCATTGAGTGGATTGGTGGCCCAACTGGCATCGAGCGGAATCCAGAACAACCCGTAGCCGCCACGAAGCACGGTTTTTGGATCGAAACTGTAGGCAAAGCCGACCCGCGGGGCAACTCCGATCCTATTTTCATCCAGGTTGTAGCGGCTGCTGCGTGTGGTACTATCGACCAGCCGTGCGGCTCCAAGCACGGAACTTGTGGGGCCCCCCGGCTTGCCGACTGCCTGGGAGGCAAGTGGGTCGACGGCCGTCGGATCGAAGTACGACTGGCGGTTGTGCCGCTCGGACCAAGGACTCTGATACTCGTAGCGCAGGCCAAGATTGAGGGTCAGTTTGTTGTTTGCATGCCAAGTATCGTTGGCGAATGCGGCCAGGAGATTCTGTTTGCCGGCCACCAGGTTGGGAATGACAGCAGTGCCGTAGAAGTGGTTGCCGACCTGTTCCGGGTTAGTGGCCCAACCCATCAGGTAGTCAGCAAAGCCCATCCCGGGGACTCCCGTGTAGGTGCCGTCGAAACCGAGATAGCCACTGATGATGTTGCTTTGGGCATAGTCGTCGAGGGTAATCTCGTATTGCAATCCCGTCTGAATGGTATGACGGCCCCGGACGAGTGTGAGTGTGGGTGAAAACCAGTACTGCGTGTCATGGTCCACGATGTAGCTTTGTCCTTGCGTAGCCATGACGTTGTCGGATTCGCCGACCACCCCGATCGTGGGAGGCGTTCTTTCTGTGGACCCCACCTCGTTGTTAAACGCGGAATTCCAGCCGATAGTTGTGAAGTCGAAGCCTGAATTCTTGGGTGTGCGAAGGTAGTTGAAGCGCGTGGCCGAAACGTCGAGGTTGCCGATGATGTTCGGGTTGAAGACGTAATTGTAACCGAGGGCGACTCCCTTGGAAGTCATCGTCTCGGTACAACGATCGAGGCAGAGGCCGGTGCCTAACGGATCCTCCGGCTGGTTCAAGTTGTTCCATTGGCTAAAGCGGCCAAACAGATGCTGCTTATCGTTGATCTTCTGGTCGATGCGAACGATGTTCTGGTTCTGATTTCCGCCCAGCGAGTAACTCGAAGTGTAGTTATTGAGTTGGTTGGCGTTTGTTGGCGCGGGCCAAAGGGAGATCAACGCCTTTGCCGTCTGGTTGATGCGAGACGCTGGAATTGTGTTGTTGGGGAACGGGGTTGCTGTACCGACAGGGTTCCCGGATTTATCGGTGGCGCATCCGCCAACTCCTAGGCCATCGGAGTTGGGAGTTGTTTGCAGCACGCCGCCGCAGGGATCAATAATCTTCGATAGGCCGTTGGCCGTAAGGAGGTTGGAGAGATTCACACTCTGACCGCCCTTGATAGCCGATACGACATCTGCGGTTGGAACTGTGGATACCCACGATGCCGACGAGCGCAAGCGGAAGCCTTCGAAGCTGTAAAAGAAGAAGGTCCTGTCCCTGAAGACCCTTCCACCGAAGTTGCCGCCGAACTGATTCTGGATCCAGGGCGGTCTGGCCAAGCCTGCGTGATTCGAGAAGAAGTCGTTGGCATTGAGCACCTTGTTACGAATGTACTCATAGGCCTCGCCGTGGAAAGTATTCGTGCCGCTCTTGGTGCTCAGGTTGAGAACTCCGCCTGCTACTTTGCCCCATTCCGGGCCGATGTTGTTGGTTTGAACTTTGAATTCGCCCACTGAATCCTGTGTGGGGATGAGAATAGGCAGGTTGATATATCCAATATTCAGCGGTTGGCCATCCAGGTATTCGGCGCTCTGGTTTGCGAAGGCGCCGCCGATCTGGAAGTTGCCCCAGGAGA
>CAZLMY010000088.1:0-23796 GCA_964560845.1 uncultured Occallatibacter sp. | reverse complement strand
GTACCGCGCTTCGAAGTAGTCGTTTCCTGATTCGGTATCGCGTTCTTTGCCGGTAGAATTGGGCGCTATGGTGGACGCTACGCTGATGCAACAAGCTGAAACGTCAGTCATAACGATAGGCCCCATGCGTCGTAAGCATATGTCCGAAGCCCCGATGTTTTTGGATCGGTTCGGCTGTTCACGATATATCCGGCCAGCCGACATCCCGAAACGCCTTCATGGAAATGCCTGAATTCCGTGCGCATGGTCTGCCGGCCAGCACCTTATTGGCAGGGTAGCACACAAACTCGCAGTGCCGGAATCTCGCTGCGCCGGGCGGCAGCAATTCGATGCTGCCGCTAGCACGAAGATTTTTTCCACCGGTTTCGCCTATTTCAAACCAAGGATTCTCCTGTTCGCTTCCAGATCCGGCGCGGCTCCGGCAAAGTCGTCGAAGGCCCGCTCGGTGACGCGAATGATGCGGTCGCGCACGAACGCCGCGCCTTCCGTTGCGCCATCTTCAGGATGCTTGATGCAGCACTCCCACTCCACCACGGCCCAGCCCGGGAAGTCGTATTGCGCCATCTTGCTAAAGATCGAATGGAAGTCGATCTGCCCGTCGCCCAGCGAACGGAAGCGCCCGGGCCGATCGATCCAATCCTGATAGCCACCGTACACGCCGGAGCGGCCGCTGGGACGGAACTCGGCGTCCTTGACATGAAATGCGCGCACCCGCTGGTGATAGATATCCAGGAACGCCAGGTAATCCATCTGCTGCAGAATCATGTGGCTCGGATCGTACAAAATGTTGGCCCGGGCGTGATCGCCCACCGCGCCGAGGAAACGCTCGAAGGTAGCGCCGTCGTGCAGGTCTTCGCCCGGATGCAACTCGTAACAGACATCGACTCCAGCCGCGTCAAAAGCATCGAGGATCGGCTTCCAGCGGCGGCCCAGTTCCGCAAAAGCCTCGTCGATCAGGCCGGCTGGCCGCTGCGGCCAGGGATAGAAGAATGGCCAGGCCAGCGCACCGGAGAAAGTGGCGTGGGCATTCAATCCAAGCTTCTGGCTGGCTTTCGCCGCATAGAGCAACTGTTCCACCGCCCAGGCCTGGCGAGCCTTCACATCTCCCTTCACCTGCGGCGGAGCAAAGCCCTCCAACAGAACGTCGAACGCGGGATTGCTGGCCACCAACTGGCCTTGAAGATGCGTGGAAAGCTCGGTAATCGCGAGGCCCGCTTCGCCCACGATGCCAACCACCTCGTCGCAGTAATCCTGACTCTCGGCAGCCAGCTTCAAGTTGAACAAGCGCTGGTCCCAACTGGGAATCTGCACGCCGGTAAATCCCAGGCCGGCAGCCCATTGCGCCATGCCTCCAAGACTGTTGAACGGCGCTTCATCGCCGGCAAACTGCGCCAGGAAAATTCCAGGTCCCTTGATCGTCTTCATCTTCTCGCTCCGGTAAAAACAGTGGTCAGTTGTTAGTCATCCGTTGTCAGTAATGCGGTTGCGTGCTCTCCAACCAGAAATTAGAACTGCACCCAGCTTTCCCCTCGGCTGCTCTCGATCGAGCGCTCAATGAAGCGCATGCCGCGCACGCCGGCTTCGATACCCGGCAGAGTCGCCGGAAGAGCCTTCGCCTCGCCGTTTTTCCAACTCCAAAGAGCCTCGACAAACTCGCGATAGAGCACTGCAAAGGCTTCGATATAGCCCTCGGGATGTCCGCCCGGCAAGCGCGTCACGGCGCGCGCATCGGGGCTCAGATAACTCCCCGCTGCATAGCGAACCTCTTCGTGCCCATCGTCCCACTTCACGCGCAGCCGATTGGGATCTTCCTGACGCCAGTCGATGGAACCGCTCTCGCCGTACACGCGCAAACGCAGACCATTGCCCTCGCCCGCGGCAACTTGCGAGGCCATCAGCACACCGGTTGCGCCATTCTCGAGGCGAAGAAATGCGCTGCAATCGTCGTCCAGCAGCCGGCCTGGAACCACCGTGCGCAAAGTAGCATTAAGGCTCGTTACCTTCAGTCCGGTTACATATTCAAGCAGATGAAAGGCATGTACGCCGATATCGCCGACACATCCGCCGGGACCGTTCACGGAAGGATCGGTGCGGCACACGGCTTGCTTGTGCCCGGTAGCTTCAAGCAGTTGCGTGAACCAGCCTTGCAGATACTCGACGGCTATCTTGCGCACCGGGCCGAGCTTTCCATCGAGACAAATGCGGCGCGCCTCGCGCACCAGCGAGTAACCCGCATAGGCATGGGTCAGCGCGTAGGGCAGTTGGTGTTTTTGGACAGCCGCTTCAAGCGCCAGCACCTCGGGATAAGTGGCCGTGGCCGGCTTGTCGCAGACCACCGGGAAGCCCGCTTCCAAGGCCGCCACCGCGACGGGAAGATGCGTGCTGTTGGGCGTCACGATGGAGACAAAGTCGATCGGGTCGGGCCGCTGCCGTTCCGCCGCCAGCATCTCGGTGTAGTTGGCGTAAGCGCGTGCCGGATCGATGCGATAACTCTCGCCCGCGGCCCGCGATCGCTCCGCCGTTTGCGAAAACGCCCCTGCCACCAGTTCGATTCCGCCATCCAATTCGGTGGCCATGCGGTGCACGGGGCCAATGAAAGCACCGGGCCCTCCGCCCACCATGCCCATGCGCAGTTTTCGTTGTTCTGCCATTGCCCCTCCTTTCAACATCGTTCCTAGTGTGCTGAGTCTAAAGTTCGCATCATAAAAGGTGCTGTCATCCTGAGCGAACGGGGCCCCGAACGCATTTCAGTTCGGGGGTGGTGAGTCGAAGGATCTGCGGGTACTCTTTGCAAAGTATGGCAAGAACTTCAGACTCGCCACCCTCGCTTTGCTTTAGCCCTCCAGAACAGCCCGCTTCAATCCCGGCGCCAGCGTTCTCAGCACCAGCAGCGCCAGCAGATAGGCAAATGCGGCATACATGAACAGCGGCACGTAGCTGTGCGTAATCTGCAAAATGTTCCCCGTCACCTGGGCAAAGATAGCGCCTCCCGCGGCTCCGGCCAAAGTGCCGAAGCTGACCACGGTTCCCACATACTTGTGCGGGAACATATCCGGAACTGTGGTGAACAGATTCGCCGACCAGCCTTGATGGGCCGCTGCCGCCAGACTCAACAAAGCCACCGCAACCCACTCCGACTTGACTCCTCCGGCAAATACCATGGGCAACACCAGGCACGCGCAGGTCAGCATGGCGGCCAGGCGCGCCGGCTTCAGAGCCATGCCCAGCATCACGTATCCGCGAGGCAACCAGCCCCCGTAAATGCTGCCTATGCTGGAGACGCAGTAGACCACCACCAAGGGCGCCCCAAGGTGCGAGAGATCGAGATTGAAGTGAGAGCTGAAATAACCGGGCAGCCAGAAAAGGAAAAACCACCACACCGGATCGGTGAGGAATTTGCCCATCATGAATCCCCACGCCTGCCGGTGCGAGAGCAATTTGAAGATGCCCGGCCGCGGTCCCGGCGGAGGAACAATCACTTCGCCGCGGGTCCAATCCATGGATTCGCGCGGGGTGCGATAAGAGACCGACCACCACACGATCCACGATGCGCTGAATACGCCGGTGGTGAGGAACGCCGCACGCCAGCCAAAATGGAGCGCCACCCAAGGTACGATGGCGGGCGCCAGAATCGCGCCCATGCAGGCGCCGGAGTTGAAGATACCCGTGGCCAGCGACCGCTCTTTGGGCGGAAACCACTCCGCCGTGGCCTTGATGGCGGCGGGAAAGTTGCCGCTCTCGCCCAGGCCGAGGAAGAACCGCGCCACGCCGAAGCCGAACACCGAGGTAACCAGCGCATGTCCCATGGCCGCCAGGCTCCAAAGCCCGGTCACGACGGGATAGCCTTTGCGGCAGCCGACCCTGTCGATAAACCGCCCGGCAAAGATCACGCCCAGCATGTAAGCGATCTGGAACATGAAGACGATGTTGCCGAACTGCCGCTCGCTCAGGTTGATGGATGCTTCGACCGTGGGCCAGCCCGGAAAGAACGGCTGCAAGTGGATGGTGGTCTGCGCCAGAACCGGCTTCAGGATGGCGATGACCTGGCGGTCCATGTAATTGATCGAAGTTGCAACAAACAGCATGGCGCACACCGTCCAGCGCCCGGCCAGCGCGGGAGGTTCCGCCAGATTCTCGTGTTCCTTGAACTCGGTCATCGTCTTACCAGTCACAGAGAGTTCCATCCAGCTTGCGGTTCACCGGCAGATAGGCCCGTTGATAGGGATAGCGCGCCGCCAGCGCTTCGTCCAGATCCACGCCCAGTCCCGGCTGGTCGCCGGGGGTCATGGCTCCGTCCTTGAAGGCATAGTGGTGCGGGAAAACCTGGTCTGTCTCGTCGGTGTGGGGCATGTGCTCCTGAATGCCAAAGTTGTTGATCGCCGTGTCAAAGTGCAGAGCCGCGGCCATAGTCACCGGCGAAAGATCGGTAGCCCCGTGGAATCCGGTGCGCACGTGGTACATGGCAGCGAAATCCGCCACTTTTTTCATCGCTGTGAAGCCCCCCGAGTGTACCAGCGTCATGCGCAGGTAGTCGATCCACTGGTTGCGGATCAGGTCGTGCGCGTCCCACACGGAATTGAATACTTCGCCCACAGCAATCGGGGTAGTGGTGTGGTCGCGAATGACCTTGAATCCCTCCTGCAACTCGGCGGCAGTGGGGTCCTCCATCCAGAACAGGTGAAAGGGCTCCAGTTCCTTGCCCAGCCGCCCTGCTTCAATGGGGGTCATGCGGTGGTGGCAGTCGTGCAGCAGGTGCAGGTCGTCGCCAAACACTTCGCGCACCCGCGCAAACAGCTTGGGAACATGGCGCAGATAAGGTTCCGTGGACCACTCGTATTCCGAGGGCAGGCCGCGTTCGGCGGGCTCGTACCGGCCCGGACCTTTCGAAATCCCATAAGTCGTGGAGAGCCCCGGAATGCCGCTCTGCACGCGGATCGCCTTGTAGCCCATCTCCTTGTGCCGCGCCACGTCTTCCAGCGCATGGTCGATGTCTTTGCCTGTGGCGTGGCAATAGACCATGACGCTCTCGCGGCTTTTGCCGCCCAGCAGGTTATAGACCGGGGTGTTGAGCGCCTTGCCCTTGATGTCCCACAGCGCCACGTCGACCGCGGCAATGGCAGCCATGGTGACGGGTCCGCGCCGCCAGTATGGGCCGCGATAGAGGTACTGCCAGATGTCCTCGGTTTGAAACGGGTCGCGCCCCACGATGCAGGGAATCACATGGTCGGTCAGGTAACTGGCCACGGCCAGTTCGCGTCCGTTCAAGGTGCCGTCGCCCAGCCCATAAATGCCCTCGTCTGTCTCAATCTTCAAGGTGACAAAATTCCGTCCCGGCGAAGTAATGTTTACGGTTGCCTTGGTAATCTTCATCGAATCCGCGCTCCCAACCTTTTTCCCTAGTCCCTGTTCCCTAATCCCTAATCCCTGCCCTACTGATTCACGCCGCTGGCCAGGAAGCCCCCATCGACGGCAATCACCTCTCCGGTAATGAACGAAGCCGCCTCGGAAGCCAGGAAGATCGCGGTTCCGGCCATTTCCCTGGCCTTTCCGAAGCGACCCATCGGAGTGCGCAGAATCAACTCGTCGCCGCGTGGCGTGCCCTGGATCAGCGCGGCATTCAACGGAGTGGGAAATACACCCGGGGCAATGGCATTGACGTTGACGCCGGTCTTGGCCAACTCGACGGCCAGCGTCCGGGTGAGCGAAGCCACTCCGCCCTTGCTGGCCGCGTAGGCTCCGACTTCGGAAAAGGCGACAAACGAAGTGAGCGAGGCGATGTTCACGATGCGTCCATAGCCCGCGGCCACCATGGTCTTGCCAAAGATCTGGCAGGCGCGCATCGTCCCCGTCAGGTTGGTGTCGATGACCCGCGCCCAATCGGCCTCCTCCATTTCAAGCGTGGGACCTTTATGGGTAATGCCCGCGGCATTCACCAGGATATCGATCGTTCGGAACTCGGCGAGTACCGTGTCGTGCAACTTCTGCAGCGAGTCCCGATCGGCCACGTCGCTGGTAACGCGCAGCGAGCGGCGTCCCATGGCCTCGATCTCAGCCGCGACTTTGACCACGTTCAAGGGGCCGCGCGAAGTCGCCACAACGTCGGCCCCTGCTTCGGCCAACCCCAATGCAATTGCATAGCCCAAACCGGTGGTTCCACCCACCACCACCGCAACTCTTCCAGCTAAATCGAAAAGACCTCTGCTCATATTTCTCGACCCGTCCTCGTTCTCATGCAACCACATTTCCAGGTTTGCGGGATTCGCTCGGAGCTCTCAAATCGTTGCGGAGCCACAAATTCCGAACAACCTCTATCCCAAAAACTCTAACACCTAAGGCGATTTACCCGCGCCCATGCGGGTCACACCGCGAGGGCAAGCGCATGAAGCGGATGAACCGCGAGCAGCAACTGTCTTGAAGGGGCACGGCTTCAGCCGTGCCGATTGCGAGGTTGCAAGAGCTCCGGCTTTAGCCGCCGAGGGATTTTTTTGCGGACTATTTCAAACCATCCCTCAGCGGCCGAAGCCCAGGTCTTTCTTTGCGGCCCAACCAAAGCCGTGCCATTCCAAGACGCCGATTGCGTTGCTTTCCGATCTTCATGCGATTGCCCTGGTCACACCACGCTGCGAGCCTCAGAAGGGGGGCAACCTGGCCGACAGCCCATTGCCATTTGCGGTTCCGTCAGCGCGGAACCGGAGCCGTCTGGATGGGAGGGGCCTGGCCGCCGGCGTTCTCCGCGGCTTTGAGGTGGATCTGCACATCGCGCAGCAGCGGGTCCTCAGGAAAAACGGAGCGGTAACGCCGAACCACGTCCTGTGCCTGCCACGCCTTTCCGTCGGCCGACAACCGCATCGCCAGCCTGGCTGCAAGAGGCCCGGAATAGGGATATGCCGCCGCCCCGCGCTCCAGCACCGCCTGTGCCTCGGCCGCGCGGCCCTGGTTTTCAAGGGCCGTGGCCAGGTTCAAGAACGTGGTTGGCTCCCCGGACCCATGATCGAGCGCTCGTTGAAAATCGGCCGCGGCCCGGACGTTGTCCTTCTTCTGGGCCAGCTCCACCGCTCCCAACGCATTCAACACCTGCGGGTCGCTGGGCGCGCTCTTGCTCAGAGCATCCAGTTTGCGGAACCACAGGGGCCACAGTCCTGGATCCTTGCGGGCCGCCGTCCAATAGGCCTGAAGCTGGGTCAGATCGGGCATGGTCTCCCCTGCGGGACGGTTGAGCCAGAGCAAGCCCGGCAAATCGGGTTTAGGCTGCTCGAACGCCACTTCCGGCAAAGGCTGCCCCGGAAAGCGCACAATGCGGTGCTTGGTGTCGTTGGAGTGGGCGATGCCGGCCACCGGGCGCTTTTCCATGTGGCATTCGATGCAGTCGTCCTTTGCCGCTACACGCTTGGGATCCTCGGCCTTCAGTGTGCAACTGGCGGTTGTGTGGCAGGTCAGACAGGCGGCGCGGTAGGCGGCCTTTTCCCAGCCGGGCGCCGCAGCGTGATGGATCGAGTGGCAGGTACTGCACGTGAGCCGGCCATGGCTCGCCTGGTAGCAGGCGCTCAGCTCCAGCGTGGAGTTCTTCCACCACAAGGGCTGTTCCAGGCTGCCGCGCACGGGCGGATTCGTTTCCAGGCGATCGGCCTCGGCGCGCTGCTCCGGCCGGATCGGGCGCTTCACAATGGCCATGGTCTCGCTCAACGGCATCCCCGGCCTGTAGTCCATGACCGTTTTTCCGGGATAGATCACCACCGCATCGCCGGCCTGATGGCACTCGCGGCACAGATCGTCGGCCAGCCGCGGCGACAGCTTGGCAGGATTCACGATCGAGGTGTCGACTTCATGCGGTCCCAGCACCCGCGCTTTCCTGGCCTGCATCTCCGCAACGTGCAGTGCGCCGGGCCCGTGGCAGGTTTCGCAACCGATGCCCAGTTCGCCAAAGCGGAAAGGCGGATCGTTGTACATGCCGTCGCGTTGCGGAACCGGGTCGGGCTGGCCGTTATGGCACAACAGGCATCCGGTGGTCATGATGCGCGTGAAACCCACGTCGTCCACCGGATAGCCCGGCGATAACTCCCAGGTCTTCGAGTGCGCGTAGTAGGAAAGCGGAGCCTGAAAGATCCACGACCCTACCCTGAACAAGTAAGAATAGCCGGTCCTTTCCCCTCCGGCGACATAGTCCAGCCTGTGCACAACGCTGTAGATCTGGTGCCCATTCTTATCCAACTCATAAGCGCGCTGATAGAGTTCCCCGCCCTGCTGGTAGACGACATAATAGCGATTGTCTTTCTGGTTATAGACCTGGACCGGCTGCGGAACCCGCGCCAGATCGTCGGCGGAATTGGCCGGCGCCATCGACAGGCCATGCGGCGTGGACGCATAGACGCGGCCGATGTCTTCGTGGCATCCAGAGGCGGCGCAACTCTTCGACCCCACATAGGCTACAGAAGGATCGGTATTGCGAAAGATGCTCTGGGCTGTGCTTTGAGCCGAAAGCAGCGGCGCAAGAGCCAGCGCGGCCAACAGCAGAATGGCGATTCGACTTGCAACCCGGCCGGCGATCCCACTTGTGATCGTGGTTCCGTGCGCAGCGTCGATGAGACTGAGATGCGGCATGGGATCTTGGACCTGCTAGCCCATTGGGACGAATCGGTTCAGCGGTAAACCCCGCACGTTCCCTCCCGCCAAAGGCGAGTTCAGCGTAGCGCGCACCTGGAGCAAGGGTCAAGGGCTCTGCTTTAGCGTTGAAGGCTGCGCCATGTTTTTTTGAGCACACGGACTTGGATGCTCATGTACCATCGATTGCAGATGCGTCGCGGGCTCTCCATCTTGCTGATTCTGCTCTTCGCAGCGGGACCGCTGTTGGCGGCTCTGCCTGCGAACGACGAAGCGCGTCTTCCTGCTTGCTGCCGCCGTCACGGCTCCCACCATTGCTCAATGTCCGCGGAGACAATGGCTCGGATGGCGCAGGCGGCGACCGATGCCGCTCCAATCCTGACGGCGCCCGCGCATTGCCCCCTCTATCCTGCCTGCAATCCGGCATCGATTGCGCCGGGACATGCCTTGGCCGCGACGCCAGTCAGCTTGCCGGGTCCGCTCCTTTCACCCAACAAGTTCGCCGTGGGCCGTCAAGCCACCCGCCTGAGCCAGATCCGCACCCGCGTCAGCCGCGGACCTCCCGCCCCCGCCCGCATCTGAGCTTCCTTTTCATGCCCTTCGATTCTCGATGAAGGTCCCGTGCCCATTTCCCAGGCCACGGGGCCTATACGCGCCTTGTCGTTGCATTTCCGGAGGTCGTTCCCTCATGCGTTTTCCTTCCATCCTAGCTACAGCCGTCCTGGCTGCCGCTTCCATCCCTGCCCTGGCCACGGTTTTCGCCACCCTGCATGGCGTTGTGCACGATCCCCAACACCGCCCCATTGCCGGCGCAAATATCAGATTGCAGGCCGCCGATTCGGCCTTCACCCTCCAGGCCGTTACCGATTCCACCGGACAGTTTGAACTCTCGCAGGCGCCCATTGGCCTCTACCGGCTCACCGTTGCCGCTGCCGGCTTTGACACCGTGACGGAGGCGTTGACTGTCGCCTCCGGCACCAACCCCATTCTGCATATTCCGCTGAAAGTCGGTGCGGCAACGCAGTCCGTCGTTGTCCACGCCACCACCAGTTCCGCCGATACCGTCTCGCCCACAACGCTGATCAACCGGATCGACATCGAAAAGACCCCCGGCGCCAGCCGCACCACCGGCATGGAGATGATCACCGACTACGTCCCCGGCGCCTATATGACGCACGACATGCTGCACATGCGCGGCGGCCACCAAACCAGTTGGCTGATAGACGGCATCGCCATCCCAAACACCAAGATCGCCTCCAATGTCGGCCCCCAGATCGACCCCAAGGACATCGATTCTCTCGAGACCCAGCGCGGTAGCTACGCCAGCGATGTCGGCGACCGCACCTATGGGGTCTTCAACGTTCTCCCCCGCAATGGATTCGAGCGCAATCGGGAAGCCGAGTTGCTGGTTTCTGCCGGCAACCTCTACGCCAGCGAATTACAGCTCTCCCTCGGCGACCACTCCGCCGCCACCGCCTGGTATGCCAGTCTGGCCGGCTCCCGCTCCAACTATGGTCTGGCCACGCCGGTGGCCCAAATCCTCCACGACGCCACCAACTCCCAGAGCGGCTTTGTCTCGCTGATCCGCAACCAGACGCCCAAAGATCAACTGCGGCTCGACGCCCAATCCCGTCAGGATTTCTTTCAGGTTCCCTACGATCCCAACCCCAACGACTGGGAGCAGGAGACACCGCCCGGCGGCAATCCCTATTACGTCTCTTACGGCCTCCGCGACGGCCAGACCGAGCGCGACAGCTTTGTGATTGCCAACTGGGTGCACACTGTTTCTGCGAAGACGCTGTTTTCCCTAGCGCCGTTCTACCACCTGAATCAGGCCAACTACGACTCAGCAGACAACGACATCCCCGTCGCCACTACCTGGCACCAAGGCTCGAATTACGGCGGCGGCCAGGCCGACGGGCGCCTCGACGCAGGCCCCAACAGCTTCACCGCCGGCGTCTACTCGTTTTACCAGGCTGAGAACGACCTGTTCGGCGTCGAGGCCAAGGGCACTTGCCTCACCTCAACCTCG
Organism: uncultured Occallatibacter sp.; assembly: GCA_964560845.1. Lineage (GTDB taxonomy): Bacteria > Acidobacteriota > Terriglobia > Terriglobales > Acidobacteriaceae > Telmatobacter. The sequence continues at coordinate 13,166 of CAZLMY010000088.1, read as the reverse complement.
CCGTGCAACACGCCCTCGAGCGCCGGCGCCGCGCTGGTCGAAGGCTACCTCTCGGACCACATTGAGCTGGGACCGTACTTCACCCTGATTGGCGGAATGCGCCTCACCAGCTCCCGCGCGGGCTTGGACGAGTCCGCCATCTATCCCCGCATCGGCGCCACTGCCGAAATCCCTCGCCTGCACTGGGTGCTGCGCGGATTCTATGGCCACTTCTTCCAGCCGGCCCCGCTTGAAACCGTATCGAGCTCCGTCCTGAACTATGCGGCCACCTTGCCCGCAGGCCAGAACACCTTCACCCCCATCCCCTCCGAGCGAGACGAAGAGCATCAGTTCGGCGTGCAAATCCCATACCGGGGCTGGTCGCTCGACGTGGCCAGCGTCAAAAATCGCGTCAACAACTTCCTCGACCACTCCAACCTCGGCGAATCCAACATGTATTTCCCCATTGCCGTCGACGGAGCGCTGGTGCGCGCCTGGGAGCTGACATTGCGCTCTCCGCAACTGAATCACCTGGGACAACTTCATGTCACCTACTCCAACCAGATTGCCCAGCAGCGCGGCAACATCGTCGGAGGCTTCACCTGCAGCAATCCGCAAGACCCCGCCTGCGCCCTCGGTCCCAACTACATCGCGCTTGACCACGACCAGCGCAACACGCTGAATACCGGTTTCACGGCCACCCTGCCCCGGCACGCCTGGTTCGCCACCAACGTCTACTACGGGTCGGGCTTCTCGAACGGCCTGGCAGGCGCCAACCAGGGCCCCTACAACGGCCCCTACCTGCCCGTGCATACCACATTCGACGTGTCCGCCGGCCGCTCGGTGGGCGAACGCTTCAAGCTCTCCGCCTCGGTGTTGAATGTCACCAACCACCGCGTCCTGCTTGACAACTCCATCACCATCGGCGGCTTCCACATGAACGACCCGCGCCTGATTTCCGCCGAACTCCGTTACCGCTTTCACTTCTGAGTTCCATCTCTCGATCGCTTTTCATAGCCCTGTGGAACTTGATAGACCTCACTGGGCACCATGGCGCGCAAGCGCCGCCCACCCCACCGCAGGTTGTTGCAGATTAATTCCGAAAATGGCCTATCATGGAAAACCATGGCAACTTTACCGGAGAAACTGAACCTCAAGGATGAGCAGGAGATCCTCGTTCTACACGCGCCGGCGAGCTTCGAGCCGGAACTGGCGCGCCTGCCCGCAATGACCATCCACCACCATCTTGAATCGGTGCCGCAGATCCGCTTCTCGCTGGCTTTCGTTACCCGGCAGAGCGAAGTAGACGCGCTGGCGCCGCAAGTTGCCGCCAAGGCCAAAGGCGACGCCATCGTCTGGTTCGCCTATCCCAAGGGCACATCGAAGAAGCTCAAGTGCGACTTCAACCGCGACACCGGCTGGGAGGTGCTGAAGGCTGCGGGATTCGACACGGTCAGGGCCATCTCGATTGACGACGACTGGACCGCCCTGCGCTTCCGCCGCACCGAATTCATCAAGTCGCGTCCCTGAGCCTGTCTCGAATGCATCCGGTTCGCCGCCTTGCTAACTCGCTAACTTGCTGACTTGCTAACTTGCTAACCTGCTGACCCGCTAAACAGCCCCGGCAGCACTTCCCCTGCCTTGCCTTCAACCACGTGCGTAAATGCCGAGGCGTTCAGCGGCGGCTCGGGCCCGACGTAGACCGTTCGCGCCCCAGTCTGGCGTGCCCAATGAACGAAGTTCGCCGCCGGATACACCGAGCCCGATGTCCCAACCACCACCATCAGAGTCGCCTTCCGGATTTCGGCCTCGATGCGGCCCATCTCCAGGGGTATCTCGCCAAAGAAGACGATGTGCGGGCGCATCCGTGCCCCGCAGGTGCAGCGGCCCACCGCGCTCAGATCCTTGTAGACCGTGCGGTCCACCACCGGTTCGGTGCCGCACTCGTCGCCGCAGCGCGCCTTGTTCAGTTCCCCGTGCATGTGCACCATGCGCACCGACCCGGCCCGCTCGTGCAGGTCGTCCACATTCTGGGTGCACAAAAAGAAGCGGTCGCCGAGGCGCGCCTCGAGCTCTGCCAGAGCTACGTGCGCGGGGTTGGGCTGCGCCTTGGCGCCATCGGCGCGGCGCATGGAGTAAAACTCCCACACCAGCGCCGGGTCGTTCTGCCAGGCCTCCGGCGTGCATACGTCTTCAATGTGGTGGCCCGCCCACAGGCCATCGGAGGCGCGAAATGTGGGCAACCCGCTCTCCGCGCTGATGCCTGCTCCGGTCAATACAAAAACCCGGTCGGCGGCTGTAATCGAAATCTCGCTCATCGTTCTTTCCGAATTCCTTTGGCTCGTTGCTTGATCGACTTCATCGATGAGGCGTCCTTTCTTTTCGAGGAAATCGAAAAAACTCTCATGCCCGTTGAAGTCTCCCACCCATTGCGCAAGCAGCGCGAACCGGATCGGGCACAGAGCCCCTAATCCCTAGTCCCTGATCCCTAACCCCTAGTCCCTAGTCCCTGCGTCTAAGGCTCAAGCAGAATCTTGCCGGTGGTCTTGCGGTCGGCCAGATCCATCTGCGCCTGGGCCGCCTCGTGCAACGGATAGACATGCTCGGTGCGCAAATTCAATTCGCCCTTGGCAGCCCAGCCGAGCACGTCGCCGGAACGCCACTCCAGTTCCGCCCGCGTGGCCACGTAGTGCCACAGCGTCGGCCGGGTCACAAACAGCGATCCTTTAGCGTTGAGCTGAATCAGGTCGAACGGCGGCACGGGCCCGCTTGAGGCCCCGAAAAGCGCCAGCATGCCGCGGGGCCGCAGGCAGTTCAGACTCTGGTCAAAGGTGGTTTTGCCCACCGAGTCGTAGACCACGTCCACGCCCTTGCCGCCCGTCAGGTGCTTGACCTCCGCCTCGAAGTCCTGCTGCGTGTAGAGAATCACGTCGGAGGCGCCCGCCTCACGGGAAAGTTCCGCCTTGGCTTGGGTCGAGACCGTGGTGATCACGCGCGCGCCCAGCTTCACCGCGATCTGCGTCAGCAACAGCCCCACGCCGCCGGCCCCGGCATGAACCAGCGCCGTGTCCCCGGCCTTGATCGGAAAGGTCGAAGTGGCCAGGTAATGGGCCGTCATGCCCTGCAGCATGGCCGCCGCCGCCTGCTCCATGCTCAGCCCCGCCGGCACCTTCACCAGTTGTGCCGCCGACACCAGCGCATATTCGGCGTAGCTGCCCAGTACCCCCACCGAGGCTACCGCATCGCCCGGGGAAAACCCCGTCACGCCGGGGCCCAATTCCTCCACCGTCCCAGCAGCTTCGCTTCCCGGAATCAGCGGCAGCGCAGCCTTGTACACACCCTTGCGAAAATAGATCTCAATGAAGTTGACCCCCGTGGCTTCAACGCGGATCAACACCTGCCCGGGTCCCGGCTCGGGAATGGGCAAATCGGCCAGTGTCAGAACTTCAGGCCCGCCTGTCTCGTGGATCTGGATGGCATTCATGTCAGGGCCAGAATGCACCCTGAGGCCGCCTGTCTGCAAATGGCCGCTTGCGGCCGGCAAAATCGATAGAAAGGGCAGGCTTTCCGCACTCACAGATAAAAAGCCCCACCCAGACCATGTCCGAGCGGAGCTTTTCCCTAATCCCTATTCCCTGCCTCTAAAACGTCTCTTCTCGCCCCTCCGACAACAGGCTCTGCTCTTCGGCCGAAGCCAGTCGCACGATGCGGTCCACGGTGTAGGGGGCGCGATTCTGACCGGCATGATGGTGACGCACCTGCAACTCGCCCAGCAGCCCAATGGCCAGCATCTGGATGCCTGCCACAATGAGCACGCCGCCGAGCACAAACAACGGTCCATGCAACGCCATGATGTTCTCGTGGGGATTGATGACCTTGCTCAGCATCAGCCAAACCGAGATCAAGCTGCCCGCCAGCATGCCCAGGAGACCGAAACCACCGAAAAAGTGCAGCGGGCGCCCCATGTAATTGAGAAGAAAGCGGATGGTCAACAGATCGAAAAACACACGGAAAGTGCGGCCGATTCCGTAATGGCTGACGCCCCGCTCCCGGTTCACATTGCGGATCGAGACTTCGCAGATCGACGCGCCGTACCAACTGGCCAAAGCAGGGATGAAGCGGTGCATCTCGCCGTACAGCGGTATGCTCTGAATCACCTCCCGGCGATAAGCCTTGAAGGTCGTACCGAAATCGTGAATCTTGACGCCGCTCAGCTTGGCCATAAGCCAGTTGGCGCAGCGCGAAGGAATCCGCCGCATGAAGAAGTTGTCGTGGCGCACCTTCCGCCATCCGGAAACCACGTCATAGCCCTCTTCCAGCTTTTCCAGAAAAAGAGGAATGTCGTTGGGATCGTGTTGCAGATCCCCGTCCATGGCCAGAATGAACTCACCGGAAGCATGGTCGAATCCTGCAGCCAGGGCCGAGGTCTGGCCGAAGTTGCGCCGCAGTTTCACCACCAGCACACGGCTGTCGACGGCCGCAATCTCTTCCATCAGCTTGTAGGTGCGATCGTTGGACCCGTCATCCACCAGCACCAGCTCAAACGTCTCGCCCACCTGTTCCATCACTTGCTTCAGGCGCGCATAGAGAGCGGTGACATTCTCTTCTTCATTGTGGAAGGGCACAACGATCGAATACTTTGCCATAGTGTCAGTATAGATGCCAGTCCGAAATAAAAGGGTTACTTTGCGATCCGGAATATCGGCCTTCCTTGAGATTTTTTATCTTCGGTTCGGTGCTGTCGGGAGGGTGGAAACCTACCTGTCCAGTTCGTCGAGCATTCCCTGCATCTCACTCAGAGCATGTCGGTTATCGGAACGTGCGGCGCAATTGATCCCGGCTTTGAGCCGGGCAATGGCCTCATCCGTTCTTCCCGCCTTGGCCAAGGTCTGGGCGGCCATGAAATAGCCGGCAGTGTAGTCCTCGTCGTTGGCCAACAATGCGTCAAACTCTGCCAAGCTGGCCTCTATTTCGCCACGGCTGGCAAGTTCTACCGCGATTCCATAGCGCGCGAAGCTGTTCTTCGGATCAAGCGCCAGAATCTCTTTCAGTCCTGCGATTTTGTCCATGTGCTCGTCTTCGGCGGCTGGGCCGAGGGGGATTTGCGTAATTGGCTGCAATTGCCGAAACTGGAAGAGTCTCTCTGCCCGGTCTTGCCGTCGCCTCTCCCATTGTAACTTGCAACTGCTCAGCCATGCCGAAGAATGGAGTAATCGCAAAATGAGTTCGATTCCCGCCAATCCAACAGCCCGCACGGTGGCCAGCACCCAGTCCGAAATGACTGAAATCATACTCCCCAACGACACCAACATCCTGGGAAACTTGCTGGGCGGCAGGCTGATGCACTTTATCGATCTCACCGGGGCCATGGCCGCCTACCGCCACTCCCGCACCCATGTTGTGACCGCGGCGATGGACCACATCGACTTCATCCGGCCTGTCCACCTGGGCGACTTGCTCACCCTGCGCTCCAGCGTCAACCGGGCCTTCACCACCTCCATGGAAGTGGGCGTCAAGGTCTGGGCAGAAAACACCCGCACCGGCTCCATGGCGCACGTGGCCAGCGCCTACCTGGTCTTTGTGGCTGTCAACCAGGAAGGCCACCTGCAAAAGGTCCCCGCGCTTATCGCCGAATCCCCCGACGAACTCCGCCGGTTTGAAGACGCGCTCAGGCGTCGTGCCCATCGCGAGGCAGAGTCCATCCGCCGCAAAGAAGGGCAGTTGGCCACCGCCGCTCTGCAAGATGCTGCGGTACTCGAGCCCTGACGAACAGCAGTACCGGTGCCCCTCCATTTCTATTTGTCTGTTTTGCGCAGAGGATTCTTCAGTAGAGACCGCCGTCGCCCGGCATGGCAGCAACGGCCCAGGCGGGACAGCCCGGAAACCGAAATAGCCGTCAAGGCAACATGCACGGGACCGCCCTGCCCATGAGCTCCGCCGGTTGCGTACAATTAACACCAATCGGCGCAGAATAGAGATATCGAAGGCCTCTTGCAAACGATTTTGGGGCCGAACGGGCTGCGGAAAAACTCGGTACGGAGGGAGGCGGGGGTTTCAACCCCCGCGTAAAGCCAACAGAATCATCGGGGCTTCAGCCCGGGAGGGAAGCTCTGGGGAGATTTTCTTCCGAAACGTGGCCTTTTTCCGCAGCCTGTTTAGCCCCTGGACAATGTTTTGCAGCAGGTTTTGCCCAAACAAGGCCTTCTTCCGGAGCCTGCGGAGTCCCTCTGAGTTTCCCCTGTACCGATGACCACCCCTATCTCTCCCCCCCCGGCTTTTCGCCCTATCTAACAGATAACAAATAAATTACGTCGAAAACAGCCCAATATGCGCATTGAAAACAAAGGACTTACGTGGATTTGGCGGGTAATTCTTGGGCCCGGATCGGTGCTCCCGGGCTTGGATTTGCCGGTATTCGGCTCCAGCTTTGCCGGGTTGGCGAACAGGTTCGAGGGATTTCTTTCCTCGTTCGATTCCCTTCCCCCATTCCGAACAGTCAAAATGGAGAGTGCACCCCTCGAAATTACCTCAAGGCGATGAGAACTGCCGCCCGCTTTCTTCGCAGCTTCGGCGGGAGACCAAGCTGATTTGGCTCTTTGCCGTCAACTTGCTTCTGGCTCAGTTCGCACAGTCCCCTCGCCTCTGGGCCCTGCAGGCGCCCGATCCCCAAACCGTGCAGGATGCTGTCGACCAGGTTCTTTCTGGCAAGGTGACGCCGCCCGCCGCCAAAGAAGCCACCGGCCCGCCGGTCACGGTCCGTGGCGCGGTGCTGAACGCCGCCACGGGCCAACCGCTGCCCCGCGCCCTGGTCATCCTGGGATCCGGGGATGCGGTGGGCGCTCTCACCGACGGCGACGGCCATTTCGAGATTCCCGGTGTGCCTTCGGGGTTGCAGACCTTCAACGTGATCAAGCCCGGGTTCCGCGCAGCCATGCAGACCGAGGGTGAGCAGCTTCAATCGGCGCATATGGTTCGCGTGGCCGCCGGACTGCCCGACTTGACCTTCTCCATGGCCCCGGAAAACGCTATCCGCGGGCAGATCGCTCTTTCCAGCGGCGACCCTGCCATCGGCATCGACCTCACCCTGCTCAAGCTCACCATTCAAGACGGCCGCGCGCTCTGGACCGAGGCCGGCTCGCATCAGAGCACGCCGGAGGGGGATTTCCGCTTTTCCGGCCTCGAAGATGGAAGCTACCTGGTGGTTACCCAGCCGTCGACTGAGAACCAGGGCGGACAGGCGCCATCGTGCCACAGCGCCGATCCGCCCGAACTCAAGGGCTACCCCATCACCATGTCCGGCGACGGAGCCGATACCGCTTCGGCCAGCCGCATGACGGTGGCCGGCGGTCAAACCGCACAGGTAAATCTGGTGCTGACCCTGAGTAGCTTCTATCCTGTCCAGATCGCTCTTTCCAAGGCCCCGGCCGGTCCAAACTGGCGGTTCACTTCCGAGCTTCTCGACCGTGGCGGCCAAACGCTGGCATACCCGCTCTCTGAGGATGAAAAGACTCACTCCCTCTGCGCATACCTTCCCAATGGTTCCTATACCGTCACCGTGGACGGGAACAACCCGCTGTATCCAGATGGGCCTGGCGACGGGCCCCTCTCCGCCAGACAGGTTGCCAAGCCGCTGCAACTGGCAGGTATGCTCGACTTCACCGTCGAGAGCAGCCCACAGCTTCATCTGCGAGTTCCGCTGGCCCCGGGTCTCTCCACACCGGTCCATCTTCGCTACGAGCCCGGCCCGCCGGCAAAGCCTGTCGCAAAACCGGGCGAAGATCCAGACGGAGAAGATAGAGGGGTGCCCGACCCATTGGGTCTGTGGGAGGTTCGTGCCAATGGAGCGGCAACCCGTGCCGACTCCCAGCAAAATGCCGATAAGACAGAGAACGACCTCTACGAGCTTGGCATGACTCCGCCAGGCGCCTATTGGATCCACGCCAGCGCCAACCGCGAGGGGACTTGCCTTGGCACAGTCACTGCGGGGGGCGTCAACCTGGCCCGCGCTCCCTGGATCGTCGGCAGCGCCGGCACAGGGCCTCCTATCGACGCTGTCCTTCGCACCGATTGCGCCAAACTCAACCTGCAGCTCCCGGCGGCCGTCCTGGAGCAGCAGATCGGAGAAATACAGTCCCTCTACGTCTACCTGGTTCCCGAGTTCGATTCCATCGAGGGCGCGCGCAACCTGACCCTGCGGCCCTCCGACGGCCCTGCGCAGCCGATTGACGACCTGACGCCCGGCGCTTATCGCGTCTTTGTCTTCGACGCGCCTCACAACCTCGAATATCAGAATCCCGCCGCCATGGAACAGATTGCCGGGAAAGGACAGCGCGTGACCCTGCAACCCAACGGCACCGCCAATCTCACCCTGGAGATGCCTGCCCGATGAATCCCCTTGCCCGCAGAAGAGATGAAGAGCCCTCCCCATCCAAGCCGCGTCCCGGGCGCCATGAGTGGGAGGCCGGGTCACCATTCGCTTGCAGGGTCAAGAAGACCGCAGCCATGCTCCTGCTGCTCTTCTGCTCGTATCCTCTGGCGGTACTGGCGCAGACCCGCCCCAGTCCGTCGCACTCGGCGGCCAAGCTCTATCGCATCGCCGGAACCGTGACCAATCCTCTTTCCGGCGAGCATGTTCCCCGTGCCACCGTCTCGCTCATGAATGAGGACTCCCGGGAGACTCTGCAATCGACTGAGACCGATGCCGAAGGCCGCTTTGCCTTGGCTCCCGTGCCGGCAGGCAAGTATCCCCTGTGCGTGGCGCGGCGCGGCTATCTCAGCTCCTGTTTTGACGAACACGACAACTACAGCTCCGCCATCGTGACGGGCGAAAGCCAGGATACCGAGCACATTCCCTTCCAGCTCAGCCCCGGCGCCATGGTGCATGGAGTCGTTACCGACGACGGCGGCGAAGCCGTTCAGGGCGCCAAGGTCATGCTCTTTGAGAAGTCGCACTCCGGCGGCCTGGGCGAACGCATCCTCAACGTCACGAGCGGCATGACAGACGACCTGGGTGGCTTCGAGTTTTGGGACCTGACCCCGGGAACCTTTTATCTGGCGGTAAAGGGCACTCCCTGGTTCGCCTTGCACCCCTCTCTTGCGGCCAACGCCGCCCCGGAGCAGGTGAGCGCAGCCAAGGCCCTCGATGTGGCCTACCCGGTCACGTTTTTCGATGGCGTCACCGAACAGGCCGCAGCCACTGGCGTTCCTCTCCGCAGCGGCGACCACGTTGAGCTCAACGTCGCCCTGCATGCCGTGCCGGCCATTCACATGCTGGTGCGTGGAGCCCCGGACCCGGCAGGCAACCGCTTCCATCCCCCGGAACAGTTTATGCAAACCATCTTTGGCCAAGAAGAAGCAGCTCCAGTCGGCATGGCCCAGCCCGGTCTGCCGGGTAGCGGCGTTACAGAATACGTTGGGGTCGCCCCCGGCCACTACGCGGTAACCCATGGAGACCCGCCCCGGCTGATTGAGTTCGATGCCACCAGCGGCAGTCAAGAGCTGGAGTCGGCAGCCGGCCTGCCCACCACCACCGTCACCATCAAGCTGCGCATGGCCGGGACCTCACAGCTGCCTGCACGCTTGCCCCTTGTGCTACGTTCGGAGTCCGACGCCTCCCGCGAGATTGGCGGCATCTGGGCAGGCGAGGGAAAGCTTCAGTTTGCAGCGGTTCCCCCGGGCCTGTGGACGGTCTTGCCGCAAGACCAGGGCCCGGAAAGAATCGGCGTCGTTTCCATCCAGGGTGCCGGGATGAACCGCCAGGACAGCCTCATCGAGGTCAAGGATCGTCCCCTGACGCTCACCGTGACCCTGGCTCGGGGCGTCACCGCGGTAAACGGTTTTGCCACCAAAGATAAGAAGGGTGTGCCCGGCGTCATGATCGTTCTTGTGCCTCAGGACCCAGCCGCGAACTGGGCTCTGTTCCGCCGCGATCAGTCCGATTCCGACGGCAGCTTTTCGCTGAAAGACGCCGTTCCCGGCAACTACTCCGTCGTAGCCATCGAAGACGGCTGGGAGCTGGATTTCGCCCGTCCCGAGGTCATCGGCCGCTATCTTTCCTCCGGCGTCCCCGTCACTATACCGGATGCATCCCCCAAAGTACTGCTCCTGGCTAGGACGGTTCCGGTTCAACCGCGATAGCGGCAACGCGGGCCATGGCCTGCTCCGTTTCGTTGAAGCGGGGTCGAAAGGATAGTCTAGGAGGGTATCTGCCCACATGCGCGAAGCCGGCTCTTTGCCGATTTCGCATCCGCTGGGCTCAAGCCAAGACGGTGCACTAAACTAAACAGGACATAGCATCCCTGGTTTCGCCGTAGCCAACGCAAGGTTTTGAGGAGTTTCAAGTTGAAGAGGACGTTCTTGTTTTCGATTTTGGCCGTGATTCCGGCCGTGCTCATGCCCCTGGCGGCCACCAGCCAGGTTGCCCCCACGCGGGCAGCCAGCTCAGGCGACCGGGACGATACCTCCTACAAGTACACGGTTTACGCCGGTTACGCCTACACCAGTCTTAACCAGGTGAATCAGTCCCGCGCCGGCCTGCAGGGCGTCGACTTCACCGTGACCCGCAATATCGGCAAATACTTCGGCATCTTCGGGGACGGCGCCTACTACGACACGGCGTTCAAATCCACGAATCCGTGTCCACCCTCCAATCCTGCCACTCCCTTAGTTCCCATCACTTCTTGTACCCCGACGGTCACTGACGTCTTTTTTGGACCCGAGTTCCACGGCTACCTCTATGCCCACACCAGCGGCTTTGTTCGCGTTCTGCTGGGCGGCGAGCATACCGGCGGCGAGGTGATGAAGCCAAATATCTCCTTTGCCGGCGGGCTAGGGGGCGGCCTCGAATACCAAATGTCTAAGCATTTTTCCATTCGCGCGAGCGGAGACGACATCGCCGCCTCGTTTACCCTGGTTGGCGACTACGCGCAGTACAACTACTCCCCCCACATGACCAGGGACGCACGCGCCACCTTTGGCGTGGCCTACAAGTTCTAACCCCTCGGGGCCATTCCAGCCCCGCAGAAGTAGAGTTTCCGTCCAGCAAAAGAGGCAGATGCTTATTGGCATCTGCCTCTTTTTCCTTGCGCTCGATGTCTCAGTTTACCAATGCGGCAATCTCGGAAAGCGCAAGGCGGAACGTGCTTCCGGGAAACTCAAATACCGGGCTATGAATGAGTTCGCCCTGCCTATAGCGAAGGTAGCTTCGCGTTTTGGGCTCAATGACCCAAATGGCGCCGATGCCCATTCCTTCATAATCCGCCAGTTTTTCTAGCGTTCGCGTCATGGAGTCTTCCGGCGACAGAATCTCAAAAACCGCCAAGGGAGCATGGGTAATGATCTGTTCGCGCGGGGCGCTTCGGCTGAGCAAGGTCACATCGGGCACGCGAAAATGGTCCGGCCCTGTTTGCACCCGCAATTCAGCGCGGGCTACAATCCCCAATTCCTTTTCACGAGCGAGAAAATAACCGAGAATCATCGCTTGCCAGGTTGCATGATCGTATTCGCCCACGGCACGTTCCTCCAGCACGCCGGCCACGTATTCGCAGTCCGGGTCGGTGGTGGTCTTCAGATACTCTTCGACGGAGATCAAGTTTGTGCTCGCAGCCATGGGATAGGGCCTCCGTGTGAGCGATTGTACGCCAGATTCGCCAAGCGCCTGCGCTTTCATGCCGTTGGGACAATGCGAACCACGCTGTAATGCAGCAGCAAGATGCCGCTCGCCAAGGGCCTGCAGGATTCCAGATGGAGCCGTGTGCGTCTGCCGTCCATCAGCACGGGCACCCCGCCGCCCAGCATCACAGGCATCACCGCGACCTCGACGGTATCCACCAGCCGGGCATCGAGCATAGCCCGAAATAGCACCGCGCCCCCGCAGAGCCAGATGTCCTTTCCGGGCTCCTTCTTGAGCGCGGCCACAGTCTCGGAAACTCCGCTGCTCAGAATTGTCACTCCCGGATAATCTTCCGGATTCAGAGTGCGCGATACGACAATCCAGCGGTGACCAAGCGCAGGCCATTGGGCAGCTCTTACCCTCGCGACCTCAAACGTCTCCCGCCCCATCAGCATGATGTCGAATTGCGCGTGCATGGCCGCGAAGTCCATCGCAGGGTCGGCCACCATCCAGTCATGTTCGCCGTTGGGCCCGGCAATGAAGCCGTCCAGGCTCATTGCCACCACATATCGAAGCCGCCGCATGGTCGCCTCCGCCTGAGATCCCCTCGGGAACCTGTGAAAAAAGCGGCGTTTGAAACGAACCACGTCTGGTAAGGATGACCGAGCTGCCGCACCCCCAACCCATGGTCCCGATCAATCTCTTGCAGAAGCGCTGAAACGAACGGGGCGACCGCATCCCGGGGAGGCATAAAGCCAGACCCGGCCAAGTCCCGGGGCTGACTTGCTGACTCGCCGGCCCGCGCAGCGGACGCTGACTTGCTGCTTTTACCCCTCTTCCGCCTCGCGCAGTTTCGCGATCACGGTAAAGTCTTCCAGTGTCGTAATGTCGCCCTTGATCTCGCCGTGGGTGGCCAGTTCCCTCAGTAGCCGGCGCATGATCTTGCCCGAACGCGTCTTGGGCAGCGCCTCAGTGAACCGGATATCGTCGGGCCGGGCCAACGACCCAATCTCCTTCGACACCCACTTGCGGAGCTCGTCTTTCAACTGCTCGCTGGGCTGGTTGCCGCTTTCCAGCGACACAAACGCCGAGATGGCTTGCCCCTTCAACTCGTCGGGACGCCCCACCACGGCAGCCTCGGCCACCTTGGGGTGCGCCACCAGGGCCGACTCCACTTCCATGGTGCCCAGCCGGTGACCGCTGACGTTGATCACGTCGTCCACCCGGCCCATCAGCCAGAAATACCCGTCTGCATCCTTGCGCGCCCCGTCGCCGGTAAAGTAGCAGCCCTCCACGTCGCTCCAATAGGTCTTTCGATAGCGCTCGGGATCGCCGTAGACGGTGCGCGCCATCGAGGGCCACGGTTTGCGAATCACCAACAGGCCGCCGCTTCCCGCCGGAACCGGCTCGCCTTCCTTGTTCACCACCTCCGGCTCAATGCCGAAGAAGGGCCGCGTGGCCGAGCCTGGCTTGGCCGGCACCGCGCCCGGAATCGGCGCAATCAGAATCGCTCCCGTCTCCGTCTGCCACCAGGTATCCACAATGGGGCAGCGGTTGTGGCCGATCTTCTCCCGGT
>CAZLMY010000087.1:0-24055 GCA_964560845.1 uncultured Occallatibacter sp. | reverse complement strand
TCATCAAGGTTTACGCTTCCGGCCTGCGGAATTGCGTTGGCGAAGCCATCAATCCGACGACTGGAGAGCTTTGGTGCTCGACTAATGAGCGAGACGACCTCGGCAACCATCTTGTGCCCGACTATGTGACTTCGGTCAAGGAAGACGGCTTCTATGGCTGGCCCTGGTATTACATGGGAGGCCACCAGGACCCGCGTCTTCCCAAGCCATGCGCCAATGGCACGGGCCCCAATCCGCAAGCGGCGGCGCTAACCGCCGACCAGGCGAAAGACTGCAAACGTGTCGACCTCGCGGCAAAGGTCATCACGCCCGATGTCTTGGCCCAGCCCCACATGGCCTCGCTGGAAATGCTTTTCTACCCGGCTTCAGGCGTATTTCCCAAACAGTATTATGGTGATGCCTTCGCCGCCGAGCACGGTTCCTGGAACCGCGCCAAACGCGCCGGTTACGAAATCATCCGGATCCCCATGCACAATGGCCGCGCCGACGGAAGCTACGAAGATTTTCTCACTGGATTTGTGACCAAAGACGGCCAGGTCTGGGGGCGTCCGGTTGGTGTTGCAACAGGCAGTGACGGATCGCTCTACGTCTCAGACGACGGCTCCCGTAGTGTCTGGCGCGTCACTTACACCGGCAAGGAGTAGGCAGTTCCAATTGGTCTGCGGGATCGCTGACAGGCATGTTGGAAAAGCTCCAGTCATTCGCTCATTCGGCTCTTCTGGCTGGGGCGATGCTTCGTTCTGGAGCACACCCGTGGGGCGGCCCTATTGAGTTTCGTCCAGGACCTCGATGGCGGTAACTGTTGCGTAGTTCACGACCGGCTCAAAAGTCAGATTCAACTTCCCCTGTGCGGTGGGCTTCAGGTGAGAATAGGTCCGGATGAGCGGGTGGAGGCTGCCTGCCGCTTTGAAAACATCGAGGCTGTCTTCAAGAGTCGTCCCATTGCACAAAACACGAAAGACCCGATCGCCGGCGCCACCCGCTCCGGAAGCCGTCGGTCCAAAGTAGAACTCGGCAAAGTGCAGAATCAATGTATAGCGATCGCGAGGGTCCACCGGAAGGGTATAGGTGAAATTCCCATAACGCTCGGCGGCATAGAGCCCTGTGTCGGGAGAACCCTCAACCTGCCGCGGTTGAACCGACATCTTGCCATTTCGATAGAACGTGTCGGAGTGCCACAGGTTCCCCTCGTGGTCGGTGTAAGGCGTCAGTTGGGTCACCAGGCGGATGGGCAGTTGCTTGTGGGCAATCCCCGGCAACAATTCGAGCGCGTTGAGCACGGGAACGCCACGCTGGCTCACAAAACCAAGATGAATGATGCCGTCCTTGGCGGGAGATACGTCTCGGAAGATGCGTTCGTCGGCCACATTCTCTCCCAATGCGTCGGTCTTCACATCGAATCCCCACAAGGCGTTGGCGCCATTGACGGTGACGGTGAAGGTGGCGAATTCGTCGCCGTCGCGTTCCGAAGCCACAAAGTAGAGGTGCAATTCATAGACCCCCGCCGGGGCGGGGATGTCGTAGGTAAAATCCCCGGTGCGCCATTGCCTGAAGAGCATCGGATCGCTCGTCCCTGCAATGGGGCCGAGGGGACGGACCCAGGTGGTGCCGCCGTGAAAATACTGGTCTGCCTTCCAAACCGCTCCGGAGCTGTCGATCTGAGGGCTACCTGAATATCCGGCAATCAACCGTATCGGCGGAGCACCACTACCGGCCAAGAGGGACTGTCCCGCGGAAGGCGGCTGAGACAGGCTTGGCTGTGCACTGAAGGATTTGGTGCTTGCGGCTGCATGAAAGCCACGGTAGATCCCAAGAACGGCCAACACCAGGACAACGGCCAAAAGCAGAAACTGCCAGCGGCGCTTAAGAAATAGGGGCAATTGGCCAGTCACAACCACCCTGCCGCCAGGCGGGAGTACATCTTTAGAAAGCTGGGGCTCGATGGATGGCACTGGGCACGCGTCGGGGGCATCCTGGAGCGTCTCAGCGAGCGTCTCAGCCGGAACCTCCCGATCGACGTGCAAGAAGACGGGAATGTAGGTCCCGGAAGGAATCGACATCTGCACGGTGTGATCCTTGCCCCTGGAGACGTAGTACTCTTTCAATTTCTTGCGCAACCGGTGTGTCTCGACCCGCACGATCGAGTCTTCCCCGGCGTTGAAGACTGTCTTGGACCGTCCGAAGACCTCAGTAGCGATGTTGTATTCATTGACCTCATGGCTTTTGCCCTGGAAGGTCATCTCTCCGAGGTACTGCGCCAATGCGACTAGGCGAGGGTACTTTGCCAGAGCCAGAGTGACGGTAGAGAGTTCGGCGCGCTCCTCGTCGCGGGTAGTCAAATCGGAAATGTCCTGCATGGTTTTGGCCTGGCTTGCGCTTCGTTTAACGCAAGTCCGGATCATACGTAACGTATGCAAGGCTTTGCAACATGGACGGGCGTCCAAGGGATTGATTCACGCTATCCTCTCTTATTTCAAGAACATAGAGACTTGAACGTGTTTAGCACCGAGGCATGAAACAGCATTCAACAAGATTGAACTTCCGCATGTTTCAAAAGCAGGAATAAGGTGGCGCAGTTGGCAAAAGGGGTATCGTAGCGGGCGCGACCCCAGGCCGGCAAGAGCGGCCTGAGGCCAGGGCCAAGAGACCCGCAGAGTTCACACCCCGATCGTCAGCCAAGGAAGGCTATTTCCCCGGATCCTCTGGTGGAAGTCGAGAGCGCTTCGGCAGATTCGGCCGTAACAGCAAAGGGCGACGCAGACTTCCACCGCTTGCAACACGATTTTTTTGTACGGTAACGCAATTCGAAAGTTCCCACGCATGACTGTCCGTCATGTTCAGGCTAAGGAGAAGGAATGAAGAAGCGATTTACTCTCAGGATGCTGGCGACAATCGTCGCCGCCGTCCTGTTGATTACCGGTGTATCGACCAAATCCGCTGCGCAGTTAGTGTGCGGCAGCAATAACTCCCCGGAACCCCTACTCGGCAACAACAACCAGTACATCTTCCTTGGCGATCAGTGGAACTCGAGTTTTTCGTACGTAGCTCAATGCGTGCAGATCACCAACTCCACCACAGCTCCACCCAGCTCTTTGTCGGGAACCGGTGCTGGTCCCAGTTCTAATTATGTGAGCGGCACCTTCAACAACACGACGAACACGCCATCCGACTATCCGGATTTTCTGTATGGGTCGTTCCAAGGCAACAACACTTCCAATACCCAGTTGCCGATGGCTGTAACCAGTATTACCGGGAGCAACCCGAAGTACAACGTGTTGAGCGGCGAGAATGTGGTTGAGCCCGCCGGTTACAACAACGACATGGCTTACGACATCTGGTTCAACACCTATGCCGGGTCGCCTACGGGGCAAAACACCACGGGCACGGAGCTGATGATCTGGGTGCAGCACAACGGAAGCGCAGGCACCATCGGCGGCGGCCCCACCTACAGCTTCACCGACAGTACCGGTCAGAATTGGACCGCATATACCGGCTACAACAGCAGTAATTGTGGCAGTAATTGCGGCAGCAATGGCGTAGGAAGCCAGGTGATCAGCTTCGTGCGCAACAACTCCGACGGCCCAACCCCCGCGGGGGGCTTTACCGAAGCGCTGAACCTCAACGACTTCTTTACGGCAGCCTTGGGCTGGGGGCAGATTCAGTCTTCCTGGTACTTGACCGCGGTCGAATTCGGAACCGAGATCTGGGTTGGCGGCCCTGGGCTCCAGGTGAACAACTTCTGGGTAAACATCGTACCGAATGGCGTTCAACCGCAAATTACATCGATTTCGCCGGCGCACGGAGCAGCCGGGTCTTCCTTTACCCTGACCGGAACCAATCTCGGGTCCACACAGGGCACGGTCGTCTTTGGCGCAACCACGGCGCCCGTGACCTCCTGGACAGCGACCTCGATTACGGCAACGGTGCCTAGCGGCGCGATTGCAGGCGCCAACACTGTAAGCGCGGAGACATCAGCCGCAGTGGCAACGAATGCGGAAACCTACAGCGTCACTTCCGACCCCATCTCCATCGACGCGGGCGGCGCTGCCTCGGGCAACTGGGTCGCCGATTCGTTCTATGCCGGTGGCACCGTGTCCACCAGCACCGCTGCGGTCAGCACGTCTTTGCTCTCAGCTCCAATTCCGCCGCAAAATGTGCTGCAAAGTCAGCGCTATGGCGCCATGACCTACGCGATCCCCGGGTTTGTTCCCAACAGCACCCACTCCGTGGATCTCTACTTTGCCGAGACCTACTGGACAGCCGCGGGAGATCGTGAGTTCAATGTGACGATCAACGGCGTGCAGGAACTGACAAACTTCGACATCTTCAAAGCAGCGGGCGGCATCAACATCGCTGTCGACGAGAAACTCGCAAATATCACCGCGGACAGCAACGGCACCATCACCATCGTCTTCGCTGCCGGCGCTGCCGATAACCCTACCGTCAGCGGCATCGCCATCGACCAGAATCCGACCTTGTCGGTAGCTCTGGCTGGCGCAGGCTCGGGCACTGTCACTTCTGCGCCCGCGGGCATCAGCTGCGGCACCATCTGCAGCGCTACCTTTGCCACCGGCACCGCCGTGACATTGACCGCTGCTCCTGCTTCCGGAAGCAGTTTCACCGGTTGGAGCGGCGCTTGCACGGGAACTTCCACCTGCACGGTTCCAATGAATGCTGCGGAATCGGTCACAGCCACCTTCAGCACCACCGCCCTCACAGTCACCAAGGCCGGTTCAGGTTCTGGCACAATCACGTCTTCCCCAGCGGGCATCAGCTGCGGCGCAACCTGCAGTGCCACGTTCTCGTCGGGAACCGTGCTGACGCTGACTGCCAACGCGGCCTCCGGCAGCACTTTTGCCGGCTGGAGCGGCGCATGTTCCGGGACTTCTGCAACCTGCACCACCACCCTGAGCGGGGCAGAGAATGTCACCGCAACCTTCACCTCCCTCACTCAACCCCTCACCATCGTTGAATTGGGTACAGGCTCAGGAACGGTTACCTCGTCTCCCGCCGGCATCGCCTGCGGCTCAACCTGCAGCGCAGCCTTTACCACGGGCGCATCGGTAAGCCTGACCGCCGCGGCGGCCTCCGGCAGCACATTCACCGGCTGGGGCGGCGCGTGCTCCGGCACCGGTGCTTGCGCCGTCACCATGAGCGCGGCCGAGAATGTCACCGCGACCTTCACGCTTCCCACGCAACCGCTTTACATCGATGCGGGCGGCGCTGCTTCTGGCTCCTGGGTCGCAGACGAGTACTTTAGCGCAAGCACCGCATCCACCTACACCAACACCGTGGGCACCTCCAAGCTCACCGGCGCCGTGCCTCCGCAGACGGTTCTGCAAAGCCAGCGCTATAACACCGGCGCCTTCACCTACACCATCCCCGGCTACACGGCCGGCAGCACCCACACCGTTACCCTCTACTTTGTTGAGAACTATGTGACGGGCGCGGGTCAACGCGAGTTCAACGTCAGCATCGGCTCCACGCAGGTGCTGACCAACTACGATGTCTACGCAGCGGCCGGCGGGCAGTTCAACGCCGTGCAGCAAAGCTTTACCACCACTGCCAACAGCGGCGGCCAGATCGTGATTCAATTCGCTCCAGGCGCCGCTCAGAATCCCATGGTCAGCGGCATCGCCATCGATGCGGCTGCGCCCTCCAGCTACACTCTGACGGTTGCCGACGCCGGTACCGGCACAGGCACTGTCACCTCTTCGCCTGCCGGCATCAACTGCGGCGCAACCTGCACTTCCACGTTCAACAGCGGCGCATCGGTCACCCTTACGCCTGTTGCAGCTTCCGGAAGCACCTTTGCCGGCTGGAGCGGCGCATGTTCGGGAACCGGATCGTGCATCGTCACCATGAGCGCGGCGCAGTCAGTCACCGCAAACTTCACCTCCAACAGCGCGCCCACAGCACTCTACATCAACGCCGGTGGCGCGGCGTCGGGTCTCTTTGCGGCAGACGAGGACTTCAGCGGCGGCATCGTGGCTACCGGCACGGCAGCCGTCAACACCAGCCTGATTCCGTTGCCCGCGCCGCCGCAAGCAGTCTTCCAAAGCGAGCGCTACGGCCCCATGACCTACACCCTTCCCGGTTATGCCGCGGGAAGCGCACACACCGTCACCCTCTACTTCGCGGAGAACTACTGGACCGCTCCGGCCCAGCGCGAGTTCAACGTGTTCATCAACGGCACCCAGGTGCTCACCAACTTCGATATCTTCGCCGCTTCCGGTGGCCAGAACATCGCCATTGAGGAGAACTTCAGCGCCGTAGCCAACAGCAGCGGCCAGATCGCGATTCAATTCACCAACGGCGCCGTGGATCAGGCCAAGGTGAGCGGCATCGCCATCGATCAACCCCTCGGCGTGCTTTCCATCGACGCGGGGGGCGCGGCCACAGGCAACTTTGTGGCCGATACCGACTACTCCGGCGGCACAGCCGCTTCAACCACGGCCGCCATCAACACCGCTCAGATCACCGGCAGCGTGCCTCCGCAAGCGGTCTTCCAGTCCGAGCGCTACGGCGCATCCACCTACACCATCCGCGGCTACTCGGGCTACGCGCCGGGCAGCCCGCACACCGTCACCCTCTACTTCGCCGAGATCTACTGGACCGCGGCAGGACAGCGCCAGTTCAACGTCTCCATCAACGGCGCCCAGGTGCTTACCAACTTCGACATCGTCGCCACCGCAGGGGGCGAGAACATCGCTGTTCAAAAGACGTTCGCCGCCACTGCCAACAGCAACGGGGAGATCGTCGTCAACCTCACCGCAGGCGCCGCCGACCAGCCAAAGATCAGCGGCCTCTCCATCCAATAACGCTGAGTCGTAGTCGATACGGCTCGTAAATACCGGAACTCGGTGCCCCATTCATGCCCGGCTTTTTGCGGCATGGCTGGGGCACTCTCGCTGCATACGAGCCAGATGCGTAGAAACGCGATGGCAGTACCGGCAGAGGACAAGGAGTTGCTACATTTGGGCACGGCAGGGGCATATTTGTTAGCATCTAGGGGACTGGCGAGATAATCTCGAAGTCGAGCATCGGCAGAAGGATGGCCGATTCGACAGACGAGGTCCAATCCTGCCCGGATGGCGAAATTGGCAGACGCAGCGGACTTAAAATCCGCAGACCGCAAGGTCGTGGGGGTTCAAGTCCCCCTCCGGGCACCAACAAAGGGCACTTACCTTCAGAATCATCCGCCTACAGCGTCTCAGCAATTGCTGTGCCCCGAAGGCAATGCCCTCAAGTGGCATTCTCCTCAAGAAAAAGCCACATTCCGCGAAGCTACAAAGGGCACGTGAATTGCGGAACGGCCCTAAAGGTGCGCGAACCTTCCTCTGAATTCATCGAGCTCGTTGCCGGTGCACGAAGCCCGAGTGCGAGATTACTGTCTCTTCAGAACAGCGGTGCCTTTCTCGTCGGAGAGAATGGCGCTCTCAAGCATGCGAAACGAAGCAGCTTTGGCGGGCGGAATCTCGACCTGGCGGACCACATAGTCGCGTTCGTAATGGAGCAGGTTGCCCTTGGCCGAAACCGAGGAGTGGTAGCTGGCAAAGTCCAGGTCGACGTTGACCGGGTCGGGGGTTTCATCCACCACGTAGCCGGCGGGGATCGCAATGTCGAAGCTATCGCGCCAGTGGCCGGGGTGGCCCATTTCGATGGAGTATTTGCGCGGTTTGCCCTCCATGACATCGGCCACCGTCCGGGCATGGCTACCGACCACCCGAGGGCGGAGCAGCAACAGGGTTCCCGCGGGGTGGGCGTAATTGGTTGCGCTAAAGTGGAGGTCGAGACCTAGCGGCTTGTCCAATTCCGTTGCCTGGTGGAACTCGAAGCCTTTGAAAACCAGTCCGGGCAGGTCGGATCCGAGGGACTTTTCCAGTCCCTCACGAAGCTCTTTGGAGTCGTTGTCTTTGATGAACCAGCGTTCGTTGCTGGCGTCATTGCCCACAAATGTTTCGACAACGTCCCCGGCCAGGGCGCCATCGACCGAGAGGGTGAAGGAGCCTTTGCGGCTGAGTCCGGCAGACTCAGGAGCCAGCACCGGCATCTGCAGCACCTGGCTGTCGGCACCGTTGCCGATGTAGCCCCAGCCGCCTTGCAGGTCGGCACGGATCAGCCCGACAGGGTCTTTCTCGTCGGTAGGATCGAAGATCAGCAGAGTCTTGCCGTTAGCGGCTTTGACCCGGGCCATCAAGCGCGGATCGCTGTCGCCGTCGGGCAACTCGATAGCGGTGATCATGTGATCGCCAAAGCGCGAGGGGGCTGCCGGATCGACGAAACCGCGTCGCGAATCGACAGCGAAATAGTGCGCGTTGATTCCTACGGCCTGCAGCATGGAAATCAGCAGGGTGGTCTTGTCTTTGCAGTCGCCGTAGCGGTTGCGATAGATTTCGGCAGCCGGATGAGCCTGCCAGCCGCCGATGCCGCGCATGACGATGAAGTAGCGAATGTTCTTCTGGATGTAATCGGTGATGCGGCTCAGCTTGGTGTAGAGATCGGGTGCGCCGGCTGTGAGTTCCTGGGCCTTGGCGACGATTTCGGGCGAAGGATCGGGACGATGTATCTGTAACTGATCCATCCAAAGTCCCAAGGCGCGCCACTGTGCGTCGACACCCTTGACGGCAGAGTCGCCCCATTGAATGGATACTCGGGCCTCAAGCGCACTCCGGGCGGGAGTGGCATGGATATTTTCCAGATCCAGTGCGGGGACGTTCTTGATCTCCCAGCGCAGGTGGCTGTTGGGTAGTTCCGTGGACTTTACTTCGGGAAAGCTGTGCCACGCGGTTGAGAAATGAGCGCCGGCGGGCAAAGCCAGTTCGAAGGCCTGGCTGACGATGGGGATGGAGGCCTGAATCTGCCAGAGTTCCTCGCTCATGTAGGGACGAAGCTGAGTTTCGGTCTCGCAGGTGACGACCGCCCCGGGGTCGCTCGCCGGGGGATCGACTGTACGGATGCGCTCCGTCATTTGCAGAATCGGCGAATCGTAAGCGCCGTGATCGGTAAAATCCGACTCCATGGCCTGAATCTGCCGGTTGTCGGCGGTGAAGGTCCAGGAGTGGAAGTAGTTGAGCTTCGAATCCACGTCATAGGCAGCGGAGCAATGAGCGTGTCCCCGGCCCTGGGGCTTGAGAATGCGAATCGCATAGCGCTCCCGCTCCACGGCGCGACTCTTCTCATCGACCGTGACCAGGTACTCGTCGAAAAGGATGACCGCATCGGCACTTTTTGCATCGGCAGGAGTAGGCGTTGCAGCGGCGTCCACTGCCCATTGCGGGGCGGGCTGAGCCTTGTCTCTGGCTGCTGCGGGGACACTAGCAAAGAAGGCCAGACAGCAGGAGGCAAAAACGACAGGGAGCGGAAAACTGCGGAGGTGCGGCTTCATCAATTGCCTTTCGCTGCTTGAGATATCGTGAGCACAAGTTGCTGTTGGTCGGCGGCGGCGACTTTTTGATAAAAGCCGCGGAGATTTGGATATTCGTCCAGGTTCGCAAAAGTGAAGGAGCGCGCCAGCGTGCGGGTAACGGTGACCCGGTCGGGAGCTGCGACGAACTTGGTGAGCAGCACTGCGTGGCCTTCCCATGGAACCTTGGTGGCTTGGGGCAGGTTCTCCAGGGTGAGTCCCGCATTCAGGTGGTAAACGACCTCGTCACTGAGCTGTTCGCCGAAATGCATGTCAACGGGCACCGTACGCTTCTCCTGGTCCACAAATGGATGGCTGTCCCGCGTCTGGAAGAAGAGGCCCGGAACGATCAGGCGCTTTGAAGTTGCCGTTCCTGCCGCACCCTCGACCTTGACCGTCGCCACCAAGGGCGCGTCCGGGTCGTCCAGAGCCGCGAACCGATCGATGTGCGCCTGAACCCCTTCGGGGACCATTTTTTCAATCCAAAGGTCGAATTGCTTCTTCACCTCGGACTCGTCGTTTTCGAGGGCTATTTGGCGCCAGTACAGAGCCTCCTGGCCGGTCATGAAAAAACGGATGTTTCCTTCCACCGCTCCCTTTGTATCGAGCGTCAAATCGGCAACCCGCCGAACGGTGTTGCCGCTGTAGGCTTGCTGAAGCGAAGTGGCAAGGCCGATTCCGGCGGCGCCTTGCCTCAATCCGGTTGCGTACGAGTGTTTCCAGTGCAAGGCTTGGAAGGGGCACATCTTCTCGCCGGGGTCGAGCACAATCTCCTTGCCGTCCACTGCCAAGATCACAATGGTGTCGTCAAACTGATCCGAATCCAGATACTTTGGATAGAAGACGCCCTGGTCTCGATTGACTACGTGCATGGCGTAAGCTGTGAGACCGGCAGCACGCACCATGGACAGGTAGAGCAGCGCGATCTCAGGCCGGTTGCCGCTTTTCTGTGTCCACGCGTCCTCGGCGCGTTTGATTTCCTTCAGCTTCAGTTGCTTCCGCTCCGATTCGCCCTTTTCCCGGGAGAAGTCGGTGTTGTCCAGCGACTGCACCGACTTATAGAGCTTCTTCGCCTTGTCCAGATCGCTGTCGCCGGGGGCGAGCAGGCCGTTGACGGTTTCACGAAAAGCCTTTGAAGGCTCAACAAACTGATTGACGGCTTTGGACCAGCTTTTTCCCTCGTCCGCCCAGAATTGCGTCTCGCTGTTGGCCTCCGTGAAGTAGATTCTGGATTTGTAAACGAGGCTCGAAACCGGTGGCATCCACTCATAGTCGGGGGCAGGGGGAACGTCTTCAAGGTTGACTGCAAGGTTTTGATTCTTGTCCTTGAATACGCTCACGCCGGGCGGCAAAAAGCCCCAGTTGCTGAAGTAGCCACAACCAACACAGACGTAGTGCGCTCTGCGAACCGGGTAGGAGTGCTGCATATCCCATTTCACATGAAACACATAGGCCCCATCAAAACGAAGCTGATAGTAATACTCGATGATGCTGCCTACCTGGACTTGGGGCAGGGTGAAGACCTTTTTTCCCAGTTGATAGTCCCTGCTTTTCTCTCTCAGCAGATCCGCGGGCTTTCCCTTCAATGAAACGATGGTTCCATCCGGTTGAATCGTGCGGCCTTGAATATCGCTCACTTCATAGAGACGCTTCTGGTAAGGAAGCTCGACAGTGGCCGTTTCGAGTCCCTTTTCGGCAAGGATCTTGATCCGGGCGTAGTAACTCTGAAAGCCCACTTCCTGGTTGGTGATCTCGGTGACATTGAGATAAACGGCGGCCGCTCCCGGCGCCCTTGGATCTGCCGTCATCTTCAATTCTTCCGGGGTCGGAGCCTGAAACTGCGCCGGAAGCAGCACAGGGAATGCCAGGAGCCCCAGAAAAAGCATTCGATAAACCGTGTTTCGCGTTTGCATGGCTTGGTTCCTCTATTCGAGCATGAGAACGGGCCCGTCGTCTTCAACGAGATCAATTGCCTTTCGCTGTTTGAGATATCGTGAGCACAAGTTGCTGTTGATCGGCTGCGGCGACCTTTTGATAAAAGCCACGGAGATCCTGGTATTCGTCCGGCTTTGAGAAAGTGAAGGCGCGGGCCAGAGAGCGGACCACGGTGATTTGGCCCGGGGCAACGGTTGTCCGCGTGACGAGCATGGCGTGGCCCGTCCAGGGAAGCTTGGTGTCTTGCGGCGTGCCTTCTACGCTCAGGCCGGCCGGCAGATGGTAGACCAGACGGTCGTTGATCTGCTCGCCGTAGTGCATGTCGACGGCCTGCTGGCGCTTGTCCTGATCGACGAAGGGAACATGGCCGCGGGATTCGAAAAAGAAGCCCGGCAGCATCACCCGTTTTGCGGTTGCGGTTCCAAGAGTGCCTTGCACCTTGACGACGGCGGTCAGGGGAGCATCCGGGTCGTCGAGTCCTTGAAAGTGGTCGACGTGCGCTTCCACGCCATCCGGAATCGATTCGCCTATCCAGACATCGAACTTCTTTTTCACATCGCTCAAGTCCTGCTCCAAGGCGGCCTGCCGCCAGCGAAGAGCATCCTGTCCCGCAAGGGTGAAAGTAAGATCTCCGGTGATGGCGCCATGGTCGTCAAGCGTGATGTCTCCGGAACGGCCCAGCTTGTTTTCAGAGTAGAGCTGCATCGGAGAGGTGGCCACGCCGCCTGCCGCGCCTTGGCGAACGCCGGTGGCCAAAGAATGCTTCCAGTGGGTCGAGAGGAAGGGGCACATCTTCTCGCCGGGATCGAGAACGACGTCTTTGCCGCCCAGCGTCGCAATGATAATGGTGTCGTGGAGCTGGCTGAAGTTGAAATAGCCTGGGGCAAAGATGCCCTGATCGCGGTCCACCACCTTCATGGCGAATGCGTTCAGTCCGGCGGCGCGCAGCATGGCCAGATAGAGCAGGGCGATGTCGTCGCGAGTGCCGCTCTTCTGGGTCCAGGTATCTTCAGCGCGTTTGGCTTCCTTCTCGTGGAGCTGTTTCAGCTCGGACTCGGTTTTCTTGCGGGAGAAGTTCGTATTGTCCAGCGCCTGGACCGCTTTGTAGAGCTTTTTCGCCTTGTCGACGTCGCTGTCGCCGGGCGCGATCAAACCGTCCACAATCTGGTGCACTGCTTTGGAGGGCTCGGCAAAATGATCCACATCTTTTGACCAGCCTTTGATCGCATCGCCCCAATAAGCATCCACGGTCGATCCTATCCCGAAATAGAAGACGACCTTGTAGAGGATGCTATCGATGGGAGGCATCCATTCTTCGCTCGGTGCAGGGGGGATGTCGGTCATATCCAGGGCGTAGCGCCCGCTAGCGTCCTTGCTGACGCTCATGCCCTGCGGCAGGACGGTCCACCAGAGGAAACTGAAGTCTTCGCGGTAAGGGGTGAACAGATAGTGCGCCTGGTGGACGAAGTAGGGCCGCTGGATCTCCCAGCGCGGCGAATAGATGTACCTGTCGTCGCGGAACTGGAAGTAGTATTCCAGGATGCTGCCCACTTCCACGCTGGGGAGGGTGAAGACCTTGCGCTCGAATTCGAAGTCCCCCTTTTTGGTAATGAGCAAATCAGCCGGTTTGCCAACCAGGGGAACGATGGTGCCGTCGGAGTGGATGGTGCGCGCCTGGATGTCGGTTACCTCGCCGCCCTTGAGGTAGGGCAGTTGGACGGTGGCCAACTCCTTTCCCTTCTCCGAGAGAACCTTGATCCGGGCATAGTAGCTCTCGAAATGCAGTGTGTTGTTGTCGACCTCGCGGACGTTCAGATAGACGGCCGCAGCGCCCGGTGCCTTGGGGTCGGCGGTCATCTTGAGTTCATCCTGCGTGGGGGCCTGAAACTGGGCGTGAAGCTGGGCTGAGCCGGCAACCACAACAAAGGAGAGAGCGTACTTCGCAACAACATGAAACCGCATGATCAATTGCCTTTCGCTGCTGGAGAAATGGTGAGGACAAGTTGCTGTTGGTCGGCGGAGGCGACTTTCTGGTAGAAGCCGCGGAGATCCTGGTAGTCCTTGGGTTGGATCACGGTAAAGTAGCGGCCAAACGTACGTCCCACGGTGACACTGCCGGGCGCGGCCAGCGTTTTGGTGATCAGGACCGCATTGTCGGGCCAGGATGTCTTTGCATCTTGAGGGGCGCCCTCAACACCCAGGCTGTCGGGCAGATGGTAGGCCACCTGGTCTGTGACCACTTCTCCGTAGTGCATATCGACCGGTTCCATGCGCTTTTCCTGGTCGACGAAAGGCTGGTGGCCGCGACTTTCAAAGAAGAAGCCGGGAAGAATGAGGCGCTTTGAGGTGGCGCTACCCAGCACGCCAGAGACATCAACGATTGCCATCAGGTTGGAATCCGCATTGTCCATAGCCAGGAAGTGGTCGACGTGGGCTTCGACACCCTCCGGGACGGTGGGCGTCAGGGTTCGGTCAAAGTCCCTTTTCACTTCGTCCAGATCGTTTCTGAGGGATTCCTGGCGCCAGTGCAACGCCTCCTGGCCAGCCATGACAAAACGGAAAATACCGGTTGCCGCACCATGCGCATCGACCGTGAGGTCGCCGATGCGCACAAGGGTATTTGCCTTGAAACTCAGAAATGGCGTGGTGATGGCATCGTGCCCGTTGGGACTCTGGCGCACGCCGCTAGCTCCCGAATGGCGCCAGCTCAAGGTCTGGAAGGGGCACATCTTCTCGCCCGGATCGAGCAGGATCTCCTGGCCGCCGGCGACCAGAATGACGATGTTGTCGTCGAGCTGGTTGAAGTTGAGATGTCCGGCATCGAAGACGCCTTTTTCGCGGTCAACGACCCGGGCGGCGTAGGCCGTCAGACCGGCGGCGCGCAACATGGCCAGGTAGAGCAGGGCAATGTCGTCGCTGGAGCCGCTCTTCTGGGTCCAGGTGTCCTCGGCACGCTTCACCGTCTTGATGTTGAGCTGCTTGAGCTCGGATTTTTCCTTCTTGCGTGAGAAGTCGGTGTTGTCGAGCGCCTGAACCGCTTTGTAGAGTTTGCGGGCTTTTTCGAGATCGATGTCGCCGGGGGCGATCAAGCCGTTCACGGCCTCGTGAACCTGTTTCGTTGCCTCTGCGAATTGGTCGACATCTTTTGACCACTGCCGGGTCTGGGAGACCCAGTAATTCTGCAGGCCTATGGAAGGAGAGTAGGCAAAGATGACCTTGTAGAGAAAGCTCTGGATGGGCGGCATCCACTGCTCGTCCGGATTGGGAGGAATATCGCTGAGGTCGATCTTGTAGCGCCCGATGACATCCTGCTTGAGCTCCGCACCGGGGGGGAGTTTGCTCCACCAGATGAGCGAGGTGATGAGGAGCCCTTTGGAGTCCACCAGGTTGTTTGTCGAGCCGGTGATAATGCCGTTTCTGAGAAATCCTGCGGAGGGCGTGAATTCGTAGTGTGCCCGATGGACAAAATAGGGTCTCTGAATCTCCCAATAGGGAGCGGAGAAGTGGCCGTCGTCGTAGTGAATCTGGTATCGAAATTCGAGGATGCTGCCCACTTCGACGCTGGGCAGGTTGAAGACTTTTCGCCCGAACTCCAATTCGCCTTTCTTGGCAATCAAGAGGTCTTCCGGTTTCCCGGTGAGGGGAATCACGGTGCCGTCTGCGTGGATGGTGCGGGCCTGGATATCGGCGATCTTGAAGAAATCCTGCACGTAGGGCAGTTGAACGGTGGCAAGGTCTTTGCCCTTTTCCTGGAGGATCTTGATTCGGGCGTAAATGCTATAGAAATGGTGCAAATCGTCGGTAGTCTCTTCGTAGTTGAGGTAGACGGCCGCAGCGCCAGGCGCTTTGGGGTCGTCGGTCATCTTGAGTTCTTCCTGGGTGGGTTGCTGGAACTGGGCCAGCAACATGCAGGGGGTGCCAAGCGTAACGAACAGCGATGCACTGCGCAGAATGACGGAGACTCGCAAAGTGATTTCCTTTATCTGAAGATCGGCGCCAATGCGTTGAGAATCAGGAGCGCGCCGCTGAACCTGACCGGTGGTTGAGGTTACTTCAGTTCCCGTTGGCGCCGGCACTGCGAATCAGCACTAACGGTTGCTGGTCCGCTGCGGCTACCTTCAGATAGAAATCGTGCAAATCGTTGTAACTTTTGGGATCGAGCAAGAAGAAGTTGCGGGCCAGGGCGCGCACCACCGTGACCTGGTCGTCCTTCACCGTCGAACCGATGCGCAACAAGGCGTTATTGGGCCAGCTGATACTGGCGGTCTTGGGACCGCTCTCCATGGTGTAGCCGGCGGGCAGATGGTAGGTCACATCGTCGTCTTCCATCTTGGCGTACTCGAGATCGATGGGCGACGTGCGTTTGTCTTGCGCGACGAAAGGATGCGTGGCGCGGGATTCGAAGAAAAGCCCCGGCAGGAAGAAGCGCTTGCCTGTCGCGGTGCCCATGTTGCCACTGACCTTGGCGACGGCGATCAAGTTGATGTCGTAGTCGTCGAGAGCGAGGAAGTGGTCGAATGTTGCCGAGACGCCCACGGGCACTTCGTCCCGGATCGACCGGTCGAACTGTTTCTTGACCTCGTCAAGGTCGTTCTCCAGGGCCATCTGGCGCCAGCGGATCGCAGCAGGACCGGTCATGACGAAGCGAACGCTGCCCTGGACGCCGCCATCCGGGGCGATGGTGAGATCGGCGACGCGATGGGTGGCAGCATCTCTGTAAGTGGCGGCAGGGGTGGTTGCAGGGACCGTTCCCTTCTCGGTGAGCTTGAATCCCGAAGCGCTCTGGTGCTTCCAGTTCAGGGTACCGAAGGGGCAGACCTTCTGGCCGGGGTCGAGATAGACCTCTTTCCCGCCCAGGTCGACGATGGCGATGTAGTCGTTCAACTGATTTGTGGAGAGATAGTTGGGATCGAAGAAAGCGCGGCTGCGGTCCACGACCTGCATGGGCCAGGCCTTCAAACCGGCAGCGCGAGCCAAGGCTATGTAGAGAAGCGCAATGTCGTCATCCGATCCGCTCTGCTGCTTCCAGACGTCCTCGGCGTCTTTGACTGGCTTCAGCATTTCAGCCTTGCGTTCCGCGTCAGATTTCTTGCGGGTGAAACGCGTGTTTTCCAGTTTCAACACCGCGGCATAGAGCTTGCGCGCTTTCTGCTCCTCAGTGTCGGTGGGGGCGACGATTTGGTCTACCGCGCTCTTCAGCAGGCCTGTGGGGTTGGTAAAGCGATCGGCATCCTTGGCCCATCGTTTGCCCTCCGACTGCCAGAAATTGGCTCCGGAGGTTGCGAAGGTGTAGTAGAACTCGGCCCGCCATTTGATGGTGTTCAAGGGTGGCATCCAGTCATCGTTGGGGATGGCGGGAATATCGTTGAGGTCGACGCTGAAGCGCCCCTTTTGGTCCTGGATCACCGATTGAAGCGGGAATCCGCAGGTGATCCACATGAGCCGGTCGAGAACCTGGCCCCGGTCGTTGCTGATCGTCCCATGGCCGGATGAAGGAGTGAAAAAGTAGTGGGCCTTGTGGACAAAGTAAGGCTGCTGAATTTCCCAAGTGGGCGCGGAGACCTTGTCGTCGTTGTAGCGGATCTGCAGCCGGTATTCCAGGATGCTGCCCACTTCGACGCTGGGCAGCGTGAACACCATGTCGTTGACTTGACGGGTATTGGTCTTTTCTTCCAGCAGATCGGTTGGCTTGGTGGTCAGGGGGATGACGGTCCCATCCGGGTGGATGGTGCGGCCCTTGATGTCGCTTACCTTGAAATCGCGGTGCTCGTAGGGCGTATGAATGGTCGCCAGTTCCTTGCCCTTCTCCGTCAGCACCTTGATGCGCTCGTAGTAGCTGTGGAAGTGCATTGAGTCGTCGGTGGTTTCTTCCCGGTAAAGGTAGACCGCGGCCGCACCCGGGGCCTTGGGGTCGGCCGTCATCTTGAGTTCTTCATCCGTGGGCTGCTGAAACTGGGCATGCAGCAGGAGCGCCGAAGAGGCCGCCAGACCAAACAGAACAAACCGCAAGACGATCGACTGAATTCGCATCGGGATTTCCTTTTTTTGGTAACT
The DNA here is from genome assembly GCA_964560845.1 of uncultured Occallatibacter sp. Taxonomy (GTDB): domain Bacteria; phylum Acidobacteriota; class Terriglobia; order Terriglobales; family Acidobacteriaceae; genus Telmatobacter. Next base: position 6,660 of record CAZLMY010000087.1, on the reverse strand, counting down.
GGAAGTGTAAACCGTGATCGCGGGGAAGTGCAGTGCCGGTGCAGACCTTTTGTAGGTCGTGATCTCGATGGAATCCTGGTGGCGTAGACTGGTTCGGGCTGGTAAAGCGATTCTGGAGGAGAAAACGTTGATCAAGCGGTGGGGAGTTTGGGGCATTTGCCTGGGCATGATGGCAGCAGGATCGCTGGGAGCGATGGCGCAGTGGACCGTGCCCAATCCCGTTGTGAAGTTTGAAAAGCGGCCGGACGGCCTGGAAGTGCAGCAGAAAGACGGAGTGCTGCGGTTGACGGTGAACGCTGCCGACGTGCTGCACGTGACCTATTCGCCCATTGGCGTTGCAGCGCCGGAACGCGCCTCCGATTGGGTTTTGGCGAAGAAGGACTGGGCCGGAGCTCCGTTTGAAGTCACCTCCGACGAAAAGACCGTGACGCTTTCGACGGCAAAGCTCAGGGCTGTAATCGAGCGCGAAACCGGCGCCCTGCACTACCTGGGAATGGGCGGCAGCCAGGGAACAGGAAGAGTAGCCACGGGACCGTTGACCACGGCGCCGGCTCCGATGGAAATGCACGGAACGCCGCTGACCACCGACGGCTACCGCTCGTTGAGGCCGGTTGAAGTGAACGGTGAGAAGACATTTCATGCCGAGGTCTTCTTTCCTATTTATGGATCGCACGAGGGTCTCTATGGCCTGGGGCAACACCAATCCGGCGTGTGGAACTATCGCGGCGAGACCGTCGACCTGTCGCAGGAGAATACCAACATCGCCATCCCGCTGCTGGTATCAACCAACGGCTGGGGCATTTTCTGGAACAATCCTTCGCGCAGCCGGGTGAACAACCGCTTTGTGCACATGCTTTATCTGAGTGCGGAAGTCGCGGACCGCGTGGATTACTACTTCATCTATGGGCCGGAACCGGACCAGATCGTCGCCCGCTATCGCGAGCTGACCGGGGAAGTCCCCATGTTTGGCCGTTGGGCTTACGGCTTCTGGCAGTGCAAGAACAAATACCAGTCGCAAGCGGAACTGGAGACCGTGGCGGCCAAGTATCGTGCCGAGCACATTCCGGTGGACAACATCGTCCAGGACTGGTTCTGGTGGGTCACCATGGGCGAGATGAAGTGGAATCCGAACTATCCCAACCCGCAGGGGCTCATCGACACTCTGCATAGCGAGCATTTTCACCTCATGGTCTCCATCTGGCCCTATTTCCGCCCGGGAACGGCGGAGTACAACGAATTCGAAACCGAGGGCTGGTTCCTGGCCAAGACTGTAGCGCCTAGCTACCACCCCGTGGGCCAGGCGCTCTACGACCCCACCAATCCCGATGCAAGGAAGCAGTATTGGGCCAACGCCAATGCGGCGCTGTTCCAGAAGGGTGTGGACGCCTGGTGGCTCGACACCGACGAGCCTGAGACAGAGGGTAGGGAAGACAACATCCTTACGACGGCCAAGCTCTATATCGGATCGGGCGCGCGCTATGCGAACGTGTATCCCAATTTCCATGCCGGCGGCGTGTCGGAGGGCCAGCGGGCGGCTTCGGACGAGAAGCGGGTCTTCATCCTCTCGCGCTCGGCCTATGCCGGTTCGCAGCGCTACGGCGTGACGGCGTGGTCTGGCGACGTATTGAGCGACTGGACGACCTTTCAGCGGCAGATTCCGGCAGGGCTGAACTACGCGATATCCGGCATGCCTTACTGGACCACCGATATCGGCGGCTTCATATCCGGCGGCAACCTCAACGATCCCAAGTTCCGGGAGCTGTTTGTGCGCTGGTTCCAGTTCGGCGCCTTCTCGCCCATCTTCCGGGTGCACGGCACGCGCAATCCGGACGAGAACGAGCTGTGGTCGTACGGGCCGGAAGCGCAGAAGATCCTGGTGGATTACGACACGCTGCGCTACCGGCTCATGCCCTATATCTACTCCCAGGCATGGCAGGTCACCAACAACCACGGCACGCTGATGCGGCCCCTGGTAATGGATTGGCGGACCGATGTCGATGCGCAGAACACCGGCGACGAATACCTGTTCGGGCCATCGATCCTGGTGAGCCCGGTAACCGTGCAAGGCGCCACCAGCCGGTCTGTCTATTTGCCCAAGGCCACCTGGTACGACTTCTGGACCGGCGCGAAGCAGGAGGGCGAAATGCGCATTCAGGCGGAAGCCCCGCTGAACAAGCTGCCCCTGTTTGTCCGGGCTGGGTCGATTGTGCCCATGGGCCCAGCCATGGAGTGGACGACCCAGAAGCCCGCCGACCCCATCGAACTGCGCATCTATGCGGGTGCGGATGGGGATTTCACACTCTATGAGGATGAGAACGACAGCTACCGCTATGAAAAGGGTGTGCACGCCACCATCGCCCTGCATTGGGACGATGCGGCTAAAGCGCTGACTCTGGGCGCGCGGGAGGGAAGTTTCCCTGGCATGTTGACGGAGCGGACCTTCCGCGTGGTGCTGGTCGGGGTAGATCACGGGACGGGAATCGCTGAAACCGGCAAGGCCGACGCTACAGTGAAATACAAGGGTGAAAAGCTGGTGGTCAAACCGTAATTGAGAAGCAGCTCAAAGGCAAACGGCGCGTCCCGGAAGAGGCGCGCCGTTTGTTTATCAAGACAGGATCCCTTGCTCAATCCGCGGGCTGGATCTGAACCAGAACCGGCTCATGCGCGTCCTGCATCCCGGGGGAGATGGTGCTGGTCTGGGGAGCGCGCCAGTGGTCGATGTAGCTGATGCGGTGAACGCAGCCGATGGTGCAGTTGGGAGAGCAGCTCTTGGCTGTCAGAAACTCCCGCTTCACATCGGCGGTGGTGTAGTCGGCGATGGGCACGCCCGGATATCCGCGCTGCTGGCTGCAATAGTGCACCAGCCCGTCTTCGCAGATATAGAGATAACGCGAGCCGGCCCGGCAGCGCCAGTCGTTCGGCAGCCCTTGCGTAATGGCCGCCTGGAACTTGTCGAATTGGGCGTAGTTGGTCTTCTTGCGGTTGGTCATGGCGAAGTAGACCTTGGCCTCTTCGCCCTGAAGCGGCTTCAGTTGCCCGCTGCCATCGTGAATGATGCCGATGGTGGATTCGAAGCCCAGCTCCAGCGCCCTTCTTCCGATCACCAGCGCATCGTTGGGGTTCTTGAAGCCTCCGCCGACCACGGAATTGATGTTCACGTGGAATTCGGCGTACTGGGAGAGCATCTGCAGCTTCTTGTCCAGCACCTTCAGGCTCTTCTTGGAGACTTCGTCCGGCTCCAGGTTGTCGATGGAGATCTGCATGTGGTCGAGGCCGGCGCGGTTGAGCCGCTCGATGCGCTCCACGTTCAGCAGGTAGCCGTTGGTGATCATGCCGGCAATGGCGCCGGTTCCGCGCATGCGGCAGATAATGTCGTCCAGATGCGGGTGGGTCAGGGGCTCTCCGCCGGAGATGCCGATCATGGCCGTGCCCAGCCGTCCCAGGTGGTCGATGCGGCGGTACATCTCTTCCAGAGGCACAGGCTCCGAGACCTTGTCGTATTCGTTGCAATAGCCGCAGGAAAGGTTACAGAACCGCGCCGGCACAATCTGCGCCAGCACCGGGTGGCCAGTGTGGGCCAGGGCTCGGGCCACCATGGCCAGCTCGCGTACCTTCCGCGTAGCCGCCAACCACCGCCCGCGCACCGTCATTTTTCGGGGAATCGCCATCCTTTCCATTGAATCACACTCGACCGTTCCAGGATCAAGCAGGAAAAGAGACTGCATGGTTGCGTAGGATTGTCGGCTCGTCGGATGCCCCTCCACCGCACCTGGAAACAACAAAGGGCGCCAACCGGCATTCCCGGTGGCGCCCACTTCATCTGCAAACGCCGCATCTCCTAGACGCGGTTGCCGAATTCCTGTTCCTTCAACTCTTCCATCTGGCGCTTCCACTGCTCCATCTGGCGGCGAAGCTCTTCCAACTGCTTGGAATCGGGTTTGAAATCCTGCGGGTTGAGACTCTTCCGCCACTGGTCCAATTGCTGCTTGAACTCGTCCAACTGCTTCTGGTCGATCTTGAAGTTCTGTTTCGCGATGCCCTCGCGCAACTTCTCGGCCTGCTTGCGAAGCTCCGCTGCCTGTTGGGGGCCAATGGTCTGAAACAGGGTACGAGCCTGGTCGGCAAGGGCATCGGCGGCAGCCTGCGCATCGGCCGCGAACGCCGGATCGATCTCGGCCATCAACGGGCAACTGCACCCGGAAACACACTCTCCATCCAACGAGCTCTTGTGTTTGGAATCCACCTGCAAGGTGACGACCTGTTGCTTTTTGTCGCGCAAGATGGTGATCTGCACCGGCTTGCCCTGGTTGGAACGAAGCGCGCGGTCCCATCCGGAGACGTTGGTAATGGTGTCCGGCCCGACCTTGAGAATGATGTCAAAAGCTTTGAGTCCGGCCGTAGCCGCTTCGCTCTTGCGCGCCACCTGCTTCACCATCAATCCGCTGGGAACGCCCAGATATTCTGCCATTTGCGAGGTAAGCGGCTCAACCATGACTCCCACATTGAGACTGCTTCCGAAGATGGGCATGTGAAACAGCCCGGGAAGCGATGCGTCGCCGGTAAGGATGCCCATTCCCGGCGTAGGCGAGAACATATCGCCACTTCCGATCTTGGTGCGTACGTCGTGTTCGATTACCTTCCGGTCAGCCAGTTGCACCGTCAGCGTCTGGGTATTGCCGTCGCGACTGATGACCAGGCTCACATTGCGACCTGCGGGAATCTCCTTGAGCATTCTGCGCAGTTGCTCGGAGCCCTCGATGGTTTGGCCGTTCAAGGCCAGCACCACGTCGTTGACTTTGAGCCCGATCTGACCGGCCGGAGCATCGTGGTCGATCAAGGTGATGACCGCGCCCCGCACTTCCTTGAGCTTGAGCGACTGAGCCTTTTCCTGGTCCACGTCGCTCAGGTCAACTCCCAGGTACCCTTGCGAACCGGAGTGCAACAACAAAACCGCCGGACCTTGCAGTATTTGCGCAATTTCGTTCGACTGCGCCCGGGCGCCGGGCGGCGTCAGCAGCAGCCCCATCCCAAAACCCAGCAACACAACAAATCTCAAGCGGTTATGCGGCCCCGAAAAGTAGTTCATGACTTCCTCTCCTGCGATACTTGCGCCCTGCCTCCGCACTCTGATCTGACGATGCGGTAGGCGGAAGGTCTTCGTGCTTTATTGGATTTCCGGCACCCGGCTCAGTACTTGGCGAGAAACCGTTCGTATATGGGAATCGTCGTCGGAATACGCCACCGTGTGCAGCACCTGGCGCACACTGGTGTCAGCCTCTACCGGCTGCAGGATGCCGACGGCCGCGTTGCGAATGCGGGGATCTGAGTCGTTGAGCAGCGCTTCAAGCACCGCATCGCGCACACGCACATCTTCGGCCACATAGGGTTCCAGCCCCTTCAGAGCCTTTTCCCGGACACCGGCATTCTTGTCGTAGCGGAGCGCCACCATCAACGCATCGCGAATGCCCGTAGCCTTGCACCCGTGGCCGGCGCGGCACTCTGCCGCCAACAGGTCCACCGAGTCGTCGCGCACCCCTTCGGAGGTAGCGTTTTCACTCGCCAGCATCAGCAACTGGCGGATCGCCGGGTCGTCCATCGGCCCTTGAATCTGCTGCGGCACAACCTGGTTATAACGAACCTCCACCACATTGCTGTTGGGCTGACGCACGATGCTTGAAATGCTGGCAATTTCCGCGGCTGTAGCTTGGGGCTGCGCTACCGCTGGTCCTTTAGCGGCGTTGGAGGCTTGAGCTGCAGCTTGTGCAACCCGGCCTTGAGCCAGCTCGTAGCCGCCCAGGCCGCCGGCTCCCGCTCCCACAAGCAGCAAAAGGCAAGCGGCCACCGGTGCGGCCTGCATATTGGCAAAGTTGTTCAGAATGCGCTGACCGAAACGTTCATACCAGCGCTTGGGAGGGATTTGGTCCAGGGCTTCTTCCAGTCGCAGCCGCGACCGCGCCACCAGATTGGCCTCCGGTTCAAGCACCGGAAATGCCCCGGCAAGCACCTTAAGCGCCTGCAATTGCTCCCGATCCGCTTGGCAGTCCGGGCAGCCGTCCACGTGCCGGTCCAGTTCATGTGTGAGCTCGTCAGAAAGCTCAGCATACGCTGCCGCCACGATTCGCTCGCGTGCCAGTTCACAATTCATCGCTACGTCCTTCCAGCCTCGAAAACCTGCATTTGCCCCTGAAATCCGCATTCCGTTTGGGAATTGCCTGGGGGCGCTCTACCGCAATTCCGCCAACTGTGCTCTCAACTTCTTCGTCGCACGAAAAAGAGTGTTCTTGGCGGTCTCTTCCGTGGTGTTCAACATCTCTCCGATGGTGCGCAACCGGAGTCCCTGGTAGTGCTTGAGTTCAAAAACCATGCGTTCGCGCGGCGTCAGCTTGCCGAGCGCCAGTTGAATCCTTTGTCCCAGGACCTTCCGGTCCAGTTCCTTGGCCGGGTTTGAAAATGCCCGGTCGTCTGAAACCGAAGCCAGCAGATCGATCTCGTCCCCGGAGTGGTCCATCACCACCGCATGGTCTTCGCGGCGCGTCTTGCGGCGGCGCAACTGATCCAGGCAAAGGTTGGTCACAATCCGGTAGATCCATGTGTAGAACGAGCATTCGAACCGGAAATTCCCGATATAGCGGAAGGCCTTCAGAAAAGCTTCCTGATAAA